>JACUTZ010000011.1 GCA_014859545.1 Gammaproteobacteria bacterium
TTTTGGTTTTTGGTTTTTGGTCTTGACCACCGCTTAGCAGGTAGCGGCCTCCAGGGCCGTCAGTCTGGCCAGGGCTTCGTCGCGGGAGCTGCCGCAGTGTTCCGGGTGGTCGGCAAAGCGCATGCAGATACCAGGACGCTCGGCCTGCCCGAACAGGCGACACAGCCCGGCCCCATCCAGTTGCACACAGGCCTGCCCAGCCGGCTTACCCTGCGGCATGCCGGGGATGGGCGAGGAGATCGACGGGGCGATACAACAGGCGGCACAACCGGGACGACAGGCCATCAGCTCAGCCAGTGCACCAGGTAATAGAGCATGAAGCCCTCGGAGGAACGGGACGGCCCCACCACCTTGGCGGCATGCAGATCCTCACCGGCCTCGGCCGCGTCGATGGCCTCCAGGTCGTTGTCGTACACAGTCACACAATTATCGGGAAAGCGCGCCCGGCGCTTGCTCGGGGTGTAGATCACCGCAAAGTGCTCATTGACCAGGTTGCTCTGTCCGTCGCGGGTCGGCAGCGGCATCAGGCGATCCCGTACTGGCTGCGATAGGCACTGATTGCCTCGGCATACTGGGACATCGCCGGGTCATCCTGGATGTAGGTCATCAGGTCGGCCAAGGTAATGATGCTGGCCACCTGCAGGCCGAAATGCTGCTCGACCTCCTGGATCGCCGACAACTCGCCCTTGCCGCGCTCCTGGCGATCCAGTGCGATCACCACCCCGCCCGGACTGGCCCCGGCGGCATGGATGATCGCCATCGCCTCGCGGATCGCGGTACCGGCGGTGATCACATCGTCGATGATCAGCACCCGCCCCTGCAGCGGCGCACCGACAATGCTGCCACCCTCGCCATGGTCCTTGGCCTCCTTGCGGTTAAAGCAATAGGGAGTGTTGCGCTGAAAGTGCTCATACAGCGCCACCGCAGTGGTCGCCGCCAACGGGATGCCCTTGTAGGCCGGACCGAACAGGGTGTCGAAGGGGATACCGGCGTCCATGATTGCCGCGGCATAAAAACGGCTCAGGCGGGTCAGGTGCTCGCCGGTGTTGAACAGGCCGGCGTTAAAGAAATAGGGGCTGATGCGCCCGGACTTGAGGGTGAACTCACCGAAGCGCAATACCTGATTGTCGATCGCAAAGCGGATAAATTCGCGTTTGTAGTCCTGCATGGTCTTCCCCGTGGCGCGATAAGTCGAGAGCCTGATTGTAACAGCGCGAGCGATCGCTGCCTATCGCCGGCCACGGGGGCCATGCCTTTTTCTCCTCGCCTGGGGTATGCTGTGGGCCTTTGTTTGAACCATATTTGAGGATTCGATGCGCATCATCACCGCCAATCTCAATGGCATCCGCTCGGCGGCCAATAAGGGTTTTTTCGAGTGGATGCGTGCCAAAAAACCCGATGTGGTCTGTGTGCAGGAAACCAAGGCCCAGGAACACCAGCTGGACGCAGCCCTGCACTACCCCGAGGGTTATCATGCCTATTTCTGCGATGCCGAAAAAAAGGGCTATTCCGGGGTGGCGATCTACAGTCGCCGCAAGCCGGACCGGGTGATCCTGGGCCTGGGCGAGGGCTTTGAGGACATGGACGCCGAGGGCCGCTTCATTCAGGCCGACTTTGGTCAGTTGTCGGTGGTCTCGCTCTACATGCCCTCCGGCTCGGCCAAGGAAGAGCGCCAGCAGGTCAAGTACAGTCTGATGGCTCGCCTGGAAACACGCCTGGCGGCGATGCGCGAGGATGGCCGGGACTATATTCTCTGCGCCGACTGGAACATCGTGCACAAGGAGATCGACATCAAGAACTTCAAGTCCAACCAGAAAAACTCCGGCTGCCTCCCCGAGGAACGGGCCTGGCTGGACAAGCTGTTCGGGCCGATGGGCTTTGTCGATGCCTTTCGCCTGGTTGACCCGCGCCCTGAACAATATACCTGGTGGTCGAACCGGGGCCAGGCCTGGGCCAATAATGTCGGCTGGCGCATCGACTTTCAGGTGATCACGCCCGGCCTGGCCGAGCGGGTCAAGGCCGCCAGCATCTATCGGGAACAGCGCTTTTCCGACCACGCGCCATTGACCATTGATTACGATTACAGCCTGTAACGCCAGCATGCGCAGCCCAGCCACGGTCCACGATGATGCCTGAGCGCACCGTCAGCCACAGCTGGCGTGATGCCTGGCATGCCTGGCTGCGACCCCAGGTACTGAGCATGCTGTTTCTGGGCTTCTCTGCCGGGATCCCGATCCTGCTGATCTTCTCCTCCCTGTCGCTATGGCTGCGCGAGGCCGGCATCGAGCGTGCTGCGGTCACCTATTTCAGCTGGGCGGCACTGGGCTACTCCTTCAAGTTTGTCTGGGCACCGATCATCGACAAGCTGCCACTGCCGCTGCTCGCCAGCCTGCTCGGGCAGCGGCGCGGCTGGCTACTGCTGGCGCAGGGGGCGGTGATCTGCGCGATCGTCTGGATGGCCAGTATCGATCCGGCCAGTAGCGAACATGCCCTGACCATGATGGCCTTCGCGGCGGTGATGCTGGGCTTTTCCGCCGCCACCCAGGATATCGTTATCGATGCCTATCGCATCGAGGCGGCCGAGGCCGATCTGCAGGCGATGATGTCGGCCAGTTATATTGCCGGTTATCGCATCGGCATGCTGGTGGCCGGCGCTGGAGCGCTCTATCTGGCGGCCGGCTTTGGCACCAGCAGCGAGGCCTATAACTACCAGGCCTGGCGCTGGACCTATCTGTGCATGGCCGCGGTGATGCTGGTCGGAGTGAGCACCACGCTGCTGATCCGCGAACCGGATATCTCCGCCTCGCGCAGCCGCTACCTGCATGGCTTGTCTTCCTATCTGCGCTTCCTGCTGCTGTTCGGGCTGATGGTCAGTGGTCTAATCGGTGCCTACCTACTGAGTCAGCCTGTCATCAGCGGTTTGCAGCACTGGCTGGCCGCCAACCTGCTCAATGGCGCGATGGCCAGCTTTGTCAGTGAGGCCCTGCGTCTGCTCAGCGCCGTCCTGGTGGCATTGCTGCTGGGCCGTGCCGCCGTCGGAATGGGGCTGGCACAGCGCAGCCTGCTACAGGAAACCTATATCGATCCGGTGCTGGAATTTTTCCGCCGTCACGGCCTGCACACCGCCTGGATCCTGCTGCTATTGGTCGGCTTTTACCGCATCTCCGATATCGTGCTTGGGGTGGTCGCCAATGTCTTTTACCAGGACATGGGGTTTAGCAAGGAAGAGATCGCCAGTGTCACCAAGGCCTTTGGCCTGTTGATGATCCTGCTCGGTGGTTTCATTGGCGGCACGCTGACGGTACGCTTCGGGGTGATGCGCATGCTATTGGTCGGTGCGCTGCTTTCGGCGCTGACCAATCTGTTGTTCCTGCTGCTGGCCAAGAGCGGACACAGCCTACTGCTACTGAGCCTGGTGATCGCCGCCGACAACATCAGCGCCGGGATGGCCAGCGCCGCCTTCGTGGCCTTTCTGTCCAGTCTGACCAACATCTCCTTTACCGCCATGCAATACGCGATCTTCAGCTCGATGATGACGCTTTTTCCCAAGTTGCTGGGGGGCTACTCGGGTGGTATCGTCGATGCGTGGGGCTATGAAAATTTCTTCATCCTCACCGCCGTGATCGGCATCCCGGTAGCCTTTCTGGTGTGGTACGCCGCACGGCGATTGCAGGCCCATGTGGATGCCACACGCCCATAGATCCCCCGCGTCCCTGCGCAAGAGCGTTTTTTCATCATTTGAGGTAGATAAACACTGATGGAACTGAGTTATCTAGCCGCCTTTGTGGTGGGACTGCTGGGTGGGGTACATTGCATCGGTATGTGCGGCGGGATCGTCGGCGCGTTGAGCTTCGGCCTGCCGGAACCGGCCCGTGGTCGACTTGGTGCGATGCTCCCCTATTTGCTGAACTACAATCTCGGTCGCCTGTTCAGCTATGCCCTGGCCGGTGCCCTGCTAGGTGGCATCGGCACGCTGGCTGCCCAGCTATTGCTGATCAATCAGGCACAACTGGTGCTGCAAGTCGTCGCCGGGCTGTTCATGATTGCGCTGGGGCTGTACCTGGGCGGCTGGTGGTTTGGCATTACCCGCCTGGAGCGCCTCGGCAGCGGGCTGTGGTCACGTCTTGAACCCCATGCGCGCAAACTGCTACCAGTGCGCAGCCCCAGCCAGGCATTGCTGATGGGACTGGTATGGGGCTGGCTGCCCTGTGGTCTGGTCTACAGCATGCTGATCATGGCGATCTCCGCCGGCAGTGCCCTTGATGGGGCCCTGCTCCTGCTCAGCTTTGGTCTGGGTACCTTGCCCAATCTGCTGCTGATGGGGGTCGCCGCCGGTAAACTGACCAGCCTGATGCGCCGCCCGGCGGTACGTCGCATCGCCGGGGCCAGTGTGATCCTGATCGGCCTGTACTATATCTCGCGACCACTACTGCACTGATTGTCTCAAGCACAGCAAGGATCACCCCCGACCTTCCTGAGTCGACCGGTGTTCAGGCCTTCACGGCCAGCGCAACGGTATAACTACGCCCCTGCTTGAGCTTGTCATAATTGCCGAATACCTCATTAAAATTGCGCTTGATGTACTGGCGCAGGCCGTTGATCGTCACCACATATAAACGCCCACCCGGATTGAGATGGGCCAGCGCATCATGCATGAACAGGGTCAGCATCTCATTACCCACCTTGGCCGGAATATTGGAGGCAATCACGTCAAATTGCCGCTGACCGACGGCCGAAAAACCATTGCTCAGGATCGCCTGCGCATTGCCGATACCATTGAGCTGAATGTTCTTGTTGGCATAATCCACCGCGACAAAATCCTTGTCGACCAGCAAGCTCTGTCCCTGGGGGGCCTGTCTGGCCATCACCATCCCGATCGGGCCATAGCCACAGCCCAGGTCCAGGCAATCATCATTGGGGTCGATGCGCATCTCTGCCAGCAGCAGGCGCGAGCCCTCATCGATCTCGCGCGGCGAGAACACCCCCCAGGTGGTGTGGAACGTCAGATGCTGCCCGCACAGGGTCTCGCTGAAGACGATATCCTGGCGCAGCTGCTTAAGATACTCACGGGTTTCCATTTGGGAATTCCTTCAGGTAGGAGACATGATTTTTTCATGACGCTTATACCGCATATCATCTCGACTTCCACCATCACCGATGATAATAGGCCCGAGTACTACCGCCATGCACCGCACACAAAAAAGGCGGCATCGCTGCCGCCTTCTTGATCAGGATAAGCAAAGCTTACTTGATCTTGGGATCCAGCTTGCCAGCGGCATAATCCATGAACATGGTTTCCAGCGAGATCGGCTTGATCTTGCTGGCCATGCCGGCGCAGCCGAAGGCTTCGTAGCGGGCCTTACAGATCCCGGACATCGCCTTGGTCGCTTCCTTCAGGAATTTGCGCGGGTCGAAGTTGGAGGTGTTGTCGTGCAGATGCTTGCGCACCGCGCCGGTGGAGGCCATACGCAGGTCGGTGTCGATGTTGACCTTGCGCACGCCAGACTTGATCCCTTCGACGATCTCTTCCACCGGTACGCCATAGGTCTGACCCATGTCGCCACCGTAGTTGTTGATGATCTCGAGCCAGTCCTGCGGTACCGAGGAGGAGCCGTGCATAACCAGATGGACGCTGGGGATACGTGCATTGATCTCTTTAACGCGATCAATACGCAGGATCTTGCCGGTCGGCTCCTTGGTGAACTTGTAGGCACCATGGGAGGTACCGATGGCGATCGCCAAGGCATCCACGCCGGTTTTCTTGACGAAGTCAGCGGCTTCATCCGGGTCGGTCAGCAGCATGTCCATGTCCAGCTTGCCTTCGGCCCCGTGACCGTCTTCCTCGCCCATCATGCCGGTTTCCAGGGAGCCCAGGCAGCCCAGCTCACCCTCTACGGATACGCCACAGGCGTGGGCCATTTCGACCACCTTGCGGGTGACTTCGACGTTGTACTCATAGGAAGCAGGGGTCTTGCCGTCTTCCATCAGGGAGCCATCCATCATCACCGAGGAGAAGCCGGACTGGATGGAACGGGCACAGATCGCCGGGGAGGCACCGTGGTCCTGGTGCATTACTACCGGGATATGTGGGTACATTTCCACCGCAGCCAGGATCAGATGGCGCAGGAAGGGCTCGCCGGCATAGGAACGGGCACCGGCAGAACCCTGCAGGATCACCGGGCTGTCCACCGCATCGGCAGCCTGCATGATGGCATGCACCTGCTCCATGTTGTTGACGTTAAATGCGGGCAGACCATAGCCGTGTTCAGCGGCGTGGTCGAGAAGTTGACGCATGGATACCAGAGCCATAGTGAATCTCCTTGTTACTTAATCAAGTGAATTAAAACTGCATTGTTCAAAATCATGTCGGTATCACCTCTGTATGTTGCCCGGTGATGCCGATCGCAAGTCTCAGACCATTTCGCCAACCTTGACGATCTTCATCGCGTTGGTGCCGCCATGGACACCGAGCAGGTCACCCTTGGTGATGATCACCTGGTCGCCGTCCCGTACCGCACCACGGCGGCGCAGCTCATCAATCGCCTCGCGGTTCAATTCCGCATGGTCATCACTGGTCACATCAAAGCTGACCGGGTAGACACCACGGAACAGGGTTACCTTGCGACGGGTTTCCACATGGCGGGTCATGGCATAGATGGGGATCCCGGAGCTAATGCGCGACATCCACAGTGTAGTCGAACCTGATTCGGTCAGCGCAGCGATCGCCTTCACCTTGAGATGATTGGCGGTATACATCGCTGCCATCGCAATCGCCTCGTCTATGTGGGTAAATTCCGAGTTGATACGATGATCGGAGGTGGTGGCGATGCGCTGCTTTTCCGCCTCCATACAGACCCGGTGCATCGCGCTAACCGCCTTGTCCGGGTATTTTCCGGTGGCAGTTTCGGCGCTGAGCATGATCGCATCGGTACCATCCAGTACCGCATTGGCCACGTCAAACACCTCGGCACGAGTCGGGATCTGATTTTCGATCATCGACTCCATCATCTGGGTAGCGGTAATGACCACTCGGTTCATGTTGCGTGCCAGGCGGATCAGGTGCTTTTGCACCGGCGGCAGAGCGGCATCCCCGATCTCCACACCCAGGTCTCCACGGGCGATCATGATCGCATCGGAGGCGGCGATGATCTCTTCGATCACCTCCAGCGCCTCGGCACGCTCAATCTTGGCAACGATACTGCCCTTGCCACCAGCAGCACGGAACAGCTCACGGGCCTCATTGACATCGGCCGCAGTGCGCGGGAAGGAGATCGCCAGATAGTCCGCTTCCATCTGCGCAGCGGTCTTGATGTCTTCGCGATCCTTCTCAGTCAGTGCGGGGGCGGACAGGCCGCCACCCTGGCGGTTAATTCCCTTGCGATTGGAAAGGACACCTCCGACAACCACGCGGCAGTTGATGCGCGGCCCTTCCACATTGTCGACCCACAATACCAGGCGACCATCATCCAGCAACAGGGTATCCCCGCGACTGACATCTTCCGGCAATTGTTTATAGGCGATACCAACACGTTCTGCATCCCCATCCTTGCTGCCACAACTGGCATCAAGAATAAAATTCCCACCCTCGTTCAGCTCGACCTTGCCATCCTTGAAGCATTCGATACGAATCTTCGGCCCCTGCAGGTCGCACAGCACCCCGACCTGACGGCCATGGGCGCGGGCACGATTACGGACCTTTTCGGCGCGCTCGATATGCTCCTGCGCCTCACCGTGAGAAAAATTAATCCGTACCACGTCTACTCCGGCCTCAATGACCTTGTCCATGACCTTGGGGTCATCGGTGGCCGGGCCAAGTGTTGCCAGTATCTTCGTTCGTCTTTGCATAGTTTTTCCGTATCGGGTTTCGTCTGGCGAGCCGACCCCATGGCCATGCCCGTTACCCGAAACAATCAAGTGACAAATTCATGCAGCCAGGTCCAGGCATCCTCATCTGTCTGTGGTCTTGAACCTATCTTCAGTTCTTGGCGCGCTCTTCCAGCATGGCCACGGCCGGCAGGGTCTTGCCTTCGAGGAACTCAAGGAAGGCACCGCCGGCAGTAGAAATGTAGGATACCCGATCGTAAATCCCATACTTCTGGATGGCGGCAATGGTATCGCCACCACCGGCAATGGAGAAGCCGCTGGAATCGGCAATCGCCATGCCCAGTGCCTTGGTGCCCTCACCGAACTGGTCGAACTCAAATACCCCGACCGGGCCGTTCCATACAATGGTCCCGGCGCTCTTGAGCATGCCCGCGTATTGCTTGGCGGTTTCAGGACCGACGTCGAAGATCATATCATCGTCGGCCACTTCGTTTACTTTCTTCACGGTAGCGACGGCACTTTCCGAAAATTCCTTGCCCACTATCACATCCACCGGGACAGGGATCTCACCACCCTTGGCCTTGGCCGCGGCCATCAGACGCTTTGCCTCATCGATCAAATCCGCTTCAAACAGGGACTTGCCGATATTATGGCCCGCGGCAGCGATAAAGGTATTGGCAATACCACCACCAACGATCAGCTGATCGACCTTGGTGGAAAGGGATTCCAGTACGGTCAGCTTGGTAGAGACCTTGGAGCCGCCAACAATCGCGACCATCGGACGGGCCGGATTGGCCAGGGCCTTGTTCAAGGCATCCAGTTCTTCGGCCAGCAACAGGCCGGCACAGGCGGTAGGGGCAAATTTGCCGGCGCCGTGAGTGGAGGCCTGGGCACGGTGAGCGGTACCGAAGGCATCCATCACGTAGACGTCACACAGCGCGGCATACTGCTTGGCCAGGTCTTCCTTGTCCTTCTTTTCACCGGCATTGAAGCGTACGTTTTCCAGCAGCACGCACTCGCCATCGGCGACTTCAAAACCACCATTCAAGTAATCCTTGACCAGGCGAACCGGCTTGCCTAGCTTGCCCGCCATGTCATCGGCAATCGGCTGCAGTGAGTTTTCCTCATCGACCACGCCCTCCTCGGGACGCCCGCGGTGGGACATCACCATCACCTTGGCACCGGCCTTGAGGCAATGCTCAATGGTCGGCATGGAGGCAGTAATGCGTGCATCGGAGGTGACCTTGCCGTCCTTGACGGGGACGTTCAGGTCAGCACGGATCAACACACGCTTGCCGGAAAGATCGAGATCGGTCAGTTTGATAAAGGACATGTTTCTACTCCATTTAAGTTTCAAAGAATTTTGCTAAACAGGGCTTAGCAAAACACTCTTGGGATCAGGGAAATTTGCAAAAGTGCCGGCGGGTAGACCCCACCGGCAGTTTCTTGTCACTTGCTACTTGTCACTTGCCACTTAATTAGCAGCAACGTGCTCGACAAAGCGCAGCATGTTGCAGGTATAACCATACTCGTTGTCATACCAGGCCACGATCTTGACGAAGGTGCCGTCCAGCGCGATACCGGCCTCGGCATCAAAGATGGAGGAGAAGCCCACACCACGGAAGTCGGTGGAAACCACCTTCTCGTCGGTGTAACCCAGGGTCTTGCTGATGTCGCCAGACTCGGAGGCCTTCTTCATTGCGGCACAGATGTCGGCGTACTTGGCTTCCTTTTCCAGCTCAACGGTCAGGTCGACCACAGAGACATCAGAGGTGGGAACACGGAAGGCCATCCCGGTCAGCTTGCCGTTCAGCTCGGGCAGTACCACACCCACCGCCTTGGCCGCGCCGGTAGAGGACGGGATGATGTTTTCCAGGATACCGCGACCACCGCGCCAGTCCTTCTGGGAAGGGCCGTCAACGGTCTTCTGGGTAGCGGTAGCGGCATGTACGGTGGTCATCAGGCCACGCTTGATGCCCCAGTTCTCATGCAGCACCATGGCCACCGGGGCCAGGGCGTTGGTGGTGCAGGAGGCGGCGGAAACGATGGTCTGGCCGGCATAGGTTTCGTGGTTAACACCGTAGACGAACATCGGGGTGGCGTCCTTGGACGGGGCAGACTGCACCACCTTCTTGGCGCCAGCGTCGATGTGCTTCTGACAGGTTTCTTCGGTGAGGAAGAAGCCGGTACATTCCAGGACGATATCGACGTCGATTTCGCCCCACTTCAGGTTGGACGGATCGCGTTCGGCGGTCAGGCGAATGGTCTTGCCGTTCACCATCAGGTTGTTGCCGCTAACGGAAACATCCCCACCGAAACGCCCGTGTACGGAATCATACTTCAGCATGTAGGCCAGGTAGTCGGCGTCAAGCAGGTCGTTGATGCCAACCACTTCCATACCGGGGAAATCCTTGGCAATGGCGCGGAAGGCCATACGACCGATACGGCCAAAACCATTGATACCAACTTTGATAGTCATCTGTTTTTTCTCCTGTTAAACGTGAAAGTCGCTTTGGCCTATGCTGGCCATGGGGCAATCTCAATCAGGCTAGGCCTGAGCCAGGTCATTTCAATCGCATTTCCATGACCTGGGAATGGTGGCAGCCCCCCCCGCAGGGGAGGCGGTCTCCGGGACTTACATGACTTCCTTGACCGCCTTGACGACATTCTCAACGGTGAAGCCAAATTCCTTGAACAGCTCGCCGGCCGGGGCAGACTCACCAAAGCGATCCATACCAATCACCTTGCCGTTCAGACCCACATACTTGTACCAGCCACCGGTGACGGCTGCCTCAACGGCAACGCGCGCGGTAACAGCGGCAGGCAGTACGCTTTCGCGGTAGGCGGCGTCCTGGGCATCGAAGGTTTCCACCGAAGGCATGGAGACCACGCGGATCTTCTTGCCGGACAGTTCGGCGGCGGCCTTGATGGCCAGATCCACTTCGGAACCGGTGGCGATGATGATCGCATCCGGGCTGCCGTCGCAATCCTTCAGTACGTAACCACCCTTGGCGATGCTGGCGATCTGGGCATCGTTGCGGGCCTGGTGGGCCAGGTTCTGGCGGGAGAAGATCAGGCAGCTTGGGCCATCCTTCTTCTCGATCGCCTGCTGCCAGGCTACTGCGGTTTCGACCGAGTCACAGGGACGCCATACGGACATGTTGGGGATCATCCGCAAGGTCGGGATCTGCTCGACCGGCTGATGGGTCGGGCCGTCTTCGCCCAAACCGATGGAGTCATGGGTGTAGACAAAGATTGAACGCTGCTTCATCAGCGCCGCCATGCGCAGGGCGTTGCGGGCATATTCGGAGAACATCAGGAAGGTGCCGCCGAAGGGGATGAAACCGCCGTGCAGTGCCACGCCATTCATGATCGCCGACATACCGAACTCACGCACCCCGTAGCTGATGTAGTTGCCATCGGCCACGGTATTGGTGATCGCCTTGGCATTGCTCCAGTTGGTCAGGTTGGAGGGGGTGAGATCCGCAGAGCCGCCGAGGAATTCTGGCAGGGCCTTGGCATAGGCCTCAATGGCGTTCTGGGAGGCCTTGCGGGTGGCCGGGCTGTCGCCCTTTTCGTTGCAGGCCTTGATGAAGGCATTGGCCGTATCGGCCCAGTTGCCGGGCAGTTCGCCCTTCATGCGACGCTCGAACTCGGCAGCCAGTTCCGGATAGGCCGCCTGGTAGGCAGCAAACTTCTCCGCCCAGCTCTTTTCGGCCTCGGCACCCTTGGCCTTGGCGTCCCAAGCGGCATAGATCTCTGCCGGGATCACGAAGGGCTCGTGCGGCCAGCCGAGATTTTCACGGGTCGCCTTGATTTCTTCGTCACCCAGCGGTGCACCGTGACAGTCGTGGCTGCCGCACAGATTCGGCGAGCCATAGCCGATCACGGTCTTGCAGCAGATCAGCGTAGGCTTGTTGTTGACCGACTTGGCTTCGTGGATGGCCTTGTCGATGGCCTCGGCGCTATGCCCGTCGACCTTGCGGATCACATGCCAGCCATAGGCTTCAAAACGACCGGCGACGTCTTCGTCAAACCAGTTTTCGGTGTGACCGTCGATGGTAATGCCATTGTCGTCCCAGAAGGCGATCAACTTGCCCAGGCCCAGGGTGCCGGCGAAGGCACAGGCCTCATGGGAAACCCCTTCCATCATGCAGCCATCACCGAGGAAGACGTAGGTGTGGTGATCAACGATGTGGTGGCCATCACGGTTGAACTGGGCCGCCATGGTGCGCTCGGCCAGGGCCATGCCCACACCATTGCTGATCCCCTGGCCCAGCGGGCCGGTGGTGGTTTCGATACCGGGGGCATAACCGTATTCGGGGTGACCGGGGGTCTTGGAATGCAGCTGACGGAAGCTCTTCAGGTCGTCCATGCTCAGCTCGTAACCGGTCAGATGCAGCAGCGAGTAGATCAGCATCGAGCCGTGGCCGTTGGAGAGGATGAAACGGTCACGGTCATACCAGCCGGGATTGGTCGGGTTGTGCTTCATGTGGCCGTTCCACAGCACTTCGGCGATGTCCGCCATACCCATTGGCGCACCGGGATGACCCGATTTGGCCTTCTGCACCGCATCCATGCTCAGGGCTCGGATGGCATTGGCTAAGTCTTTACGGCTTGGCATGTAACTCTCCTTCAAAGTGTATAAAAACGTAAAAAGTGTATCGGTTATATGTAGGAGCCCTGTCCAAAGCCTGTACTCAAATGCTTCGCAACAAATGCTCCATTAGATGCTGGCCAACCCAGCCAGACCCGAAAATCATTCTCCCCATTGCCTTGCGGATGTGGGCGAAATCATCGCCATTTCTCATCACACCAGGATTTACCCGTCGGATGGCAAATCCGACCAAATCTGGATCATCGGTTAAGCATCGACCCCGCCGACGCCTTCTGGCGACGGAGTCGAACAGCTGATTCTCACCGATCTTTCCTCGCCGGGCAAGCACCAGTTCTAAATACCCCTAGAAATAACATTTATTTTCAATAACATAAGAAAAAGCGATGACCTGTATCAGGGCAACACATCTGTTCCCCCTGGTACCGGGCGCTATTTCGCGGTCTTTGTGCCTGGACTCATGAGTCTTTTGGTATATACTGGGCAGTTCCTTGATATGGCGCGCCCTGTGCCGCCTCGACCACCCAACATTCAGGACCACCACAGCACATGAAAAACAGCCATTTGTTCACCTCCGAGTCGGTTTCCGAAGGCCATCCGGACAAGATGTCCGACCAAATCTCTGATGCCGTCCTTGATGCGATCCTGGCTCAGGACCCACATGCGCGCGTCGCCTGCGAGACTCTGGTCAAGACCGGCATGGTGATCTTGGCTGGTGAAATCACCACCCACGCCAACATCGACTACGAGGCGATTGTGCGTGAAGTGGTCAATGACATCGGCTATGACAGTTCCGAGGTGGGTTTCGATGGCGCCAGCTGTGCGGTACTGAACGCGCTGGGCAAGCAGTCCCCGGACATCGCCATGGGGGTGGATCGGGAAGACCGTGAAAGCCAGGGTGCCGGTGACCAAGGTCTGATGTTCGGCTATGCCAGCGACGAAACCGATGTATTGATGCCCGCACCAATCACCTATGCCCATCGGCTGGTACAGCGCCAGGCCGAGGTGCGCAAGAGTGGTGAACTGTCCTGGCTGCGCCCGGACGCCAAGAGCCAGGTGACCTTCCTGTACGAAGACGGCCGCCCGGTCGGCATCGATGCGGTGGTGCTTTCCACCCAGCACGCCCCCTCGATCAGCCAAAGCATGTTGCGCGAAGCGGTGATGGAGGTGATCGTCAAACACGTGCTGCCTGCCGAGTGGCTGAACAAGGACACCAAGTACCACATCAACCCCACCGGCCAGTTCATCATCGGCGGGCCGGTCGGCGACTGCGGCCTGACCGGGCGCAAGATCATCGTCGATACCTATGGCGGCATGGCCCGTCACGGTGGCGGCGCCTTCTCCGGCAAGGACCCCTCCAAGGTGGATCGCTCCGCTGCCTATGCCGGTCGTTATGTGGCCAAGAACATCGTCGCCGCCGGTCTGGCCGAGCGCTGCGAGATCCAGGTCTCCTACGCCATCGGCGTGGCCGAGCCCACCTCGGTCAGTATCGAAACCTTCGGCACCGCAAAGGTTGCCGAGGAGCGCATCATCGAGCTGGTGCGCGCCCATTTCGACCTGCGTCCCTATGGCATCACTAGCATGCTGGACCTGCTCAAGCCCCGTTACCGTTCCACCGCCAGCTACGGCCATTTCGGCCGCAGTGATCTGGATCTGCCCTGGGAACGTACTGACAAAGCCGAGCTGCTGCGCAGCGAGGCCGGGCTTTAAAAACCTTAGCCACAGAGGACACAGAGGGCTCAGAGAAAACGGCTGGGGGCAACGCTGGTTTGTGGTATGCCCCCCCACGACTGATTCCTTTTCTCTGTGTACTCTGTGCCCTCTGTGGCAGATTTTTTCCATTTCCCGAGGAGCGCTGCAGCGGCTTGGCCGTCAGGCTCGGGGGGTGGTTCCAACTTGTACAACGGCGCTCCAACGAAACCTAGGAGAACACCATGTCTGACTTTACCGATTATAAAGTCGCGGACATCTCCCTGGCCGATTGGGGCCGTAAGGAGATCGCGATTGCCGAAACCGAAATGCCAGGGCTGATGGCCCTGCGTGAGGAATTCGGTGCCAGCCAGCCACTCAAGGGCGCCCGTATCATGGGCTCCCTGCACATGACCATCCAGACCGCGGTACTGATGGAGACCCTGGTCGCCCTCGGTGCCGAGGTACGCTGGGTTTCCTGCAACATCTTCTCCACCCAGGATCACGCCGCCGCAGCAATGGCCGCCGCCGGTATCCCAGTCTACGCCTGGAAGGGTGAAACCATTGAGGAATACTGGTGGTGTACCGAGCAGGCCTTCACCTGGCCGGACGGAAAGGGCCCCAACATGATCCTCGACGATGGCGGCGACGCCACCCTGCTGCTGCACAAGGGCGTGGAGTTCGAAAAAGCCGGTGCGGTGCCCGACGCCAAGCCCGGTGACAACGAGGAGTGGGTCGCTATCCTTGAGGTACTCAAGCGCAACCTGGTCAATCATCCCGGTATGTGGACCGCGATGGCCAAGGAGATCCGTGGTGTCACCGAGGAGACCACCACCGGGGTACACCGTCTCTATCACATGGAAAAGGACGGCTCGCTGCTGTTCCCGGCGATGAACGTCAACGACTCGGTGACCAAGTCCAAGTTCGACAACCTCTACGGCTGCCGTGAATCCCTGCTCGATGGTATCAAGCGCGCCACCGATGTGATGATCGCCGGCAAGATCGCTGTGGTACTGGGCTATGGCGACGTAGGCAAGGGCTGTGCCCAGGCCTTCCGTGGCATGGGTGCCACCACCCTGGTCACCGAGATCGATCCGATCTGTGCACTGCAGGCGACCATGGAAGGCTACCGTGTGGTCACTATGGATGAGGCCTGCAAGATGGGCGACATCTTTGTCACCACCACCGGCAACGTCAACGTCATTGACCATGACCATATGGTGGCGATGAAGGATCAGGCCATCGTCTGCAACATCGGTCACTTCGATTCCGAGATCAATGTCGCCTCGCTGCGCAAGTACCAATGGGAAAACATCAAGCCGCAGGTGGATCACATCATCTTCCCCGACGGCAAGCGCATCATCCTGCTGGCCGAGGGTCGCCTGGTGAACCTTGGCTGCGCCACCGGTCATCCCAGCTTTGTGATGTCCGCCTCCTTTACCAACCAGGTGCTGGCGCAACTGGAATTCTTCACCCGGCGCGATCAGTACGAAAACAAGGTCTATGTACTACCCAAGTTCCTGGATGAAAAGGTTGCCCGTCTGCACCTGAAGAAAATCGGTGCACAACTGACCACCCTCACCCCGGAGCAGGCGGAATATATCGATGTACCGGTGAACGGTCCCTACAAACCCAACCACTATCGGTACTAAATATTCACCGCAAAGGCGCAAAGTACGCAAAGAGAACCTTGGAGTATCCGTATCGTCTGTTGGTGATACGGGTATCATTCACAGCTTCCAGTATGTGAATGTAGCCATCTCCGCCGAGAAGGTATCAAGGCCAGATAGTCAGCCTCGTCTGTCATGCCTTTCTTTGCGCTCTTTGCGCCTTTGCGGTTAATCGCTTTATAGTGAGGTTGCCATGGAATCGCAAAAGCAACACCCCCAACAATTTTCCCTCGAGTTCTTCCCGCCAAAGGGCGAGGAGGGACAGGCCAAGCTGAACGAAACCCGTATCCAGCTGGCCAAGCTCAAACCCCGCTACGCATCGGTGACCTTTGGTGCCGGCGGCTCGACCCAGGCCGGAACGGTGGAAACAGTGCGCCAGATGCTGGCCGCTGGTCTGGATACCGCCCCGCATCTGAGCTGCATCGGATCCAATGAGAATGATATTCTCCAGCTGTTACATGGCTATATGGAGATGGGTGTCACACGCATCGTCGCGCTACGCGGTGATATGCCTTCCGGGATGCGTGAAACCGGCGCCTTTCAATACGCCAACGAACTGGTCGCCTTCATCCGTTCCCAGACCGGCGATCATTTCCATATCGAGGTGGCCGCCTATCCGGAGTTTCATCCCCAGGCCCCCAGTGCCGAGGCGGATCTGGATAACTTTGCCCGCAAGGTCGATGCCGGTGCCAACGCCGCCATCACCCAGTATTTTTACAACCTGGACGCCTACCTGCGCTTTGTTGAGGAATGTGAAAAGCGTGGGGTGGAGATCCCGATTGTGCCCGGCATCATGCCGATTACCAATATCAAGCAACTGGCGCGCTTTTCCGCCATGTGTGGCGCCGAGATCCCGCGCTGGCTGCGGCTGCGCCTGGAGGCCTATGGTGAAGACCTGCGCTCACTCAAGGCCTTCGGCCTGGATGTCACCACCGAGCTGTGCCGTAATCTACTCGAGGCCGGCGCACCCGGTCTACACTTCTATACCATGAACCAGATCGAGCCAACCCGCATCGTCTGGGCCAATCTCGGACTCCAGGGCAACGTGTAACAGCAAGCATGTCTCGCGTCCCTCGCATCTATCACCCCGAGCCACTACAGCTGGGTGCCACCCTTGAACTCAGTGATCAGGCGGCACAACACGTCGCCCGCGTGTTGCGCATGGGCGAGGGTGATGCGCTGCACTTGTTCGATGGGCAGGGGGGGGAGTATCAGGCGCAGATCCGCAGCTGCGACAAGCGCCAGGTAACGGTGGAGTTGTTGCGCTTTGATCCCAGGGAATCCGAATCGCCGCTGGTGATTACCCTGGCCCAGGGGGTCTCCAAGGGCGATCGTATGGACTATACCCTGCAAAAGGCGGTTGAGCTCGGGGTCAGCCGTATCGTGCCGCTGGATACCGAACGATCCGTGGTGAATCTTAAGGGTGATCGACGCGAAAAAAAGATGGCGCATTGGCAGGGGGTATTGATCAGCGCCTGTGAGCAATGCGGACGCAATCGCGTACCGGAACTGCTGCCCTGGCAGGGCATATCCAATTGGCTGGCTAAACCCCTTTCCGGTCTCGGCTTGCTACTGGATCATCGCGCAGAACAGGGAATCCATGGGCTACCGGAAACCCGCGAACTGATCCTGTTAATCGGGCCCGAAGGCGGTCTGGCGGATGCGGAACGTGAGCAGGCAGTGTTGCGTGGCTACCAGGGATTGCGGCTGGGACCACGTGTGCTGCGCACCGAAACCGCAGCACTCACCGCGATTGCCGCACTGCAATCCCGCTGGGGTGATCTGGCCTAGCGCAGCTGCGCCAGGTAATGGGCAAGACTGGTGATATCCGCATCGCTTAGCAGTGCGGCCACCTGCTCCATGCTGGTATCGGAGCGCCGAATATCACGCGGATCGGTGCTGCTACGGGTATTCGCGCGATAACGCTTAAGGGTATCTTCCACGTAGGCGATCTGCTGTCCGGCAATACGCGCGTAGCCCTCCTCACCCTTGCCGCTGGCACCATGGCAGCGGAAACAACTACGCGCATACAAATCGGCACCACGGCTCGCCTCACGCTCGTCATAGGCAATCGGCTTAACCGTTTGCAAGCTATAGTAAATGGCCAGATTAACCTTGTCCTCGACAGTAAAGTCTTTGGTCAATGCCTGCATCACAAAATTTACCCGTCGGCCATCGGCAAACTTGGCCACCTGCTGCACCAGATAGGTCGGATTTTGACCCGCCAGATTGGGGTAATCGGGCCGATTGGCATTACCGTCCACACCGTGACAGCTGGCACACAGCAAGGTCCGATCCTTACCATAGCGGATCGCCGCCTCACGCGCTGCCGGGTCCTGCATAGTCGCCTCGATCATCGATACCAATTGCGCACGATCCTGCACCTGAGCAGCGACCGCACCGTTAAGCAGCAGCGAGCATGTCAGTACGGCACTTGCAGTAAGTCGTTTCAGACGAGACATTTTCAATTATTCACCTTCAAGTGGGCGGCTTCAGGCCGTGGTTATTCCGAGCTGATCCAGCAGCTTTTCGATGACATCCAGATTTGGCACCATGACCCATTCACCATTATGTCGCATCTGCGCCAACACTACCGGCTGCTGCTCGTCTTCTTCCGCATATTCAAGCTGGGTGTCATCGACCATCGACAGATGCGGCATCCCCTCGATACTCATGGCAACAAACGGGATACGGCTATTGCCATTCAAGGTATTGAGGATCACGTGACGACGATCTTCCCCGCCACGACCCGGTTCATGCCCGAGCATCCGTTCATAGGAAATCAAGGGGACATTACGTCCACGCCAGGAGAGCATACCGCTAACCCAGGACGGCTGATTTTTTACCCCCTCAACATGTCGATAGTCGATCACTTCAGCAACCAGTGTATTCGGCAGCAATAGGACCATGTTGTCATGTAGCCTGAGGGTAAAGCAGCGCACCTTTACTTCTGCCAGCGCCTCCTCACTCATGGCGCTCCTGGGATTTGCATCACTCATCGACTTACTCCACAGGAAATCATCATGACATTAATTTCTCAATATTTTCCAGCAGGTCAACCTCAGTATAAGGTTTGCCCATATAGATATTGACACCGATCTCCATTGCGCGCTGACGATGCTTGTCACCGGTACGCGAGGTGATCATGATGATCGGTACTGACTTGTATTTTTCCGAGTTGCGCATATGTGTCGCCAGCTCGAAACCATCCATACGCGGCATCTCGATATCCAGCAGCATCACATCCGGGATCACCTCCTCGAGCAGCGTGAGTGCATCCACCCCATCCTTGGCGGTCACACACTTCATGTTGTGACGACTGAGCAGGCGCTCGGTAACCTTACGCACGGTAATTGAATCATCCACAACCATGATAATCGGTTCGCGTTCACCCAGCTCACGGATCTCTTCTGCCAGCTGTGGCGCATCCTGATGGGCCAAGCCACGGCGGATCAATGACGGCATATCGATAATCAATGCCACATTACCATCGGCCAGGATGGTTGCACCCGCCAAGTCATTGACCTTGCTGAGCAGCGGTCCCACCGACTTCACCACCACTTCACGACTACCCAGCAGATTGTCCACCGCCAGGGCAATACGTTGTTCACCACTGGACGCGAGCAGCAGTGACTGCTTGCCACTTTCGCTGTGGATCACCCCTTGCCCCATACCCAGCACATTGGTCAGGTGCATCAGCTGATAGGATTCCCCCAACCAGCTGAATTCCGGATTTTCGCTGGCCAGCAGACTCTCCAGTTCGGGCCCACTGATGCGCTCAATACCACGAATGCCCAGTAGTGGTATCGCGTAGATATCCTCGGCAACCTGCACCAGCAGCGCACGACTGACCGCAAGGGTCAGCGGCAGGCGGATGGTAAAGCTGGTACCCTTGCCGGCGACAGTATCGATATCCAGCACGCCACCCAGCTGTTTTATCTCGCTACTGACCACATCCATGCCGACCCCACGACCGGCAACCTGACTGAGCGATTCGGCCGTGGAAAATCCCGACTGCAGGATAAAACGTGCCACTTCCTTGTCTGCCAAGCGGACGTCCTCGCTAAGCAAGCCTCGCTCGACGGCCTTCTTGCGTACCGCCTCGATATTGATCCCAGCACCATCATCCTCAACCCGCACCACGATCTCTGAACCTTCGCGGGATAGCTTGACGCGAATATGGCCCTCTTCCGGTTTACCTGCCTTGAGGCGCGCTGCACGGTCTTCGATACCGTGGGCGATCGAGTTGCGCAGCATATGTTCCAGCGGCGCCATCAAACGCTCGACCACACTGCGATCCATCTCGACCTCTACACCCTCAAAGTTGAGGCTTGCCCGCTTGCCGACATCGGCGGCGGTTTGGCGTACCACACGACGCAGACGCGGTGCATTTTCAACCAGTGGCACCATGCGGGTACGGATCAGGCTTTCCTGCAAATCCGTGTTCACGCGTGACTGCTGCAAGAGCAGGGTCTCTGTCTCACGGGTCAGACCTGTCAGGATCTCCTCGATGCTGAGCAAGTCACTTAGACTTTCCATCATTGAGCGTGACAATTGCTGCATGTGGGTAAAACGGTCAAACTCCAGCGGATCGAAATCTTCGTAGCCGGCCTTCTGTGCCTCTTCTTTGCGCGATTCGATCTGTGCCTCGTTATTAATCTCGAAATGACGAACCTGTTCGCGCAAACGGGCGATGGTTTGGTCCATTTCCGAGATGTTACCGCGGAAGGTGCTGATCTGTTGCTCTACCCGTGAACGATAAATACTAACCTCACCGGCAAAATTGACCAGCTCATCCAGAAGATCGGCGCGGACACGCACCATTTCGTGCTGGATACGCGCGCCCTGGCGCTTATCCGAATCGTCTTCGTCAGCGGCTGGCTTACTCTCTTCTTTCGATGCCTGCGTCGGAGTGAGGCTTGCTTCTTCTTTCTGATCCGCCAGATCGGGCAGGTCTATCGCGCCCTTCTCAGCCAAACCCAGCTTGATCAAATCATCAATATCTGCGGCGATAAAGTGTACCGCAGCAGGTGGCTCATTGCGTTGGATCTGTCCGATCACATGACGCATGCGATCGGTGGCAACCGCCAGGATATCACTGGTCTTTCGTGACACCGGGACATGTCCATCACCCAATGCAGCGAACAATTTCAGTACCGCCGTCGCGATTTCCAGCAATGCTGCTTGCCCGGCTTCCGCCATGGTCAATTCCAGGCCCTGCGCGGCATTCATTACCTGCTCGAACAATTGTCGATCATCGCTGTCGCGCAACCAGGTAGTGAGCTGGAATTCCAGCTCATCCACGGCCATGGAGAGGTGTTGCGTCTCGACAGGAGTTGCTTCCATCTCGACAGCTTGTGGTGTGCTTTCGACAGCCCCTTCGTCGGCCATCCCAAGCACGTCCAGGGCATCCTCAACCGGGCTACGGACCGTTTCTGTCTGCGCTGGCTGTGCAGCGTCAGCGCCAAGCCCGTCATCCCCCTTGCCGGCGAGCGCCATCACGCGCTCAATCAAGTCATCACCCGAGCTCAGGCTAGTATGGTTGCGAACCTGATCCAGCATGATCACCAGACGATCATGCGAAAGCTGCAGGAGGTCCAGCATCTGAGGACTGCGCTCAAGCAGACCATCACTCATGGCCTCCAATGCCGTTTCGAGACTATGACTGAGATCGCCTACGGGTGTAATCCCGGCCATCCGCGCACCACCCTTGAGGGTATGCAGCTGACGTTGCAAGGCCTCCACCAGCGATCGATCACTGGGATTGTCGACCCATGCCTGTAGTGTCTCTTCACTGGCATCGAGGATTTCTGCACCTTCATCCAGGAAGATATCCAGCAATTCCTCATCGTAGTCACCATCGCTGAGACGCCAGCTGTCGGCTGGTGCAGCGGAGCTTGATTCGGGTGCGCTATCCAGCTCTGCTGCCGCAGCAGGTTCTTCCAACAGCTCAAATTCCCACTCCGCCTTGGACTCTTCCTCATCCAGACGGATAGCCTCGATGCGCTGTTCATCCGTCAGTTCATCACCACTCGAGGCAATCAGCGCCTCGGATTCCACTGGCGCGGCATCGGCCTCAGGGCTGCTCGCCAGACCGACTTCGGGCATGGCGTTGGCAATATCTTCCAAATGCTGTATTTCGGCAAAGACTGCATCGGCCAGGGCCTGCGCAGGCCCACTATCCGGCTGAGGTGCTTCACGATTAGCAAGGAAGCCAAGCATCGCCTGCACGTAGTTGCGGCACGCGCTCAGTGCCTCGATGCCCGTTTCGTTTATCGTTTGGTGATTGGCCTGCAGGGTTTTGGTGTATTTTTCCAGTACCGAGCACAACTCGGCCACAGGCATCACGCTGGCCATGCGCGAACTACCCTTGAGCGTATGCAGGGCACGTATCAGCGGTTCACCTATCTTGTGGCTGCCACCGGCAATGAATTTGGCAATGTAATCGTCAATCTGCCCCAGGTGGCCTTCGCTCTCTTTGGTGTAGATATCCAGCAGCACCGGATCCAGTGCAGGAATGGCATCCCGGTCTTCGGTCAGGCTGGTGTCCGCCGCCTCCGCCTCGGTCCCCGCCTGGTCCCCTAAGCTGGGTGCCATCTCAGTTTCAGATGCTGGCGCTTCTGCGGGCTCGGTAGCCCTTGCCTCGGCCGGATGGCTGGTCGCCTTGGCGGCGTTCGGGTCTACCAGTTCCACGGCCATCTGACGCAGGGTTTCCGCCTCCTCAACTGCTGCGCCGCCGGTCCGGAAGGCATCGATCAGTTGCGGCAATACATCCCTGGCCTGTTCCAGCAGATCAAACACAACCGTGCCGGTCTGCAAGCTGCCGTCGATTACCCGGTTGAGCATACTCTCGAAGGCCCAGGCAAATTCACCCAGCTCGCTGGCGCCAACCAAACGTCCGCTCCCTTTGAGGGTATGAAAGCTGCGACGCAGTGTCTGGAGGGATTCTGTGTCGGATTGATCCGCCACCCACTTTGGTAGCAGCTCACGGATGCTGCCCAATTCCTCTTCTGCTTCCTCAATAAAGATCTCAATGATTTCATCATCGACTTCCACGGATATCGGTGCCGCAGGACTGCTTGCTGCTGCCGTTGTTTTGGTCGCAGTTTCCGGTACTGCCTCACCCAACTCGGGTACCAACGTCGCGTCAGATTCGACGAGCGTTTCATCGGGGAGAAGGGCAAGGTCTGATTCGTTCAGCTCCCCGTCGGCGATCACCGGCGCAGTCGTTGCCTCGAGCGACAGCACATCCAGATCCGAATCTAACGCTTCCTCGTCGGCAGATTCAATCAGTTCAATCCCATCCAGTTCCGGCACTTCCTCACTCTGCTGCGCATCCACCGGCTCCTGCAACATCCCAATCGGGTAACCCAGTGTCGCCACAGCCTCCTCAGCCACATCCAGGACTGAACTTGGATGAACACGGCTATGAATAAATGCCTCCAGGTAGTACTCCACGCTCATGATCGCATCAGCGAGTGCATCCAGTTTGGAGCTCTCGGGTAGCTCGCCAGGCGGGATCAATGCCTGTTCGATGAAGCCACGACACGAGGTCAGCACCTGGGCGACACGCTTATAGGAGAGCAGGTTCAGGCTGCCGATGATCATATGCAGCAGACCCGGCAGTGGCTCAAGAACCGCCGCATCATCGGGCTTGCCCAGATAATGACTGATGGCCTCACGGACCCGAATCAAATCTTCCTTGGCCTCTCGCATTACCTGACGCGTAACGCGTTGGTGTTCGGCCTCGGCCTGCGGTGTACTCTCGCTATTGACTACCTGTTCATCGTCGGCATCGGCACGGACCACCGGGGCATTACTCCCCCAATCGCTCAAGGCAGATTCCACCGCGAGGATGGCGCCGGCAATCCCCATCAGCACATCGTCACTGGCCGCCACCTTGCCAGCAAGCATTTGCTCGATTACTGCGATCTGTTCCTGAAGAATTTCACGCAAGGATTCCTCCTGCAGCAAGGAAAGGGTATCGGCCATGCGGCCCAGGCTTTCCGCCATCGGCGCCAGACTATCCATCACGCCACGATCGCTGCGCACAAAAATATCGAATACATCCTTGATTCGAGACAGATCTTCCATGATGTCTGCGGAGACAGTTTGCTTGAGTTCGGCATTCAGGCCACCCAGACCCACTTGTCCGCCTGGCATATAACGGTCCAGATTGAAGGCCAGACGCACCGCAGCCGCCTGCTTGCCGATCGCCCCAGAGCTTGCCAGCAGGTACAGCATTTTGTTGAGCATGGCGGTTGCTGCGGTACTCAACTCAGCGTCTTCACCAGTGTTGGCAACCGTCTTGATCTGCTGTTCCAGCTTGCCGAGTAACAGCTTGCTGTCACGATTCACGGCAATACTTTGATCGTCAAGCCCCTCGATAAAGGCTGTTGCAATCCACAAGATACGGCGCCAGTTGTCCGTGCTGGCCGAAGCAAAAAGACGTGACACGATATTGCCAAGCATCGCCAGACTTTCTTTGGACTTTTTGTCCTTGATCAGCTTGGCAAAGTGGCTTAGATAAAAACGATGGAGTTTGGCCGCTGCTTCCTGCGCGGTGACGGTGGGGGCGTGTTCCTCACCATGACGGGGAGGATTAATAGTCAGATCGGGGCGGAAGAACTCAGCACTATCGAGCAGTTGTTCACCACGCAATTCGCGCATCTCGTTGAGCAGCGGCAACAGTGCTACAGGGTTGTCGCCCTCGCCATTCAAGAGGCTTTCCAGGTAATCGGGCAGCTGCAGAATCGCCCGCATCAACAACTCGTGCCCGGCCTCGGGATGATTCACCTCAGCATTGAGCAAGCCCTTGGCAAAGGTTTCCGTTTCCTCGGCGAACAGGGCAGCACCCATCAGCTCCACTACCTGCAGGGTGCCATAGACCTGATGGATATAATCGACACATTTTTTCAGTGCATCGCTCTGGGTGGTATCCTCGACATAAGTCTCAAGGGCAATACGTGCCTGCTTAAGGGTCTCGTCGATCTCTCCCTTCACCCATGCCAGCGTACTGATATCAAACTGTTCGGCCATCTGCATAAAAAAGCGCCTTTACTCCTTCACCCTGCCACATCCATCGGATGTTGAGGCGGTTACAGCCCACATGCGGATTGTCACAGGTTATCAATCCTGACAACCTTACCCTGGCAGCTTGAAGCCAGAAACCGAGCGCTTCAGTTCACTGGCCAGATTGGCCAGATTACCGATCGAGGAAGCCGTTTGACTGGTACCCTCCGAGGTCTGTGTCGTAATTTCCTGAATGACATTCATGGTGTCTGAAATACTGCCTGCTGCAGTCGCCTGCTGACGAGTGGCATTGGTGATGCTCTGAACCAGTTCAGCCAGATTGGTGGATACGCTTTCAATCTCACCCAGTGCTGCACCGGCATCCTCCGCCAGGCGTGCCCCGGCAACTACCCCGGAGGTGCTCTGCTCCATCGAGATAACCGCTTCGTTGGTATCGGTCTGGATGGTTTTTACCAGTGCCTCGATCTGTTTGGTTGCATCCGAGGAGCGTTCGGCCAGTCGGGTAACTTCATCCGCTACCACCGCAAAACCGCGCCCCGCCTCACCGGCCATGGCCGCCTGGATGGCCGCGTTCAAGGCCAGGATGTTGGTCTGCTCGGCAATGTCGTTAATCAGCTCCACGATATCCCCGATCTCCTGGGAGCTTTCACCCAGACGCTTGATACGCTTGGAGGTCTCCTGGATCTGATCGCGGATCACATCCATGCCTCGAATCGTTTTCTGTACCGCATCGGCACCCTTCTTGGCGATTTGTACCGAGCGTTCCGATTCCTCTGCCAGCTGGTCTGCGTTCTTCGATACCCCTTCGATGGAAACCGCCATTTCATTCACCGCCGCACTGGCACTGGCGATCTGCTGGGCCTGGTGATTACTGGCCTCGGCCAGGTGGATGGCGGTCGCCTGGGTAGTTTCCGCAGCGGTGGTTACCTGGCTGGCGGTGGTATTAATCTGGGTTACCAGGGTACGCAGCGCGTCGATGGTATAGTTCATCGAGTCGGCAATCGCGCCGGTAATGTCCTCGGTTACGGTTGCGTTCACGGTCAAGTCACCGTCGGCAAGGTCACCCATTTCATCCAGCAGGCGCATGATAGCCTGCTGACTACGACGACTCTGGTCTTCCGTAGCCTGGCGCATGGATTCAGCAGAACGCAGACGATCTACCGCATCGCGGCGCAGGCGCCAGCCCAGCAGGATCAGCAGGATTACCGCCAGTACCGCAAAGATATTGCCCAGCATGGCCGACAGAAAACGATCCCCCATTGCCTCACGATAGGCCCGCTCCAGGGCGGTCAGATTTTCCAACAGGGGATCGGCATCCGCCAGAATATTCTGCACCGCCTCGGACACCAGGAACATTTCCGGGCTACGCTCGAGAATCCCGCCTACCTGACGACCCAACATCTCAAACAGCTCACTGGTGTCTTCCAGCTGGGTGATGATTTCAGAATCGTTCACAGCTCGAATATTGAGGGTGCGATCTCCCTCCAGCAAACCATTCAGAACACGACCGTAGAGGGCCGCATCTCGACCGAAGCGATCAGCGGCAGTCACCGCACCGGCACCACCCTCAAGCACTCGGTTAACGTTGTTGATGATGCGCTGGGAAAGCATCAGCTGACGACTGGCAATATAGACCTGGTCTGCAGAAGCACCTTTTTGCGCCATCAGCGTCGCGATTTCATCGGTCAAGGCCAACAATTGCGCCGAGTGATCATTGATCTGGATAACGATTTGGCGCATCGAGATAACCATCATGCGACCATCGATAATCACCGAGGCATTCTCATCGTAGCGACGCCACAGTCGGGCGGTCTCTGCCAGCACATCCATAACCGGTTGCGCGGTCGAAACCGGCATACCGGTCTGCGGATCACCGCCCTGCAATAGCTGCAAATTGCGAGCAAACTCACTGCGAAGACGTGCCAGCTGGTCAAATATTTCCGGGGTACCTCGGCTGGCCTGACCAGCGAACTGGGACATCTGCTGGGAGAGTATTCGTTGCTCACCGACCAAACCGAGGTACTGGGTGTCATGGGCGTTTTGAATGGCTACCAGTGAGTAGACGATGGCCATCGCCAGCAGCATACTCAACAGCAGGGCAACATGTATGGCCAGGCCCTTGCTGCCTTCGCCGCCAGCAGAGCCCGCCTTTTTGCTGCCTTTATCTTTTGCTCGCATCTTCGACATCAACGGTAACTTCATCTTCGCAGGCTCCTAAGGCGTTTCCATGAATCCATCTTAATAATTTGTTTTAGAGTCGAGCCCTGGCGGATCTCGCTCCCCTTGTTTGTTTATTTACTTAATACCGCTACGCTGCAACCATCATGAATTCGGGTGTTTCAACCAAACGGTGGATATCCAGGACACCCCATACGGCACCACTTTGGTGATAAATACCATTCAGATAGGGGCGGAAGGTCTGACCAAGACGATCCTTATCCTCGCTGAATTCCTCTTCGAGAAAATGACGCATACCTAGCACCTCATCAACGACCAGGCCGGCATGGATCCCCCGATGCTGCAACACCAATACCCGTGAGCGACGGGTCATCCTGGCCGACTCACCCAGGATCAATCCACGCAGGTCCAGGATCGGCAGCAAATTACCGCGCACATTGGCAACCCCCTTGACCCAGTGCTTTACCCCAGGCAGACGACTAAGCGTCACGTGGGTGAGGATTTCCTTTACCTGATCCATATCGGATACCAGCTGGATATCACCGAGGCGAAAGCCAACCCCATCCCAGGTCTGCTTGACTTCGATCTGCTGTGGCAATGCATGCGCAGCGGCGCGGGCACGCTGATCGAGTTCATCTAGCAGCAGAATAGGCGAGGCAGATGGCTGTACCACGTTGTTCTCCTCAGGACTAACCGGCCAACAAACTATTGACCTTCTCGACCAGCATGGCCTCATCCACCGGCTTGGTCAGATAGTCCTTGGCACCCTGGCGCAAACCCCAAACACGGTCGGTTTCCTGATCCTTGGTGGTGACAATGATCACTGGAATATGTGCGGTCTCGGCATCCTTGGTGAGCTGGCGAGTAGCCTGGAAGCCGTTCATGCCCGGCATCACCACATCCATCAGAATGAGCTGAGGCTGCGATTCACGGGCCTGGGCAACACCTTCCTCACCATTTTCGGCGGTGATCACGGTGTGCCCGAGTTTTTCGAGAATGGTGGAAAGTACATGAATCTCGGTGGGTGAATCATCCACGATCAAGATTTGCGCCATTGATTTTCTCCTGCAATGTGCGGGTTAGTTCGAATTGTTTTCAGTGCTGCACGGCGCATCCGGCCGCACTGCACGGATTGTTCAAGAAGCATTCTTCAGAGCATGTTGTTGAATCGCACCGAGTAATTCTTCCTTGGTAAAGGGTTTGGTCAGGTATTGCTCGGAGCCGACAATACGTCCCCTGGCCCGGTCAAACAGACCGTCCTTGCTGGAAAGCATAATCACCGGGGTGTTTTTGAATTTCTGGTTGTGTTTGATCAGTGCACAAGTTTGATATCCATCCAGGCGGGGCATCATGATATCAACGAAGATAATCTGTGGATTATGGTCGGCGATCTTGGAAAGTGCCTCGAAACCGTCATTGGCGGTGAAGACTTCGCAGCCTTCCTTCTTGAGCAAGGTTTCGGCGGTTCGCCGTATCGTCTTGCTATCGTCAATCACCATGACCTTGAGGCCCTGCAGCCCTGCTACCGCTTCGCTAGTCACGCATCCCCCGACTCAATTTTTGGCTATTCATGCTTGTTGTGAGACCCCGTTCTGTCAGGGCGCACCGCTCCTTATCACTGCTTGGGCGTCCGCTCGTCTGCAAACATCCTGCCTTGCTATCACTAATATGGCAATACTCGCCATGGATTTAATCCACCGGCAATCTGAGTACCCCGTATCGCAAATATTTACCACATTCTTTAAGTTCAATCCATAAGTTAATGGTATTAGGAAAGTTTCTCCACTGTCCCAGCCTTGGCGTCAGATTGCATTTCTCCCCTTATCGTCGCAGAATCTGCGATAAACCTCGGACAGGCTAGGCAGACTATGCAGATCTCAGTTGGCGTCATCATGGATCCCATTGCAGCGATCCATTACCACAAGGACAGTACCCTGGCGATGCTCTTGGCAGCACAGCAGCGGGGCTGGGCACTCTACTATATGGAAATGTCCGATCTAAGCCTGCAGGATGGCCAGGCCTTTGCCCTGATGCGCCCGCTCAGGGTCATGGCCGATCCGAGCTGCTGGTTTGAGCTGGGTGAGGCCCAGCGTCGCCCGCTGCATAGCCTGAACTGCCTGTTGATGCGCAAGGATCCGCCCTTCGACATGGAATACATCTACGCCACCTACATGCTGGAGCTGGCTCAACAGCACGGCTGCCTGGTGGTCAATGACCCGGCCAGCCTGCGTGATGCCAACGAAAAGGTCTTCACCAGCCATTTCCCCCAGTGCGCCCCAGCAACCCTGGTCAGCCGCCGTGGTGAGGAAATTCGCGCCTTTCTGGCACACCATGGCGAGATCATCCTCAAACCACTGGAAGGGATGGGGGGGGCCTCGATCTTCAAGCTGGCCCAGGGTGATCCCAACACCAGTGTGATCATTGAGACACTCACGGCCCATGGGCAACGCTATGCCATGGCGCAACGCTTCATCCCCGAGATCAGCGCGGGCGACAAGCGGATCCTGTTGATCGACGGCGTGCCAGTGCCCTTTGCCCTGGCCCGTATCCCGGCCCAGGGCGAGTTACGCGGCAACCTCGCGGCCGGCGGACGTGGCGAAGGGGTGGCGCTGACCGAACGGGATTACTGGATCTGCGAGCAGCTGGCACCAACATTGCGTCGAAAAGGTCTTATTTTCGTCGGCATTGATGTGATCGGTGACTATCTTACTGAAATCAACGTCACCAGCCCAACCTGTATTCGGGAACTGGACAAACAATACGGGCTCGATATCGGCGGCCAATTGATGGACGCCATCGCCCGACGACTGGAGGCATGATGCGTTTTGGCCCGCTGGCTTTACTCGCCCCCCTATACCTGCTCAGCGCCTGCGGTCAGGCACCACAGCTCGAACAGTCCAATCGCTATCAGCTTGAGAGCACGGCCTTCGGGCAGTCTCTGCATATCGAGACCTGGTCAACACAGGCCGACATCGCACAGCAGGCCATGCAGGTCGCCGTGGACGACCTGCACTACATCGCCGAGATCAGCCATCCCTGGCGTCCCGGTGCCCTGGAACGCACCAATGTTCTGCTGGCGATGCAAGGTGAATTTTCCGCCAATCCCTCCGGTCTGCCACTGATCGACCTGGCCACTGCGCTGTACCGGCAAAGCGACGGTCACTTCAACCCGGCGATGGGGCAGTTGCAGCGGCTGTGGGGATTTCACCAGGACGCGATTGACCTTGCCCAGCCCGCCGACGCCGAGGCCATCGATGCGGTACTGAATGCTCGCCCCGGCATGGATGCGATTCGGGTACAAGGGATCCGCATTGCCGCTAGCAATGCCCAGCTTCGCCTCGACTACGGGCATTTTGCGAGGGGGCACGGCCTGAATATCGCCCGGCAGCGCCTGCAGGAGGCAGGCTTGTCCCAGGCACGGCTGCAAACCCCGAATGCCTGGGTACTACTTGGCAAACCCGAAGCAGCCGTGGCGCTGTCACACTATGGCGGGCTGCCATTATTGCTGGAAGCGGACGAAAGCGTGTACACCCTTTCCATCGACGACCGTTACTACCGGGCTGATGGGCAGCAGATCCATCCCTTTATCAGCCCCTTTGATGGTCAGCCGGTACAGGGGATCCGCCACCTGAGCGTGATCCACCCCAGTGCCGCCTCCGCTGCCGGCCTGGCCCAGGCATTGTTGATCGCCGGTTTGGATGCCCTGCCCGCCCTGGCCAATCAAATGGGTGTCGTCGATTACCTGCTCGAAGATCAATCTGGACAGCGTTATGCCAGTGCCGCGATGCTGGCCCGCTTACCCGCAGAGCGCGGCATTCTGCGTCTGACCGAGGCCGGCGAATAAGCATGGCCGCAACCCTGCCCAGCCCACCGCGCGTCTCCCCGGCCGATCGCCTCGGCCTGACCCTGTTTATCGCCATCGCCGTTCACCTGCTGGTGATCCTCGGAATAGGCTTTGAGCTGGATCTGTTCAAGCCGCGTGAACAACCACTTTCCCTGGAGATCATCCTGGTGCACAGCAAGAGCGAAGAGGCCCCGGAACAGGCCGACTACCTGGCCCAGGTCAGCCAGCGCGGCGGTGGCGAGCTCCAGGAAAGGCAGCGGGCCCGCAGTCCGGAATCCAGCCAACATGCCCACAGCGAGCAGGGCGATGCCCCCGAAGAGCGGCCGATGAGCGCACCACCACCCAGCCCGGCACACACGCAACGCGAGGTGATGAGTGCCGAATTGGCTCGCCCTGCCCAGCTGGAACAGCGCCCCACCCCCCCCACCACCCTGCCGGCGCCCACCACCGCCGAGCTGATGCAGCGCAGTCGCGAGATTGCCCGGCTCTCTGCCGAGATCCAGCAGCGCCAACAGGCCTACGCCCAGATGGAGCGAAGCCGTACCATCTCGGCCAATACCCGCGAATCAATATATGCCGCCTACCAAAGCGCCTGGCAGGAAAAGGTCGAGCGTATCGGCAATCTGAACTACCCGGATGACGCACGCCGTCAGGGGCTTAGTGGCAGCCTGCTGTTGATGGTGTCGATCCGTGCCGATGGCAGCCTGGCCGGGGTCGAGGTACTGCGCTCCTCCGGCCACCGTGCCCTGGATGAAGGTGCGGTACGCATCGTGCGCATGGCCGCCCCCTACGCACCCTTCTCCGAAGCCCTGCGCAAGGAGGTCGACGTATTGCACATCACCCGGGTATGGGATTTCAGCGCCGGGGCCCGTTTAGGGGTAATGCAATGAGTCCG
>JACUTZ010000124.1 GCA_014859545.1 Gammaproteobacteria bacterium
CTAGGGGCTAGGGGCTAGGGGCTAGGGGCTAGGGGCTAGGGGCTAGGGGCAAGGAGGGGCCAAGCGAACACGACCCTTTGCGATCTTTGCGTCCTTTGCGGTTAATGCTTTAGGGGTTAGGGGCAAGGGGGGATTGTGTTGGTTTTGCTTGTGTGTTGTTCAGGAGGGGCGCAGATCACGCTCCAGGCCGGGGTAGATGGCCTGCAATTCCTCCAGTACCTGTTCGGTGATCTGCGGGCGCAGGCGCTCCAGACGACGATCGACCAGGGTCTCGACCAGTGCCAGCAATTCTTCTGCATTGGGGCTATGCGGTGTGGTTGTTTCTTCATGGGGATCCAGGCTGTCAACGACCTCATCCAGCACGGGGATCGCGGTCTGGAATGCCCCTTCCTCCACCACCTCATCCAGCACCGGGATCTGTCCAGTCTCAAACTCGCTGGCGATGTCCTCGAGTAGCGGGATATTGGCGTGGGCCTGCGGTGAGTCTTCGGTCTCTGTGGTGTCTGCCAGTCCGGCTGCGTGTTCGGCTTCTTGTTCGGCTTGGGCCGCAGCTTCGGCGGCCTCGCGCTGGCTGGCATAAAAGGCCTTCAGTTCCTCGATCAGTTTTTCCGAGGAGGCGGAAGTCGGTGCTGATTCCGGTGGCGAGGCTGGTGGCGTTGCCGCTTCCGTCAGATCCGCTGCGGACTCTTCCTTTAACAGCGCATGCAGTGAATCCAGTTCGTCCAGCAACTTGCTCATGTCGTGCTTCCCGCCGAGATGGTGTGTGTTTGCAAAGGATAGCCCCGATCGCGGTAAAAGGTAAAACGTGTCCGGCCGAGCTGGCGTTGCTGCGCATCCTGACCAACCAGTTCGGCAACCCGTTCAAATCGACTGAAGAACAGCGGTACCGTCTGGTCCAGGTTGATCAGTACATCGTGGTGTTGCACGGTCTGCTCATCATGGCCAATGTGGATGGGGCTGGTTGCCGCCAGTGGTTCATTGCCAAGGCTGTGCGGGACAAAGCTGAGATCGCGAAAACGCCACAACAGCGCATCCAGCTGCTCGGCCTGGGCGGCGCTGGCCGCATGGATATGCACCTTGTGACCCTGGCGCCAGGCCTTTTCGGCCAGGCGGCAGGCAAAGTGTGGTGGGGCCTCGTCACCAGGTTGTTCCAGGATGTAGAAGTCGACCTGGGTCATTGGCCTGCGCGTTGGATCAGGTATTGGGTCAGCAGCGGTACCGGTCGGCCGGTGGCGCCCTTGTCGGCACCGCTCTTCCAGGCAGTGCCGGCGATATCCAGATGGGCCCAGCGGTATTCCTTGGTATAGCGGGCCAGGAAGCAGGCGGCGGTCACCGTGCCGGCCTCGCGTCCGCCCACATTGGCCATGTCGGCAAAATTGCTCTTGAGCTGTTCGTCGTATTCGGGCCACAGCGGCAGCTGCCAGACGCGGTCGCCGCTTTGCTGGCCGGCCGCGATCAGGGACTGACAGAGGGCTTCGTCATTGCCAAGCAGACCGGCGGCATGGTTGCCCAGGGCGATGATGCAGGCGCCGGTCAGGGTGGCGATGTCGATTACCTCGGCCGGGTCAAAACGCTTCACATAGGTGAGGGCGTCGCACAGCAGCAGGCGGCCCTCCGCATCGGTATTGAGGATCTCGATGGTCTGGCCGGACATGCTGGTGACGATGTCACCGGGTTTGTTGGCATCCCCGTCGGGCAGGTTTTCCGAACTGGGCACCACCCCAACCACGTGGATCGGCAGCTTCATTTCGGCGATGGCGCGCAGGGTGCCAAACACGCTGGCACTGCCGCACATGTCGTATTTCATCTCATCCATCCCGGCGGCCGGTTTGATGGAGATCCCACCGGCATCAAAGGTCAGGCCCTTGCCGACCAGCACCACCGGTTTGTCTTTCTGGCTGCCCGGACCCCTGTACTCCATCACGATCAGCCTGGCGGGCTGGCGTGAACCGCGGGAGACCGAGAGCAGGGCGCCCATGCCGAGCTTTTCCATCTCCTTTTCGTCCAGGATGCTGGTCTTGATGGTCTTGAATTGCTTGCCCAGGGCTACTGCCTGATCGGCCAGATAGCTGGGGGTGCAGATATTGCCGGGTAGATTGGACAGATCCTTGCAGAGCTGGATCCCGGCATTGATTGCGCTGGCCTGCACCAGGGCCTGTTCGATATCCACGTCCTCGCCCAAATGAAAACCAAAAGACTTAAGGGCCGGGGCCTTGTCGTCCTTGTTCTGGCTCTTGAGTTGATTGAAGCGGTAACGGGCATGGCCCAGGGCCTCGATCAGTTGACGCGCCATCCATTGCGGGTCGCGGGATTTGAGGGGCTGGCTGAGCAGGTCGCACAGGGCGTTCTCGGCGCGGGTCGCCAGCAGGGCCTTGGCAGTGGCCTTGGCGACCTTGCCGAAGGTCGGGACATCCCATTCCTTTTTCTTGCCACAGCCCACCAGCAGCAGGCGTGCGCAGGGCAGGCCTGTCGGGGCGCTGAGCAGCTGGGTTTCACCACTGGCACCAGTAAAATCACCACCCTTGAGGCTGCGGCCGATCTGTCCCTGGCTGGCCTTGTCCAGCTCGTTCAGCACGGGGGACAGCTTTTTGCCTTCAAACACGCCGATGATCAGACAATCGGTTGCGGTGTTGCTCAGGGCAGAGCGAGATGTGAAAAATTGCATGACAACTCCTGGGGGTGGCTGGTGATGCTCTTTGGAGCAAAGGTTTTGTTGCACTGGCCTATAGCGTAAACTTTGCCGGGTGCAATTGCCAACAGCCAGGTAAGCCATACCGCAATGTTTCCCATTCCTGTCCCCCTGCCTCGATGATTATCCAACGCTATCTGCTGCGCGAGATCGCCCTGAGTTTTCTGGCGGTCAGCCTGGTGCTTGGCTTGATGTTCCTGAGCGGCACCTTTGTGCGCCTGTTGGCCGAAACCCTGGAAGGGCGCTACCCGGCCAATCTGTTATTCAGCCTGTTTGCCCTGCGTAGTCTCGGCAGCATGGTGTTATTGCTGCCCTTTGCCCTGTTCATGGCGGTGATGATCACGTTGGGACGTTTTTACCGGGACAGCGAGATGGCGGTCTTGTCCGCCTGCGGCTTTGGCCCCTTGCAGTTGTTTAGGACCGTGGCGCTTGCCGCGGTGTCCGGCGCAGTCCTGGTTGGCGGGTTGTCATTGTGGGTGGCACCCTGGGCCGAGACACGCAGTGCGATGGTGGTGGCCGAGGCCGGGGCGCGTGTCGGGGTGGAGGGAATCATGCCGGGTCAATTCAATACCCTTCCAGGGGGATCGGTGGTTTATGTGGAACACATCGATGCGGCCAGCAAGCAGTTGCAGGGAGTCTTTGCGGTGCTGCATAGCGAGGGGCAACAGCACCAGCTGAGTGCGGCGCGGGGGCGGGAGTATCTGGAACCGTCCAGTGGTGATCGCTACCTGTTACTGGAGGATGGCTACCGCTATGAGGGACAGCATGGCCAGGCGGCGTTTCGCATCATGTATTTTGTCGAGCATGGGATCCGTATTCAGGAGCGGGCAGTTGCGCCAGCGGCGCAGCGGCGCAGTGGCAGCAGCAGTCTTGAGCTTTGGCGATCAGGGGGCGCGGCAGATCAGATCGAGCTGCAATGGCGTCTGGCGATGCCGCTGACAACCCTGATCCTGGCCTTGCTGGCGGTGCCCCTGAGCCGCAGTTCACCACGGCAGGGGCGTTTATTGGGTCTGTTTCTCGGGGTGGTGGTCTATATGGCCTACAATAATGCGCTGAGTATTGGCCGCTCGATGCTGAATGCCGGTGATCTGCCGCTATGGTTTGGCCTCTGGTGGGTGCATCTGCTGGCCGCAGCGCTGATCGCCTGGCTGCTGTGGCGTCAGTTGAACATGCCAGCACCTCGGCGCAGCACGAGGCGCGGAGTATGAAGATCCTTGAGGTGTATCTTGCCGGGGTGGTGCTGCTATATACCCTGATCGTGATGCTGGTGTTGCTGGGACTGTATTTCTTCACCACCCTGATCGGCGAGTTGGGGGTGGTTGGTCAAGGTAGCTATCGCCTGTTGGATGCAGCGCGCTACAGCGCGATGCTGGTCCCCAAGCAGATCTACGAGTTGTTTCCGATGGTAGCCCTGTTAGGCACGATGCTGGGTTTGGGCAGTCTGGCCAATAGCAGTGAGCTGACGGTGATGCGTGCTGCCGGGGTGTCGATTCGCGGCATTGCGGTGATCGTCGCCAAGCTGGGGCTGGTGATGGTGATCGTGGTGGCGCTACTGAGTGAATTTGTCGCCCCGGCACTGGAAAAACAGGCCCATTTTCAGCGTATGCAGGCGATTGAACGCAGTGTCAGCTTTAGTACCGGTAGTGGCCTGTGGGTGCGCGATGGGGATAGTTACCTGACCATGGAGATGTTGCTGCCCGATGGTGAGGCCCTGGGTTTGACCCGTTACCAGATGGATGGGCAGCGCCTGCGGGCGATCGCCACGGCACAACGTGGTCAGTATCAGGACGAGGCCTGGCATGTGGAGCAGGTGCTGATTACCCGCTTTGCACCAGATCAGGCCCAGGATCAGGTCCAGGTGTTGCAGCTGGATAGCGATCAATGGATCAGTACCCTCACCCCGGAGGTGATCGACAAGGCAGCCTTGCCGGCAGAAAATCTCTCGGTGCGTGAACTGGCCCAATTTGTCGGCTATTTGCGTGAAAATACTCTCGCCAGTGAGCGTTATGAGATGGCGATGTGGATGCGAGCCTTTGCTCCCCTGGCCACCGGGGGGATGATCCTGTTGGCGTTGCCCTTTGTCTTCGGCTCTTCCCGCATGCTGGGCATGGATCGGCGGATTCTGCTGGGGGTGCTGCTGGGGATCGGTTTCTACCTGTTCAACGGGGTGTTTTCCCGGGTTGGCTTGCTGTATGAGCTTTCGCCCTTTATCAGTGCCGCGACACCGACGGTGCTGGTTTATTTACTTTGGTTTTATTTGATGCGCAGGGTGAACTGAATGCGCCAGCAGGGGGTCGCAACAGGTATCGGCAGAGGGGGGGGGTATGTTTCGTGTAATGGGTTTTTTGCTTGTTTCTCTCATCATCGGTCCGGCGCTGGCCGATCAAGCTCTGTCGGATTACAGCGCCAGATATGTGGTGCAGCTCAACGGTCTTAAGGTCGGGGAGTTGCAGCGCAGTCTACAGCGACAGGACAATGGCGACTGGCTGATGCAAACCAGCGCCCGTACTACCGGAATGGCGGCCTGGTTCAAGCCGGATACGGCGACTGAGCTGAGTACCTGGCGCATGGTGGATGCTTGGCCGCAACCTTTGGCATACAGCTACCAATATAGCGGGCGCAGCAAGGATATCCTGGAGCGTTTGGAGTTTGATTGGCACAACGAGGTGTTGCGTTCCCTGCGTGATGGGGAAATGAGCTCGCTGGAGCTGGAGCCCCGCTTACTGGATAAACAGGTCTTTGAGATCGCCATGCAGCAGGCGATTGCCCAGGGTACGCAAGGTGACAGCTTCCGCATCGCCCACCGTGGACGGATTGTTGACTATGATTTTTCGGTGATCGCCAGGGAAGAATTATATATTCGCTCACTGGGGCAGCTTGATACCCTCAAGGTCCAGCGTGGCAACACCGTAATATGGCTGGCCCCCGCGCACGATTATTTGCCGGTCAAGATCGAACAACAGGATGGACACAGTACTGCCACCAGCTACCTGATCAACCTGAGCCGTTAAGTCCCTTTCATCTAAGTTTTGTAAGGACTCGGTCTCTGTGTGATGTCTCTCGCCAAGATGCCAAGAACGTCAAAAGATATGGGGGTGTATGGCAGGGCAAGAGTATTATAAATTTTCATCCGAGAACGAAAGATGTTTTTCACCGCAAAGGCGCAAAGGGTTAATGGACACACCACGCACCAAATATCGGTT
>JACUTZ010000125.1 GCA_014859545.1 Gammaproteobacteria bacterium
GAAAAATCATCGCTTACTCGTAGGGTGGATAAGCGTGCGCATCCACCAATATCCGCCCCTGTAGAGGGAGTTGACCGTTTCCGATGAAAAACACCTTTACCGCAAAGGCGCAAAGACGCAAAGGTGTTCAATGGTGCATGATTACCATGCGGATCGAAGCTGCATGCTCGATTGTACGTGATAACCCCTCTTATATAGATATTAAACCGATGTTTGGTGCGTGGCGTGTCCATTAACCCTTTGCGCCTTTGCGCCTTTGCGGTGAAATTATTTTCAAAAGGTGCGAGTAGATACCCTGATCGAACAATAATTGCTTGGAAAAATGACTGTACCAGGCCACGGACAAGGCCAGCGACACGGCCGAGAGGCTGCTGAGCACAAAAATAGCGACGGATCTTGAAGTGCATGCGAAGTCCCTGGACAAGTTGTTATTCGTATCTCGAGCAGCATCGCTTTACAATCCCCCCCTGTACCGAAAACCTCGACCACACGGAAACCCCATGGCAAACGTCCTTGATGGCATCGCCGCACTGCGGGAAGGACTGAGACTGATCCGCCAGCCAGGGCTGCGCCGCTACGTCTTGTTCCCCTTGCTGATGAATATCCTCTTTTTGGGGCTGTCGCTGTATCTGCTGGTCGGCTGGTTTGGTGGCTGGCTGGAGGGCTGGATGGCGGCGCTTCCCGACTGGTTGGCCTGGCTGGAAACCCTGCTCTGGTTGCTGTTCTCACTGCTGGCGTTGCTACTGGTGTTCTTTGGTTTCTCCCTGCTGGCCAACCTGATCCTCGCCCCCTTTAACGGCCTGTTGGCCGAGGCGGTGGAAAATCGCCTACGCGGCACAGCGATGCCCGACACCTCATTCATTGCACTGCTGCGGCAACTGCCGGGGATCCTGCTGGATGAGCTGGGCAAGCTATTTTATTTTGCCGGACTGGCCCTGCTGGTCTGGCTGCTGAGCTGGATACCCGTACTCAATCTGTTTGCCCCGCTGGCCTGGTTTGCCCTGGCCGCCTGGGTGATGGTGGTGCAGTACGCCGACTACCCGATGGGTAATCACGGCATGCGTTTTGGCCCGCAGCGACGCCTGCTGCGCCGCCACCCCATGGCCAGTCTGGGCTTTGGTGGCGCCACCGCAGTGCTGACGATGATCCCGCTGCTAAATTTCATCGTCATCCCGGCTGCCGTCGCCGGTGCGACGGTGTTATGGTATCGGCATCTGCAAGCCACGTCGGAATCCACCCATGAGTGAAGGACACGACCTGGAGATCCTGTTCCAGTCCCATCTGCCGATCATCCTCATCGAACCCCATAAGGAGACGCGCATACTGGCGCTGATCAGTCGTATCGGTATCAAACACTACATTCGGCCGCACCTGGGCCGTCACTGCTGTATTACCTTTCTTGGCAAGGGAGCAGCCATTACCTGCGAAACGTGCCTTGCATTGATGGCCCAGGTACGCCCTCGGTGTTGACGATATTATTTCGACCTCCCCTTAGAGCAGTATCCATATAGCTAAAACAGTAACCATCCCTGGCCAGAGTCCGCCCCTTCGAAGAACGCGGCTAAAGAATGGGCATTTCTTCATTTTCTCCACGCTCATACACCACATGGGCACGTCCCACCAACAGGGGATCGATCGGGCCGATTTGCGCCAGGTCCTTGCCCTCATAGGGCAATTTGTGCAACACATAACGTAAGGCATTAAGCCGTGCGCGCTTCTTGCAGTCGGACTTGACCACCGTCCAGGGTGCATCCGCCGTATCGGTATAAAAGAACATCGCTTCCTTGGCCTTGGTATAGTCATCCCACTTGTCCAGCGAAGCCAGATCGATAGGACTCAGTTTCCATTGCTTCAGCGGATGTGCTTCCCGCTCCTTAAAACGTCGACGTTGCTCTTCGCGACTAACCGAAAACCAGAATTTGATCAGATGGGTGTCACTACGCACCAGATTACGCTCAAACTCCGGCGCCTGACGCATGAATTCTACATACTCATCCTGGGAGCAAAACCCCATCACCTTTTCAACCCCGGCACGGTTGTACCAGGAACGATCAAACAAGACCATCTCACCGGAGGTGGGCAGGTGCTGGATATAGCGCTGAAAATACCATTGTCCACGTTCCGTCTCGGTGGGCTTTTCCAGGGCCACCACATGCGCACCACGTGGGTTGAGGTGCTCCATGAAACGCTTGATGGTTCCCCCCTTGCCGGCAGCATCACGCCCTTCGAACAGGATCACGACCTTTTGCCCGGTACCCCTCACCCACTTTTGCAACTTGAGCAACTCGACCTGCAGATGGTATTTCTGCTTCTCGTAGTTCTTGCGCGTCATCAAATTCTTATAGGGATAGCCGCCAGTACGCCAGTCATCCGATAGCTCGTCATCGGCCTTAACCCCGGTCTTGACCTTGGCGGCCAGCTCATCGAAATAAAGTGCCTTGCGCAACACTGCCAGATCATCTGGCGAGGCGCCTTTTACGATCGCACCCAGCTGATCGGCCACGGTCTGCATATCATGCTTGGCAGCCGACTGGATGATATCTTTAACCGCCACGACCTTGGCGTTTTCTGCGGCACTGACTGCCTGGCTTACTTCAAAGTCTTCAATTCCAGATGCAGTGTTTGATGGCGAGGTGTCGCCATTTTTTACTCGACGAACATTAGCCGTTCCAGGCTTACGCGCATTTACAGTACTTTTCTTATTGCCATTACTCACTAGATACCCCCACAGTTTTTGCGAATTAATACCTATTTTCTGACGGTATACCCAGACAAGCCGTTTTGCAAACCATGTTGCAAATTGTCCGCTAGCCAGCCATCTCAAGCCAGCTATCGCCACGGTTAACACATTGTCTTGCATGGATTTTTTACTACGCGCCCCCTCCTCAGTGGCGCATAAAAGCAAAAAGAGATGATCTCGCCAAGTCGCCAAGCACGCCAAGAAAGGATTTATGTCCAGGGATGGACGGTATTTGGCGGTAGGCAGGACGCCGGTAGCCATATGCGCAGGGATGTGAGGAATTTGGCTCGCGGCTTGTAGAAACAATGGCTGGCCATTTGAAGCGGTGGTATCGAAGCAATGCCCTTGATCGCTTGGCGTTCTTGGCGAAAGCACCATACAAGGGGGGGGGGCCACATGAACAGTGCCGGCATCTTGCTCTGAGATCGCAGAGCTGCCAACACGCTGCGATGGCCGTCGTCACGATCTTCGCCCTGGCGATCAAGGCGGCTTGGGAAAGTCCTTCAAACAACAGCGCCCGTAAGGGTGGCGGGCTTCGCAAGCACAGTTGCCAAGGCGGGTTTGTTTGATCACAAAGGCACGCGCATCCGGATCGGCTGCATCGGCACGACTCAGGCCAAAGCAGTAGCAAATCGGAGCGTCGGCTTGGCGGGATTTCAGCCCGGGTTTACTGCGCAAGGCATCTGTTCGGATCACAGTACCATCGGCAGAAAAATAGTTCAGTTCGCAATCCACTGCCTCGCAGCCGAAGTAGCCCTGGCCTCCCTGCCACAACCAGGGCTGTTTGAGATGATGCAGCAGGGTCTTTTCGCTGACCGGCAGGCCAGCCCTCCCACAACCGGGACAGGCCAGCTTGCGGCCCTGTTCAGGCATATTCTTTGTCGCACAACAATCATTCATCGAGATATCTCTTAGCCATGAGATCAAAGTCCTGGGAACGACCAGGCCATAAATGCCCAATTGGCCCCATCTATTCGCGGCAGAGCCGCTTCTACACAGCACTCAGCACTTGGTACTCTGCGTCTCTGCGCGAGGCATGTCTTGATTTTCGCTTTTCCTTGCTCCCTTGCCCCTTCCCCCTATTTCCCCAGCCAGGCAGCGATGCGCGCCACCCCTTCTTGCAACTGTACCAGATCGGTGGTGTAGGAAAATCGCAGATAGTATCGGCTTTGGTGTTCGCCAAAGTCGATGCCGGGGGTCACCGCCACCCCGGCCTCTTCCAGCAGGGCACTGGCCAGGCTCATGCTGTCCTCGCTGAAGGCGCTGCAGTCGGCATACAGATAAAAGGCGCCCTGCGGGCTGACCGGGATCTGAAAGCCCAGTCCGCGCAGGGCGTTCAGCAGATAATCACGCCGCTCGCGCAACACGCTCTTTTGTGCCTCCAGGATGGCAAGACTCTCGGGTTCGAAAGCAGCCAGGGCCGCATGCTGGGAGAGGGTCGGCGCGGCGATAAACAGATTCTGTGCCAGCTTTTCCACCTCGGCCAGATAGGCCTCTGGCACCACCAGCCAGCCCAGACGCCAGCCGGTCATGCAGAAGTACTTGGAAAAACTGTTGATCACAAAGGCCTGTTCGGTGATCGCCAGGGCGCTGGGGCTGGCCTGCTCATAGATCAGCCCGTGGTAGATCTCGTCCACCAGCAAGGCCGCACCACGCGCCTCGCTCAGCTCGGCAATCTCGTGCATCGCCTCGGCATCGATCACGGTGCCGGTGGGATTGGAGGGCGTGGCCAACATCACCGCACGGGTATTGGTTCCCCAGTGCCTGGCCAGCAACTCGGCATTGAGTTGATATTCTGTCTCCGGCCCGACCGGGATACCCCGCGCCTGACCCTCGATGAAGCGCACAAAGTGACGGTTGCAGGGATAGCCGGGGTCGGCCATCAGGACCTCGCTGTCCCGATCAAGAAGCACCCCCAGTGCCATCAACAGCGCCCCAGAGGCGCCGGCGGTAACCACGATACGCCGTGCCGGGACCGCGATCCCATGCTGTTCCCGATAATACTGGGCAATCGCCTCGCGCAGCGCGGGCAGCCCCAACGCCGGGGTGTATTGGGTATCGCCAGCAGCCAGTGCCTGCTGCGCGGCGGCGATCACCGCAGGTGGACTGGGAAAATCCGGTTCGCCGATCTCCATGTGAATGATCGAGCGACCGGACGCCTCCAGCTCCCGTGCACGACCCAGCAGCGCCATCACATGGAAGGGCGCGATCTCGGCCATGCGGGCGGCCAGCGGCGGAGTCTTCATCGGCTAGCCCTGATGCAGACGCTGGACCAGCGCCAAATCGAGATAGCTGGCACCCCGGGCATCGCCCTGCAAGACACTAAAGGGCTGAGCGGCCTCGCCCCAATGGTCCAGCACAATCTCGGCACCGGTAAAATCCTCATCATGGGTATAGCCATTCACCGCAATGATGGTTTTAAGCCCGGCCGCACGGGACGAGCGGATGCCATTTTGCGAGTCTTCGAAGGCAATACATTCGGCAGGACTCAGCGCCATCCTCTCCATGGCCCAGCTGTAGATATCCGGGGCGGGCTTTTTGGCCGGCACCACATCCCCGGCGGCAATCACCTCAAACCAGGACATGGCATCGGGGGCCAGGGCATTTTCCAGCAGGGCCGAGACATTTTCCGGGGTGGTGGTGGTCGCCACCGCCAGGCGCAGCCCGGCAGCACGGGCCTCATTGATCAGACGTTTGACACCGGGGCGCAGCGGGATCAGGCCCTCAGAGAGCATCTGAACATAATGTACCGTTTTGGCCTTGTGCAGCCCGGCGATAAAATCGTCCAGATCCAAGGGACGCTTAAAGCTGGTGTTATAGGTATCCAAATAGTGACGGATCCGCTCCTTGCCGCCAGTGACCGCCAAGAGCTTGCCATACAGCGTCGCCGACCAATCCCAGTCCAGACCCGCCTCGGCAAAGGCACGGTTAAAGGCCACACGGTGACCATCCCGCTCGGTATCGGCCAGGGTGCCGTCCACATCAAATAACAATGCTTTCAATGATGACATTTTGATATTCCAGAGGGGCAAATCACGCTAGGATACCCAAGCAGCGGGACGATTGCATCCTGTCACCGCCCTGTCACAAAGATGCGGCAAAGTTGCGCATCCCGGCACCATCTGGTATAGATGCGCGCTGATTTTTTCT
>JACUTZ010000012.1 GCA_014859545.1 Gammaproteobacteria bacterium
GGTCTAGGGTCTAGGGTCTAGGGTCTAGGGTCTAGGGTCTAGGGTCTAGGGTCTAGGGTCCAGGGAACCATGCACCTTGCCCCTGGCTACTGTCAACCATCTGCCCGCAGTGAAGCTATAGCATCCACTTCTCGTCGATCTGATCCGCCGGCATCGGCACCACCTCCAGTTCACGCTGGTGGCCATCCGGGTAGTGGATCCGCATCGTCGCCTGCCCGGCGGTTCTCGCCTTGCCGTAACGGGCCACAATACGTGCCGCCAGCTCGAGGTCTTGCTCGCTGGCCTCGCCATCGATCAGCGCCAGTGGCCCGGTGTGGGATACGCAGTGCATGTAGACGAAAAGTTTTTTATAGCCGCTAAGGAAATTATTTTCCCCATCCTCGCGACCAATGATGATCTTGTAGTGCGGGGCAGGGCGGACGTGGCGGCCCACCTTGAGCAACATAATATCGTCCATTTCGTATTCGCGCTTGCCGCGCGCCTGCCACAGATCCACCAACTTGCGTGAATAGGCCTCGTCGGTGAGGAAACAGCAACCACCGGCCGGGGTCGCCCAGTCACTAAAGCCAAACTCGCGTGCCAGGGCCATCTGTGGTTTGCGATTACGCCCGGAAAATCCATACATCCTGTCACGCGACACCCAGCCCTCGCGTTCCGGCAGGGTAGCGGGCAGATTTTGCGCACTCAGGGGGCGCAGCAGACGATCCTCGGCACCCGACTCCCGTGCCACCACCGGCATGGTTTCCTTGCGCTGTGACATCGGCCGCTGTCCGACCACCTCACCGGTGATGATGAAATCAAAGCCGTGCTGCTCGGCCCATTCAAGCGCCTTGTGTACCATGAAGATCTTGCAGTCCAGGCAGGGGTTCATATTCGCCCCATAGCCATGTTTGGGGTTCAGCAGCACATCCTTGTATTCCTCGACGATGTCGATGATGTGCAGCTTGATCCCCAACTGTTCCGCCGTCCACAGGGCATTGTTGCGCTTGGGTTTGTCCTTGTCCTGCTTACGGATCGCGTGGGTATGGCCCTCGACACAAAAGCCCGTGAAAAAATTGATCCCCTCGACGTGGATCCCCTGTTCCAGCATCACCTTGGCGGCAAGCATGGAATCCAGGCCACCCGAGATCAGGGCGACGGCTTTACGTTGTTGGCTCATGGGTAATCTGCGGTAACACTAAGGAAAGGATCGGCATTTTACACCAGATTACCCCGCCTGGCACGGTCAGCACCGTGCAAGGCCAGGGCGTCCGCATACCTTTGATGAGCAGGCGTAACCCCCTGATTTCTGGTCGTAGGTCGCAGGGATGCGAGCTTCGAGCCTACATGGATGTATTCACGGCGCACCAAAAATTAGGGGGTTACGCCTGCCAGGGTACGAACTTCATCTAAGTATGCGCCCACCCTGTCGTGCAAGGCCTGTCACCCACCTCTTCTCCAAGCTATAATGCGCGGCTATTGTGAACAACACGGGACCAGACCTTGAGCGCGAGCATCCCAACATCCGACGTCAGCACCTTCCAGGGACTTATCCTTGCCTTGCAGCAATACTGGGCAGCGCAGGGCTGCGTACTGTTGCAGCCGCTGGACATGGAGGTCGGCGCCGGCACCTTCCACCCGGCCACCTTCCTGCGCGCCATCGGCCCGGAGCCATGGGCCACCGCCTATGTGCAGCCCTCGCGCCGACCCACCGACGGGCGCTACGGGGAAAATCCCAATCGCCTGCAGCACTATTATCAATTCCAGGTGATCATCAAACCCTCGCCGCTGGACATCCAGGAGCTGTACCTGGGTTCCCTGCGCCACCTTGGCCTGGACCTGCTTGAGCACGACATCCGCTTTGTCGAGGATAACTGGGAATCACCCACCCTGGGTGCCTGGGGTCTGGGTTGGGAGGTCTGGCTGAACGGCATGGAGGTGACCCAGTTTACCTATTTCCAGCAGGTCGGCGGGCTGGACTGCCGCCCGGTTACCGGCGAGATCACCTACGGGCTGGAGCGCATCGCGATGTATCTGCAGGGGGTGGAGAGTGTCTTTGATCTGATCTGGACCCGTGGCCCACAGGGCACCGTGTCCTACGGCGATGTCTACCATCAGAACGAGGTGGAGCAGAGCGCCTATAACTTCGAGCACGCCGATGTGCCCTTTCTGTTCAGCCAGTTCGACCACTGCGAACAGCAGAGCCAACAGCTGATTGAAGCCGGCCTGCCGCTACCTGCCTACGAAATGGTGCTCAAGGCCTCGCATACCTTCAACCTGCTCGATGCCCGCCACGCGATCTCGGTCACCGAGCGCCAGCGCTACATCCTGCGGGTGCGCGCCCTGGCCCGCGCGGTGGCCCAGGCCTACTACGACCGCCGCGAAGCACTGGGCTTCCCGATGTTGCAAACAAAAGGCGATTAGCCACAGAGGACACGGAGGTCACAGGGCTTGTGCCCTTTTTATATGGATGTTACGAGATGGACGATGTACTAACTGGAAAAATTATCGCCGCGGCACTCGAAGTGCATACCGTACTGGGCCCGGGACTCCTGGAATCCGTTTATGAGGAGGCCCTGTGTCATGAGTTTTCACTACGAAATATGGCCTATCAGCGTCAAATTTCTGTTGAAGTGGCCTATAAAGGCAAAAACATTGTCGGACAGCGGCTGGATCTGCTGGTAGAGGGTGAAGTGATTGTGGAATTGAAAGCCGTTAGCAAACTACCGGAAGTTGCTGTTCCCCAAACCCTTTCCTATTTAAAGGCAACCGGCTTACGCCGTGCACTATTGATCAACTTTGGAGAGCGTCGCCTGGTTCATGGTATCAAGCGACTTTCCCTGTGACCTCTGTGTCCTCTGTGGCAAAAGGGTTTTATAAATAATGACTGCAAAACAAGATTTTCTGGTTGAGATCGGTACCGAGGAGCTGCCGCCCAAGGCGCTGCTCAAACTGTCCCAGGCCTTTAGCCAGGGTATCACCGCGGGCCTGGAGGCTGCCGGTCTGGGTTTTGGACAGGTCCATCCCTATGCGGCGCCACGTCGCCTGGCGGTACTGGTCAAGCAACTGGATACTGCCCAGGCCGACAAGCAGGTCGAGCGCCGTGGTCCGGCCCTGAATGCCGCCTTCGATGGTGAGGGTAAGCCGAGCAAGGCCACCGAGGGTTTTGCCCGTTCCTGCGGGGTGGCGGTCAGCGAACTGCAAACCCTGGAAACCAACAAGGGTAGCTGGCTGGTCTATCAGTCCCTGCAAACCGGCAAGCCCAGCGCCGAACTGCTGCCTGCCATCGTGCAGCAATCCCTGGACAAGCTACCGATCCCCAAGCGGATGCGCTGGGGTGCCCTGGAGGCCGAGTTTGTCCGTCCGGTGCACTGGTTGGTGATGCTGCTCGGCGATGATGTCATTGATTGCGAGATCCTCAGCGTAAAAAGTGGGCGCGACAGCTATGGTCATCGCTTCCATCATCCCGATCCGATCTTTATCCCCGAACCCAGTGCCTATAGCACGCTGTTGCACGATACCGGCAAGGTGGTCGCCGACTTCACCCAGCGCCGCGAACTGATCCGCGAGGCCGTGATACAGGCCGCCGCGGCACACGCAGGCACGGCGGTGATTGATGAGGATCTGCTGAATGAGGTCACCGGACTGGTGGAATGGCCGCAGGCGGTGGTGGGCAGTTTCGAGCAGCGCTTCCTGGCGGTACCGCCCGAGTGCCTGATCTCGGCGATGAAGGGCCACCAGAAGTATTTCCACATGGTCGATGCCCAGCGCAAGCTGATGCCCAACTTCATCACCCTGAGCAATATCAGCTCCAGCAATCCGGAATCGGTACGTGCCGGCAACGAGCGGGTCATCCGTCCGCGCCTGACCGATGCGGATTTCTTTTGGACCCAGGATCGCAAGAGCCGACTGGAGGCCCGCCGGGACAGCCTCGCCACGGTGCTGTTCCAGCAAAAGCTCGGCAGCCTGCAGGATAAGTCCCAGCGCGTCGCCGCCGTGGCCGAGGCGATCGCCAAGGCCATCGGTACCCAGCCGGAACAGGCCGCCCGCGCCGCACTGCTGGCCAAATGTGATCTAATGACCCTGATGGTGGGTGAATTCCCGGAATTGCAGGGCATCATGGGTCGCTATTATGCCGAACATGATGGCGAGCCCGCCGAGGTGGCACTGGCCCTGGACGAGCAGTACATGCCGCGTTTTGCCGGCGACCAGCTCCCGGCCAGCAAAACCGGACAGGCGGTGGCGATTGCCGACAAGCTCGATACCCTGATCGGGATCTTTGGCGTCGGCCAGGTCCCCAGCGGTGACAAGGATCCCTTTGCACTGCGCCGCGCCGCGCTGGGGGCACTGCGCATCATCATCGAGCAAGGCCTGGATATCGACCTGCTGGAAATGCTGGAGCATGCCGCCGAGGCCAATACCGGCCTGTTCGACAATAACCACGTGATCACCCAGGTGTTCGAGTTCATGATGGGTCGGCTCAAGGCCTACTATCAGGATCGGGGTGTCGCCGTCGATACCTTCGAAGCGGTGCTGGCCCAGCGCCCAACCCGCCCGCTGGATTTCGATGCGCGACTGCGTGCGGTCAGTGCCTTCCGCGACCTGCCCGAGGCCGAGGCCCTGGCCGCCGCCAACAAGCGCATCGCCAATATCCTGAAAAAGACCGAGGAGTCCATCCCGGTCCAGGTCGATGCCAATCTGCTGCAGGATGCGGCAGAGCGCCAGCTCTATGAACAGGTGGCGCGCAGCTCGGATGCGGTCACCCCGCTGTTTCTGGCCCGCGACTACACAAGCGCGCTAAAAACCCTGGCCGGCTTGCGTAACGTGGTGGACAGCTTCTTCGATCAGGTGATGGTGATGGCCGATGAGCCGGCCCTGCGCGCCAACCGACTGGCGCTGCTCAGCCAGCTTCGCAGCCTGTTCCTGGAAGTGGCCGACCTTTCTCTGTTGCAAGGATAACAATCAGCCACAGAGGGCACAGAGACCACAGAGATAAATACTTGATGCGCTGTATCTAGTCGCCCCCTCTCCCCCCTTCGGGGGAGGGGGGGTTAAGTGGTGAGCAGTTACAATGCGCTCTGGTTAAGTTGTTGGTTATACATGTAGCTTTGCTCAGTGTGCTCTGTGATCTCTGTGGCTTGTTTTATTTTTGAGGTGATCCATGTCTGATAACCAAGATTCCTGGCTTGCAATGATGGCCATCATCCAGGCCTTTCATGACAAGCACGACTTCAAGGGCAAGGGCGGGGAAGACCTGACCTACCGGGTGGCCTTGATGAGCGAGGAGCTGGGTGAGATCGCCGCGGCGGTGACCAAGGGCAAGCCCAGGGAACAGCTGGCGGAGGAGGTGGCCGACCTGCTGATCCTGGTAATGGGCACGGCGATTTCGGCAGAATTTGATCTGAACGCGGCCTTTTGGGCCAAGATGGACAAGATCATGCAGCGTGAGTCGCGGATGGTCGATGGGCGGATTCGCGTATCGGAGTTTCGCGACTGATGGGCCTGATCATCCTGGATCGCGACGGAGTGATTAACCAAGACTCCGACAACTTCATCCGCAGTGTGGAGGAATTCATCCCCCTGCCGGGCAGCCTGGAGGCCATCGCCCGCCTGAACCAGGCAGGCTATATCGTCACCGTGGCCACCAACCAGTCCGGGATCGGGCGCGGCCTGTTTGATCTCAATACCCTCAATGCCATGCATGACAAATTGCGCAAGCTATTGGCCGCCATCGGTGGCCAGGTGGAGATGATCGCCTTTTGTCCACACAACCCGGATGCCGGTTGCGACTGTCGCAAACCCAAGCCCGGCATGTATCTGGAGATCGCCCGCCGCGTCGGGGTTTCCTTGCAGGATGTCCCGGTGATCGGCGATTCGCTGCGTGATCTACAAGCCGCCCAAGCGGTTGCTGCCAGGCCGATCCTGGTTCGCACCGGCAAGGGCGAACGCAGCCTGGCAAAATCTGCAAACGAGCTGCAAGGCATTCCGGTCTATGCCGATCTGGCCGCCGCCGTCGATGCCCTGTTGAGCGGAGATAAGTAATGGCTCACTTACGTGCGATAGCCTTTTATATTGGGATATACAGCATGATCGTCATCATCGTGTTGTTCTCCCCACTGTTTATATTTACCCCCCATCGCTGGCGCTACTTCTACATGACCCGCTGGGGCCGCTTTGCCATTTGGTGGTTAAGAATTACCTGTCGACTGGATTTTCGTGTCGAGGGGCGTGAACACATCCCCAGGGACACCACCTGTATCATCATGGCCAATCACCAGTCCGCCTGGGAAACCATCGTGATGCAACAGCTCTTACCCCGCCATACCTGGGTACTCAAACGCGAACTGCTGTGGCTGCCTTTCTTTGGCTGGGGGCTGGCGCTGATGTTTCCGATCGCCATTGATCGCAAGGGCGGCAAAAAGGCTCTCAAGCAGGTGATCCAGCAGGGGATCGATCGACTCAAGCGGGGGCTTTGGATTGTGATCTTCCCCGAGGGCACCCGCCTGCCGCCCGGAAGTAAACATCGCTATGCTATTGGCGGGGCGATGCTGGCGGAAAAAAGCGGCCACCCGGTGCTGCCGGTCTGCCACAACGCCGGTGAATTCTGGCCCAAGGACAACTTCACCAAACGCCCAGGCACCATTACCTTGGTGATTGGCCCTGCCATCAACCCCGCCGGGCTGCGTGCCAAGGAGATCAATGAGCAGGTAGAACAGTGGATTAATACGACCTACCGGCGCATCACCAGCATCGAGGCACTGCGCCAGTCGGATCAGGGCAAACCTGTCTAAGCCTTGCGCAGCACAGGCACCAGGGTAAGCGCATACATACATGAAGTTCGTGCCCAGGCAGGCATAACTCCCTGATTTCTGGTACGCCGTGACGACATCCATGTAGGCTCGAAGCTCGCAGGGATGGGACCTACGACCAGAAATTATGGGGTTACGCCTGCTCATCAAACGTATCCGGACGCCCTGGCACAGGCGCAGCCAACCAAGACTATCAATCCATTTTATGCTAGCATTGACTGCTATTTTTCGCCCTGGCGTGGATTTGCCGCCGGGCCAAACCGTTTTTATTACATAGTCTTAACAAGGAAATCCCATGCACAATAACCGCACCACGATTACCCAGTTCATCATCGAAGAGCAGCGCCATATTGAAGGCGCTACCGGTGATTTCACCTCCCTGCTGAATGATGTGGTCACCGCCTGTAAGGTGATCTCCAATCTGGTCAACCATGGCGCGCTAATCGGCGTATTGGGTGCCGCCGGTACCGAAAACGTTCAGGGCGAAGACCAGAAGAAGATGGACGTGATCTCCAATGACGTCTTCCTCAAGACCAATGAATGGTCCGGCCATCTAGCCGCGATGGCCTCCGAAGAGATGGACGAGATCTACCATATCCCCAGCCAGTACCCACGCGGCAAGTACCTGCTGACCTTCGATCCACTGGACGGTTCTTCCAATATCGACGTCAATGTTTCGGTCGGCACCATCTTTTCCATCCTGCGTTGCAAGGGCGACTGCAAGCATCCTACCGCACAGGACTTTCTGCAGGCGGGTACCGAGCAGGTCTGTGCCGGTTATGCCCTGTACGGCCCTTCCACCATGATGGTCCTGACCACCGGCAAGGGCGTTAACGGCTTCACCCTGGATCAGAACATCGGTGAGTTCATCCTCACCCATCCGAACATGAGCATCCCGGAAGAAACCTCCGAGTTTGCCATCAACGCCTCCAATTCCCGTCACTGGGAAGCCCCGGTCAAGCGTTATGTGGATGAGTGTCTGGCTGGCAAGGAAGGTGCCCGTGGTCGCGACTTCAACATGCGCTGGGTCGCCTCAATGGTCGCCGAGGTACATCGCATCCTGACCCGTGGCGGTGTGTTTATGTATCCTGTTGATGAAAAAATGAAGGCCAAAGGTGGCGAAGGCAAGTTGCGCCTGATGTACGAAGCCAACCCCATGTCCTTTATCGTCGAGCAGGCCGGCGGTGCTTCCACCACCGGTCGTGAACGCATCATGGAACTGCAGCCGAAAGAACTGCACCAGCGCGTTCCGGTGGTACTGGGATCAAAGAAGGAAGTCGAGCTGATCACCAGCTATCACAATGACTAAGCCATTGTAATAAAATAAAAAAGGGGACTTTTTAGTCCCCTTTTTTATTTCCGCTAACAGCCGGATCGACGGCTCGCAGCAGCTCTGCGTTTGATCACTAGCTAGACATCCAGGTTAGCCACGTAGAGGGCATTTTTCTCGATAAAGTCACGACGCGGCTCCACATTATCACCCATCAAGCAGGTGAAGATGTCATCCGCAGCAATGGCATCCTCAATCGTTACCTGCAACAGACGACGATTGTTCGGGTCCATGGTGGTCTCCCATAACTGCTCCGGATTCATCTCACCAAGACCTTTGTAGCGCTGCACATGCTGACCACGTTTGGCTTCCTGGATCAGCCAGTCCAGGGCCTGGCTGAAGCTATCCACATCGCTACGACGCTCGCCACGCTGCACATAGGCACCTTCACCGATTAGGCCGTACAATTCTTCGCCCAGGGTACGGATCCCCAGGTATTCCTGCAATTCAAAGAATTCTGCCTGAAAACCATATTCATTTGGTACCCCGTGGCGCCATTCACTGATCACCACATTTTCAATACCGCCGTCCGGTGTCTTTTCATAAGTGGCGCTATAGCGCGAATCCTTGGCATTACTGGCATTCAGCATACTCATCAACTGATCAAACCAAGCCTCGGCACTGCCGTTACTAAAGGCCGCCTCATCCAGGCCAGGCATGCTGATCATCTTTTGCAGGATGCTGCTGTTATAGCGGCGCGACAGGCGCTGGATACTGGCCATTACTTGCTGGTAGCGACGTGCCAACTCCTCCAGTGCGGTTCCGACGATTGCCGGGGCGTCCGCATTCACATGCAACTCGGCATTTTCCAGGGCGATCTGCAACAGATAGGCATTCAGCTCACTATCGTCTTTGACGTAGCGCTCCTGCTTACCCTTTTTGACCTTGTACAGCGGCGGTTGGGCGATATACACATAACCACGCTCGATCAGCACTGACATTTGCCGGTAAAAGAACGTCAACAACAGGGTCCGGATATGCGAGCCATCCACATCCGCATCGGTCATGATAATGATACGGTGATAGCGCAGCTTGTCCGGATTGAACTCATCCCGACCGATGCCACAGCCCAAGGCGGTGATCAGCGTGCCTACTTCGGCGGAGGAGATCATTTTATCAAAACGGGCCTTTTCCACATTGAGGATCTTGCCCTTGAGCGGCAGGATCGCCTGATTCTTGCGATCTCGACCCTGCTTGGCGGAGCCGCCGGCGGAGTCCCCTTCCACCAGGTACAATTCAGACTTGGCCGGATCGCGTTCCTGACAATCGGCCAGCTTGCCAGGTAGTCCGGCGATATCCAAGGCCCCCTTGCGGCGGGTCATTTCACGGGCCTTGCGTGCCGCCTCGCGTGCGCGTGCCGCATCCACCACCTTACCGGCAACGATCTTCGCCTCGGTCGGGTTTTCCATCATGAAATCATTAAAACGATCCGATACCAACGACTCCACCACGCTTTTTACCTCGGAGGAGACCAGCTTGTCCTTGGTCTGGGAAGAGAATTTCGGGTCAGGCACCTTGACCGACAATACCGCCGTCAGGCCTTCACGGGCGTCATCACCACTCGGGCTAACCTTGGCCTTCTTGGCGAGGCCCTCGCTTTCGATGTAATTATTAATAGTACGAGTCAGCGCGGCGCGAAACCCTGCCAGGTGGGTACCACCATCTCGCTGGGGGATGTTGTTGGTGAAGCAGTAGATGTTTTCCTGGTAGGCATCACTCCACTGCATCGATACCTCGACGGTTATACCCTCTTTTTCTGCAGTAAAGTGCAGAACCGTCGGGTGTAGTGGGGTTTTGTTACGATTGAGGTGTTCAACAAAGGCCTTGATCCCACCTTCGTATTCGAACAGATCTTCCTTGCCACTGCGTTCATCCAGGATGTGGATACGTACCCCGGAGTTCAGAAAGGACAGCTCGCGCAAACGCTTGGCTAGGATATCGTAGTGATATTCCGTCTGCGTAAAGATGGTCGAGCTGGGCTTGAATCGAATTTCGGTACCATTGGCATTACTCTCACCCGACTCTTTAAGCGGGTATTGCGGTTCGCCAAGCGCATATTCCTGTTGGTACTTTTTACCATTGCGTCGAATCGTCAGCTTCAGGCTTTCGGAAAGGGCGTTTACCACCGAGACCCCAACCCCATGCAGGCCGCCTGAAACCTTATAGGAGTTATCGTCAAACTTACCGCCGGCATGCAACACGGTCAGGATGACCTCGGCTGCAGAGCGGCCTTCCTCTTCATGAAAGTCGACCGGAATCCCGCGTCCGTTATCCCTGACGGAGACAGAGCCGTCACTGTGGATCACAACATCAATCTGGGTACAGTGCCCGGCCAGGGCCTCATCGATGGAGTTATCCACCACCTCAAACACCATATGGTGTAAACCCGTACCATCATCGGTGTCACCAATATACATGCCTGGGCGTTTCCGTACGGCATCCAGGCCTTTCAGTACTTTGATATTCGACGAATTATATTCACTCATATGCAGCTCCAGGGCTTGTGCGAACGTGTCGATCAATGGCGACACCTCTTAACCGCCTCATTATACCACTTCTTTGATTTGACCATGTTCCACGTGGAACACTTTCACCTCTTTACAATCACGACAATCCAATTGAGACCGGTCTGTGGTGGTAATAAACACTTGGTGATCATGTTCATCAAGAATGCGCAATAGCAGCGCGCGGTGTTGGGCATCCAACTCTGCGGGCAGGTCATCAATCAGTACAATACTGCTTTTGTTACGGGTTGATCGCAGATAATCCATTTGCGCCAGGTGCATGGCGACCACCAATAATTTAAGCTGCCCACGTGACATCACGTCTGCGACTTGGCGTTTATCAGTACTCAGAACCAGGTCACAACGATGGGGACCTACGCCGGTGACAAACTGTTTACTATCGCTTGCCAGACTCTCGGCCAAGGCATTCTCGAACGACACTTCCCTGCGCCAACCCTGTTTGTAGTGTAACGCTATCTCTATACCTGGTAATAGCTTCTCAAAATAGTCGTGCATGAATGGCTGTATGGCTGCAACAAGCCCCTTTCTTGCGGTATCAATTTTCTCAGCGTAGCTGATTAACCCCTGATCCCATTGTTTCAAGGTTGTCAGTTGACGGCTTCTCAATAGGCTATTTCGTTGCTTTAACAATCGCTGATAGTTCATCCAGTCAGAGTGGAAACCGTGTTCCACGTGAAACATCAACCAATCGAGAAATTGGCGGCGACTACGGGGAGAGCCTGTAACAAGCTGAGTAGATTCCGGGGTGAGTAATTGCAAGGGGAGTAAACTGACCAATTCAGCACGACTACGAAGTGGCTGGCCATCGAGACGGAGTTCAAGGCGATTATCGGTAAAACGCTGCAGACCCAAACGATGTTGGAGCTGGGAATCCTGGAGTTGAGCAAAGACTGTGAGACTGGCGTGCCCATGCTGGACAACCTGACTAGTACGCAGACTGCGGAAGGAGCGGGCCATACACAGCATGTGTATGGCCTCGAGCAGACTGGTTTTACCGCTGGCATTGCGGCCTTCAAGGATATTAAGACCGGGAGCGGGGAGGATAGAGACCGAGCTCAGGTTGCGAAGCTGACTAAGCTCCAGTCGAGTGATGTGCATATAGTCAGGCTAGCAATTACAGCCTCATTGGCATGACGACATACCGCGCATCTTCTGCACCGACACCGTGTACCACACAGCTGCTGTTCTGATCGGCCATCACTAACTGAACTTGTGCTTCCTTTACAGCATTCAGGGCGTCAAGCAGGTAGGAGACATTGAAACCGATCTCCAAGTCCTCGCCCTGATATTGCACATCAATTTCTTCCTCTGCTTCTTCCTGTTCCGGATTATTCACCGTGGCACGAAGCAAATTATTACTCAGATTAAGGCGTACCCCACGAAACTTGTCGTTAGAGAGTATCGACGCACGTTGCAGGCCGTGTTGCAGGATCGCCTTATCAGCCTGAACAATCTTGTCTCCACCACGGGGAATAACGCGCTCATAATCAGGAAAACGCCCATCGATCAGCTTGGAGGTGAAAATCACATCATCCAGTGTGATACGCAGGAAATTGGAGTTGAGCTGGAGGTGACAGGGAGAATCGCTGTCATGCAAGAGCCGGGATAATTCCAATACACCCTTGCGCGGAATGATGATTTGGGCGATATCACCAGGAACAACATCACAGCTTACGTCACACAACGCCAGGCGATGGCCATCGGTTGCAACGGTACGCAGACCACCGTTACGTAACTCAAGCAACAGACCATTCAGGTAGTAGCGTACATCCTGGTTCGCCATACAGAACTGGGTTTGATCCAACAGGTGACGCAGCTGAAACTGCGCCACACTGTATTCACGTGCGCCGGTAATCTTTTCGGTAGCAGGAAAATCCGTCGCAGGGAGGGTCGCCAGGGTGAAACGGCTTTTCCCGGAACGTATCAGGGCACGACCATCCTTGATATCAATATCAAGAATGGCCTCATCGGGCAGACTCTTACAGATATCCATGAATTTTCGGGCAGGCAGGGTAATCTCACTCTCACTGTGATCACCATCCAGGGGAATACTGGCGGTAAGTTCCACTTCCAAATCAGTGCCCGTCAAAGTCAGCTGCTTGGCATCAAGGCTTAGCAAGACATTGGAGAGGATTGCCATGGTCTGACGCTTTTCTACAACACCACTAACCAACTGGAGTGGCTTGAGCAGCGCTTCACGAGAAATCCTGATATTCATCTGCGACGTCCTATTAATATTAATATGAATATATAAAACCTGTTATTACTACTAGTGCAGGCTGTTTTTGTGGATAAGTAATTTTTAATAAATAATATCAATGACTTAAACAATAAAAACAAACCTGAACAGGGGCCTGATATGGGTTGCACAGGCTGTGGATAAACTGTGTGTGTAAAGGGCATGCCAGGGCAACATCATCTTATCCACAGGATGCACACATCATGTAGTAAGTATTCTTAACAGGTTTGCATAATCCTCATTGATCAACTGATCACTTTCCTTTAACTCAGCCACTTTCTTACAGGCATGCAATACGGTGGTGTGGTCACGCCCACCAAAGGCATCGCCAATCTCCGGTAGGCTGTGATTGGTCAGCTCCTTGGAAAGCGCCATGGCGACCTGGCGTGGACGGGCAATTGAACGATTGCGCCGCTTCGATAATAGATCAGCCATGCGGATCTTGTAATACTCCGCGGTGGTTTTCTGGATATTTTCCATCGTCACCTGCTTGGCCTGTAGGGCAAGCAGGTCACGCAAGGCTTGCTTGGCGAAGTCCAGGGTAATCGCATGACCGGTAAAGTGGGCGTTGGCGATGACCCGGCGCAGCGCACCTTCCAGCTCACGGATATTGGAACGGATCCGCTTGGCAATAAAAAAGGCGACTTCATGGGGAAGCTCGATGTTGGCCTGATTGGCCTTGCTCATCAGGATCGCCACACGGGTTTCCAGCTCAGGGGGCTCAATCGCCACGGTCAAACCCCAGCCAAAACGAGATTTAAGTCGTTCTTCCAGACCATTGACCTCTTTTGGATAGCGATCTGAGGTAAGGATCACCTGTCGTTGACCTTCCAACAAGGCATTGAAAGTATGGAAGAATTCTTCCTGAGAGCGCTCTTTGCCGGCAAAGAACTGGATATCATCGATAAGCAGTGCATCCACGGAGCGATAGTGTCGCTTGAAATCGTTGATGGCATTGTGTTGCAGGGCTTTTACCATGTCGGCGACAAAGCGTTCGGAGTGCAGATAGACCACCTTGGCATTTGGATTGTTAGCCAGGATCTGATTACCAACCGCATGCATCAAGTGAGTCTTGCCAAGCCCGACACCACCATAGATGAACAGGGGGTTATAGGCAGAACCGGGATTTTCAGCCACCTGCATTGAGGCGGCACGGGCCAACTGGTTGGATTTGCCCTCGACAAAATTTTTGAAGTTGGCATCTGGATTAGTGGAAACGAAGCGATCCTTGCCGCGCACCGAGGCCTGCTCGGCGCGGGGCCTGGGACTGGATGCCTCGGCAATGGCCGCCGTCTCCTGGGCGGAGGGGAGGCTGCCTACTTCAAAGATCAGCCGCGGCGGACTGGATTCACACATTTGTGCCAGCATTTCCTGGATACGAGGCATGAATTTGTCGGTTACCCAATCCTGTACAAAACGATTGGGTGAAAGCACCCGCAGGGCGTCGCCGTCTTGAATGGCCTGTAGTGGGCGGATCCAGGTGTTGTACTGCTGCGGGGACAGTTCATCCTCCAGCCGTGCCAAACACTGACCCCATAGCGCGATGGTCATCGCGATCCCCCTAAACTGATAGAATTAAAAAAGCCTGTCACATCACCATTGCAGGCTCGATGCAGTCGCTAAGTTTACCGGGATCAGCGTAACTTATCCACAGGCTGATCTGCTGCCTGGGCAGCTGGAAAAGCAAGATAAGCTATTGACAATATAGGCCTGAAGGCAGTATTGTTGCGTGCTTTTCCCGCCGAAGAACCGGTGGGGTATGTTTACTTATCGAATCAGGACAGTGCAGTCATGAAAAGAACATTCCAGCCCAGCAATCTGAAGCGTGCCCGTAGCCATGGTTTTCGCGCCCGCATGAGCACCGTTGGTGGTCGTAAGGTTATCAAGGCTCGCCGCGCCAAGGGCCGTGCCCGCCTCTCTGCCTAATCGGGATCGAGCCGGTTATAGCACTCCAGATCGAATGACAGCGGAGTGCTTTCCCCGCCGTTTGAGACTGTTATCCGCCACAGATTTCAAACAGGTCTTTGCCAGTGCCTGCAAGGCGGGTAATCCTCATCTGACCATCCTTGTACGTGCAAATGGTCTGGCTTATCCCAGACTTGGCATGGCCATCTCGCGCAAGGCGGTTCGGCGTGCGGTGGCGAGAAACCGTATCAAGCGACAGCTTCGCGAGTATTTTCGCCATCACCAACAACAGATCGGCAATTTCGATTTGGTGATCCTGTGCAAGCCCGGGATCGACAAGCTGGATAAAGCGGCACTGCGGGATAGTGTAGCGAATTGCTTTGCTTACATGTTCAAACGTTGCAAGCCAACATGCATCAATCCCTGATAAAGACCTCCTTATACTGGCGATCTACCCGGTCGCTCTGTAGCATATAGGCCTTTGCTGGCTGCCAGACACCCCGCCTCTTAACCGCTATCAGAAAGACGAGCTCATGGATTTTCAAAGAATCATACTGCTGACCGCACTATTCTTTACCCTGTTCATGATTTGGCAGGCATGGCAAGAAGACTATGTTCGGCCAAAACAGGCCCCGGTCGAAGTGGAAAGCGCGCTGCCGGCTCAGGACCTGCCCAGCGCACCGGTAGTGGACTCAGCCGAGCCGACCATGCGTGATGCCCCGAGCGTGCAGGCACCCGCACAAAGCCAACAGCGCATCCGGGTACGCACTGATGTGTATGATTTGGAGATCGACGGCGTGGGTGGTGACCTGCGTCGCCTAGACCTGCCCAAGTACCCTGTTGATCTCAAGGCACCCGAGATTCCGGTGCGTCTGATGAATGATGAGCGCAATTTCTTCATTGCCCAGGCGGCCTTGCTACCGGCTGCAGGGACGAACAGCCCGGCACCCAACCACCACCAGCGTTTTGTTGCCACCCAGGATGCGTATCAGCTGGCCGAAGGAGAAGACCGTCTGGAAGTACGTATGAGCTGGCAGGACGACAGTGGTGTGGAGGTGGACAAGATCTATACTTTCCACCGTGGCCAGTATGTCATCGATGTGGATTTTGAGGTACGCAACCATAGCGGGCAGCCATGGCAGGGCCATGTCTACCGCCAGTTACAACGTGGTGAATCGCAGGATGACAGTTCCTTGTTCATCTACACCTATACCGGTGCAGTGATATATAGCCCGGAAGAAAAATACGAAAAGATCAGTTTCAAAGATATTGCCAGCCGTGACCTCAGCCGCAGTGTTAGCGGCGGCTGGAGCGCGATGATCCAGCATTATTTCCTCGGTGCCTGGATACCTCCTCAGGATGAAATTAGTAATTTCTACACCAAGGCACTGGATGGCAATCGCTATCTGATCGGCATGATTGGGGCACCCAAAACCGTAGAGCCCGGCCAGAGCGCTCACTTTGCTTCGCAGCTGTTTGCCGGTCCAAAGTTGCAGGACGATATGCGTGCGGTAGCACCCGGTCTGCACCTGACCGTGGATTACGGCATACTCACCATTATTTCTGCACCGTTGTTCTGGCTGCTTAAACACATCTATGCGCTGGTTGGTAACTGGGGTTGGGCGATTATCTTTCTGACCCTGTTGATCAAACTGGTGTTCTACAAGCTGTCAGAAACCAGCTATAAATCCATGGCGCACATGCGCAAGGTCCAGCCCAAGCTCAAGGAATTGAAGGAGCGTTACGGCGACGACAAGCAAAAGCTCAACGAATCCATGATGCGCATGTACAAGGAAGAAAAGATCAATCCGCTAGGCGGCTGTCTGCCGATCCTGGTACAGATCCCGGTCTTCATTGCCCTGTACTGGATGCTGCTGGAAAGCGTCGAGATGCGTCAGGCACCGTTTATGTTGTGGATTCAGGACCTTTCCAGTCCAGACCCCTGGTTCATCCTGCCGATCCTGATGGGTGTCACGATGTTGATCCAGCACCGCCTCAACCCGACTCCACTGGATCCGATCCAGGCGCGCATCATGATGATCCTGCCGATCGCCTTTACCTTCTTCTTTATCTTTTTCCCGGCGGGCCTGGTGCTGTACTGGGTGGTCAACAATATCCTGTCCATCGCGCAGCAATACTACATCACCCGTTATGTGGTGAAGGCTTAGGCGCGGCTTGAGATAGTTCAGCGCTCGCTAAAACAGTAAGCCCCATGGATACCATCGCAGCGCAGGCCACGCCCCCCGGACGCGGGGGGATTGGTGTGGTGCGTGTCTCCGGAGCAATGGCCAGGGCCTGTGCAGAGGCCATCCTTGGCCACTGCCCCAGGCCACGACAGGCCGAATACCTACCCTTCTTTCAGCCGAATGGCGAACTACTCGATCACGGAATCGCCCTGTGGTTTCCCGCGCCCCATTCCTTTACCGGTGAGGATGTGCTGGAACTGCAGGGGCATGGTGGCCCAGTAGTTATAGATAGATTGTTGCAGGCCTTGCAGGCACAAGGGGTGCGCATGGCCCGCCCTGGCGAATTTTCCGAACGGGCCTTCCTCAACGGCAAGTTGGACCTGGCCCAGGCCGAGGCGATTGCTGATCTGATCGAGGCCGGCAGCGAGCAAGCAGCACGCAGCGCACTGCGCACCTTGCAAGGGGAATTTTCCGCCCTGGTTCATGCCCTGGTGGAGCAGCTCACCGAGCTGCGCGTGTATGTGGAAGCGGCGATCGATTTTAGTGATGAGGAAATCGACTTCCTTGGCAGTGGCGAGGTCGAACAACGGTTAGCGGCCATCGAACACCGTCAGCAGGCGATCCAGCAAAGCGCCCGCCAGGGCAGCCTGTTGCGTGAGGGGATGAGCCTGGTTATCGCCGGTCAGCCAAATGCGGGCAAGTCGAGTCTGCTCAATGCGCTCAGTGGTCGTGATAGCGCCATCGTCACCGAGATCGCTGGGACTACCCGAGATGTGCTGCATGAGCAGATCCAGATCGATGGTCTGCCACTGCATATTATCGATACGGCTGGCTTGCGCGAAACGGACGACCCGGTCGAGCAACAGGGCATAAAGCGTGCCTGGCAGGCGATCGAACAGGCCGACAGGATTTTATTACTGGTGGATGACCGGATTGGGATTAGTCCTGCCGATGAACTCATCCTCAGCCAGTTACCAAAGCAAATACCACTCAGTATCCTGCGCAACAAGTGTGACCTCAGCGCTCAGCCAGCTGGCCTGATCAGTGCGCAGGCAATTCCGACCCTGCGCCTCTCTGCCAAGGCTGGATTGGGGATGGACAGCCTGCGTGCACATCTCAAGCAAAGCGTCGGTTACCAGGAAAACAGTGAAGGGCAATTTATTGCGCGTCGTCGCCACCTGGATGCCCTGAACCGTGCCGCTGCGAATTTGCAACAGGCGCGCCTTCATATGCAGCAGGGTAGTGGTGAATTGCTCGCGGAGGAATTGCGTCTGGCCCAGCAGGCATTGGGTGAAATCACCGGCGAAGTCAGTTCCGATGCGCTGTTGGGACGTATCTTCAGCAGTTTTTGTATCGGTAAATAAGGCGCTTAAACTCGCGTAGATTCCGTTGCCGTAGAGACGGTGTTTTGCGAGGCGACCCAGTGTGCCAGCGTTGGGAATGTGTGCGGCATCCTGGATAACGCTTTGATCGATCTTGAGTTCATGAATCGGTAGTTGCTTGAGATAGGAGAGCGAAGAATACCCGGTGCCAAAATCATCGATGGCAAAACGGATTCCCATCGCACTGAGTAGCTTCATCCGCTGGGAAACCGCTTCGATATTGCCAATGAACAGACCCTCGGTGATCTTCAGGGCCAAGTAGTGGGGGTCAACACTATTTGGCTCGCTGTTCGGCGCAGCCTCCCTAGCTGGAAAATCTTGTTGGGGATGTTTGCGGCGGGATCACCTACACTCTGGGGATGTGATCAGAGCGCAAACCACGGAGTACAAAGATGGCAGATGCCAAGCAAACCGAGGCCTACTGGCGTGACAAGCTGAGTCCCGAGGAATTTCGGGTCTGTCGGCTCAAGGGCACCGAACCACCGTTTAGCGGACAATGGCTGAACAACACCTTGTCTGGAGTTTATAGTTGTGTGTGCTGCGGGGCGGCGTTGTTCAGTTCCAGTGACAAGTTTGACTCCGCCTGCGGCTGGCCGGCCTTTGGCGAGGTGATTGAGTCCGGTCAAGTCAAGCTACATGCGGATCATTCCCACGGCATGGTACGCACCGAAGTGGTCTGCGCCCATTGCGATGCCCACCTTGGCCATGTCTTCGATGATGGCCCGCCGCCAAGTGGGCAGCGCTACTGTATCAATTCGGTGTGCCTGAGTTTTACCCCGCAAGAGCGGCGCAAGACTAAGGAATGAATGCAGACCGGTGCGCCACCTCAGTGCTGCCGCACCTGTATCCCTACACTGGCCGAACGGCCATGGTCATCCACCACCCGGATCGCCCAATCACCGCTTTCGGCCGACCAGAACAGGGTTTCCCCGGCGGCCACCTGGCCGAGCAGGCGCTGATCGGCAAACCAGTACAGGCGTGACACCCCGGCATCGTGGCTGGCCTGTAGCGGGATCTGCTCGCGCCCCGCTTGTAAGGTATAGGTCAGACCGGCTTGCGGGCTGCGGATCTGCGGTGCCTGACCCTGGCTGGCCTGGCGATCCAGGGGACAATCTTCCCCATAGGGTGGTGGTGCGGGACGGTGGATGCCGGCACGGGCAAAGATCGCCTGCAATTCGCTGGGCCAGAACTCATATACCGCCAGGCTGGTGTGTGGTGGGCGATGGCGGCAGGCGCGCAGACCGTTGGGCAGCAGCGGGATCTGGCGGTGGATGGTCTCCACCCTTAGCGGCGAGACCCCGGGGATGAACCAGCCGGGGCGGGTTTGTGGACAGTGGGCACCGGGCAGGTCGCCGCCGATGGCGCACATGGGCTCCTGTTGCAGGCGCAGCCCGGTGAGATCAAAGGCCGGTTCCGGCCAGTCGGCGCTTTGAGCTGCCAAGGCCTCGATGATCGCAAACAGCAACGGCCCGGCGGCGTTGCGCCCCACCAGGGCCGGGTTGCCGCGCCCATCGAAATGTCCCAGCCATACCGCCACCACATAGGGACCGGCCACACCGATGGCCCAGGCATCGCGAAAGCCATGGGAGGTGCCGGTCTTCCAGGCCACCTGGCGAGCTTGGCGTACCGGCACCCCTGGCAGCTGGCGCTGATGCGGGGCGGGGTGGTGGCGCAACATCTCCAGGCTCAGCCAGGCCGCCTCGGGACTGAGCAGGTGCTTACCCGGCTCGGCTGCGGTATCGGCCAGCTGACGCAGCGGCCGCCACTGGCCGTGGTTGGCCAGCATCGCATACAGCAAGGCCAGCTCCTCCATGCGGATCTCCATCCCCCCCAGCACCAGCGCCATGCCATAGTGATCCGCCTCGCGCAGACCCTGCACCCCGGCTTGCGCCAACAGGCCATGCAGACCGGGCGGGGCCAGTTCGGCAAACAGGCTCACTGCCGGGACATTGCGGCTGTGGATCAGCGCATCCTGGGCGAGGATCGGCCCGCTGAAGTGGCGGTCGAAGTTCTCTGGGGTATAACTGCCGAGGCGGCGCGGCGCATCATGCAATAGGCTCATCGGGTGGATCCGTCCCTGTTCCAGGGCCAGGGCATAGAGTAGAGGCTTGAGCGCCGAGCCGGGCGAGCGGGGGGCACGGCTGCCATCCACCTGGCCGGCGATGTCGGGGTTGAAATAATCGGCGGAACCCACCGCCGCCCGCAGCGCCATATCGCGATAGTCCAGCACCAGCAGCGCGCCATTGTCGATCCCCTGGTTCTGCAGGTTGTCCAGATGCCGGGCCAGCAGGTTTTCCAGGCTGTCCTGCAGCCGGGCATCCAGGGTGGTGGTCTGCGGACCGGGCCCAGCCAAACCACTTTGGTGCAGCGCCTGGACCCGCTGTGGGGCGCGCAGCGGCAGTGCCTCCGGTGGGCGAAATTGCAGCGCCAGGTTCAGCGGCAGCGTCTCGCCGTGCTCGGCCTGCCAGCGTTCGGCCAGGGCCTGCTGGGCTGCCAGCAGGGCAGCACGTCCCGTCTCGCTGGTGGGATTGCGCCGCCGAGGATTTTGCGGGATCAGGGCCAGCGCCATCGCCTCCGGCAGGCTGAGTGCGCTGGCCGGTTTGTCAAAATAGATCCGGCTGGCCGCCTCTACGCCCTCGATATTGCGCCCATAGGGGGCCAGGCTCAGGTAGGCAGCAAGGATCTCGTCCTTGCTGTAGTGGCGTTCGATTTGGATCGCACGGGCGATCTGCAGCAGCTTGCCGTGCAGGCTGTGCGGCAGGCGGTAGCGCAAGCGCGCCAGTTGCATGGTGATGGTCGAGCCGCCGACACGTCGCTGGCCGTGCAGGCTCTGCCAGGTGGCGCGCAGCATCGCGGGGAGATCCACACCATGATGGCGGTAAAAGTTGCGATCTTCGTATAAAAGAGTGGCCGCGATCAGGCTGGGGGCAGTCTCTTCGAAGCTAAGCGGCAGGCGATAGCGCTGGTCGTGGGCCAGACTCAGCCACAGCAGTTCGCCGTGGCGATCCAGGTAGGCGCTGGAGTAACTGGTATGGCCGAGCAGATCCGGCCTGGGCAGCACCAGCCAGAGCAGCCAGGCTAACAGAGGCAGTACCATCAGCCAGGGCCAAATGGGTCGGGATTTTATTTCCATGGGGAACTATTATGCACAGTGTCACCGCACGGGAAGAAGCCCTCTGGTCCCGATGTATTTTTCATCTCAGCGCCTCTGCGGTGAGCGATTTTCGAAAGCTCAGGTAAGTTCATGCTCAGGATATCCAATCAGGTCAGCATCCCCGAAGAGGAGATCGAACTCAGTGCGATCCGTGCTCAGGGCGCGGGCGGACAGAACGTCAACAAGGTCTCCACCGCCATCCACCTGCGCTTTGATATCGCGGCCTCTTCTTTACCCGAGTTTTATCAGCAGCGCCTGCTGGCCCTCAGGGATAGCCGTATCAGCAGTGAGGGCGTGATCGTCCTCAAGGCGCAGCGCTATCGCAGTCAGGAAAAAAACCGCGAGGATGCCCTGGCGCGTCTGGCCGAGCTGATCCGCAGCGTCGCGGCAACGCAGAAAAAGCGCATCGCCACCCGCCCCGGCAAGGCCGCCAGGGAGCGGCGTCTGCAGGAAAAATCCCGCCAAAGTCAGCGTAAGGTAATGCGTGGTAAGGTCAAGACCAGCGATTAGCCTGGCTGAGCAAGGGATTCTTGTAATCCCGGTTCACAGGGTATATCTTGTTGCCAATCTTCGCTACACCCACTAGATATTGTGGTTGTGATTACAGGGAATCCGGTGTGAATCCGGAACTGTCGCGCAGCGGTGTGGGGGAACGAAGGTCGCAGGGTATCTGTACCAGGCACTGCCTTTAGTAAGGGTGGGAAGCCGCGACCGTAGGTGCTCGAAGCCGAGCCTGCCCCCAAGTCCGAATACCTGTCGAGGAGCGGCCCGTGATGAACGGGCACTACCCGAGCCTTCGCGTCAAAGGACTCGGGGGCGCGCTCGCCCGGTGTTTTGTCCGGCCCCTCGCCCCTGAACTTGTGCGATGGCCCGACCGGACCATAACGACCTGGGAGGCGCCATGCTGAACGAATCCATCCTACCTGTGATGGGGCCTGATCCGGCCTCACTGTTTTCCAATACCTTGCCATCCCATGAAAGCGACGGTCGCTTTCAGGTGATCCGCCGCAGCGGCGAGGTCACGGCCTTCGATCCGGCCAAGATCACCCTGGCGGTGAGCAAGGCCTTTCTCGCCGTGGAGGGCGAGGGAGCCAGCGGCTCGCGGCGCATCCACGAGGCGGTGGTCGAGTTGACCGAGCAGGTGACGGCGGCGCTCACCCGCCGCCTGCCCGGCGGCGGCACCCTGCACATCGAGGACATCCAGGACCAGGTGGAGCTGGCGTTGATGCGCTCCGGCCACCACAAGGTTGCCCGCGCCTATGTGCTCTACCGCGAGGAACATGCCCGTCGCCGTGCCGCTGCCCAGCCAAGCCACGTGCCGGCGGAGGAGCCGCAATTGCAGGTGACCCGCCGCGATGGCAGCCGCGCCCCCCTGCCGATGGCGCAACTGGAGCGGTTGATCGAAGAGGCCTGCGCCGACCTGGCGGGTGTCGAGGAGACGGTGGTGTTGGCCAACCTGCGCCGCAACCTGTTCGATGGGATCGAAGAACAGGCGGTCGCCGAGGCGCTGGTGCTATCGGCACGCAGCCTGATCGAACGCGATCCGGATTATGGCCGGGTGGCGGCACGGCTGCTGCTGGCGCGCTTGCGCGACGAGGCGCTGGGCTTTCTCGACCTCGGTCTGGCCGTGCAGGGCCAGGCGGAGATGGCCAGCCACTACGGCGAGTACTTCAAGGCCTATCTGCAACGGGGCTGTGACCTGGGACTGGTCGACCCACGCCTGCTGCTGTTCGATCTGGATGCCCTCAGTGACGCACTGCAGCCCGAGCGAGACCTCCATTTCAACTATCTGGGCCTGCAGACCCTCTACGACCGCTACTTTCTGCACAGTGCAGAGACCCGTTTCGAGCTGCCGCAGGCCTTCTTCATGCGCGTGGCGATGGGGCTGGCGCTCAACGAACTGGACCGCGAGGCCCGTGCCATCGAGTTCTATCGCCTGCTCTCCAGCTTCGACTTCATGGCCTCGACACCGACCCTGTTCAACGCCGGCACTCTGCGCCCACAGCTCTCCTCCTGCTATCTGACCACCGTGCCCGATGATCTGGACGGGATCTACGGCGCGATCAAGGACAATGCCCTGTTGTCCAAATTCGCCGGTGGCCTGGGCAACGACTGGAGCCGGGTGCGCGGTCTGGGCGCCCACATTAAGGGCACCAATGGCAGCTCCCAGGGGGTGGTGCCCTTCCTCAAGGTGGCCAACGACACCGCGGTGGCGGTCAACCAGGGCGGCAAGCGCAAGGGCGCGGTATGTGCCTACCTGGAAACCTGGCACATCGATATCGAGGAATTCCTAGAGCTGCGCAAGAACACCGGCGACGAGCGCCGCCGCACCCATGACATGAACACCGCCCACTGGATCCCGGACCTGTTCATGAGCCGCGTGGCCGAGGAGGGGGAGTGGACCCTGTTCTCCCCCGACGAGGTACCCGAATTGCACGAACTGAGCGGCCGGGCCTTCGAGCAGGCCTACCAGGCCTGTGAGGCCAAGGCCGCACGCGGCGAAATCCGGGTCAGCAAGCGCCTGCCTGCACAGCAGTTGTGGCGCAAGATGCTCTCCATGCTGTTCGAGACCGGCCACCCCTGGATCACCTTCAAGGACCCCTGCAACCTGCGCTACACCAACCAGCACATGGGGGTGGTGCACAGCTCCAACCTCTGTACCGAGATCACCCTGCACACCAACGAGCGGGAGATCGCGGTGTGCAACCTTGGCTCGGTCAACCTGGCCGCCCACGTGGATGAGAATGGCCTCGATACCGTCCGCCTGGAACGCACCGTGCGTACCGCGCTGCGCATGCTCGATAACGTCATCGACATCAACTATTACAGCGTGCCCCAGGCGCGCAACGCCAACCTGCGCCATCGCCCGGTGGGCCTGGGCCTGATGGGCTTTCAGGACGCGTTGTACAAGCTGCGCATCCCCTACGCCTCGCAACAGGCGGTGGAGTTTGCCGATCGCTCCATGGAGGTATTGAGCTGGTACGCCATCCAGGCCTCCTGCGAGCTGGCCGCCGAGCGTGGCCGCTATCCCGGCTATGATGGCTCGCTGTGGAGCCAGGGCGAACTGCCCATCGACACCATCGCCCGCCTGGCCGAGGCCCGTGGCGACTACTTGCAGATGGACCAGGGCAGCAGTCTCGATTGGGACGCCCTGCGCCGCCAGGTGCTCAGTCAGGGGATGCGCAACAGCAACGTGATGGCGATCGCCCCCACCGCCACCATCGCCAACATTTGCGGGGTGAGTCAGTCCATCGAACCGACCTATCAGAACCTCTACGTCAAATCCAACCTCTCCGGCGAGTTCACCGTGGTCAATCCCCACCTGGTGGCCGAACTCAAGGCGCAGGGCCTGTGGGACGAGGTGATGGTCAACGACCTCAAGTATTACGACGGCAGCCTCGCCCCCATCGATCGTGTACCCGACGAGCTCAAGGCGCTTTATGCCACCGCCTTCGAGATCGACCCGCGCTGGCTGGTGGAGGCCGCCTCCCGGCGGCAAAAGTGGCTGGACCAGGCGCAAAGCCTCAACCTCTACCTGGCCGAGGCCTCCGGTCCGGCGCTGGACCGGCTCTACAAACTCGCCTGGGTGCGTGGCCTCAAGACCACCTACTACCTGCGCACCCTGGGGGCGACGCAAATGGAAAAATCCGACAGCAGCGCACCCAAGGTCTGCGCCATCGACAACCCTGACTGCGAGGCCTGCCAATAGGCGGTTTGTGGGAGCGGCTCCGCCGCGATGATTTGGAATAAAAGATCTCACCGCAAAGGCGCAAAGACGCAAAGAAAAGCCGTTCGAATTGTAGGAGCGGCTCCGCCGCGAAAGGCCTGCGTACCTGCGGTGAACACAACACCAAGAAAAGGAACACCATCATGCAACTGAACTGGGACGACCCCCTGGCGATACAGCCAAAACATGATCCAGCCCCCCCGGTTGACAGCCGTGACGATCACCAGGTGATCCAGGCAATGCGACCAGTGCGCGCCGAGGACAAGCGGGTGATCAACGGCCACACCGACATCAACCAGTTGGCACCCTTCAAATACCCCTGGGCCTGGGAATACTTTCTCAATGCCAACAAGAACCACTGGACCCCGCTGGACATCAACATGGCCCAGGATGTGCACGACTACCACCACAAGCTCAACCCGGCGGAGCGGCATGTGTATGAAAACGTGCTCGCCTACCTCACCACCTCCGACATCCTCGCGATGCGCAACATCGGCCTGGCGGTGATGGAAAAGATGTCCGCCCCCGAGCTGCAGATCTACCAGGCCCGCCAGGTCTACGAGGAGGCCCTGCACACCTGGACCTACCAGCACTGCATCGAGACCCTCGGCCTGGATCAAAGCGAGATATACAACCGCTACCGGGTGGTGCCCGCGATCAACGCCAAGATCCAGCTGGCCAACAGCCGCCTAAACTCCATCCTGTGCTCCGACATCGACCTGAGTCAGCGCGATGCCCTGAACGACTTTGTGATGGCCTACATCTTCTTCGCCGCGGTGTTCGAGGGCAGCTGGTTCTACAACGGCTTCTCGCCGATCTTCGCCCTGCAACGACGCGGGCTGATGAAGGGCACCGCCGAACAGCTGCAATACATCATGCGCGACGAGGTGCTGCACGCCTCCTTTGGCATACGGGTGGTCAAACAGATCATGAAGGAGGAGGACTACCGTCCCGACCCCGAGCAACTGAATGCCATGTGGCAGGAGGCCCTGGAAGCAGAGAGCGGCTACGCCCACCACCTGCTGCCCCAGCCGATCCTCGGCTACAGCGCCGAAGAACACATCGAGCAGTTCCGCCACATCGCCAACCGCCGCGCCCGCCAACTGGGTCTGGAAGAGCCCTTCCCCGGCGCGCGCAATGCCCTGCCCTGGCTGGACGAACAGGCCAACCTGCGCAAGGAGAAAAACTTCTTCGAGACCCGCGTCACCGAGTACCAAACCGGCGGTGGGTTGCGCTGGTAGAGTCTGATTATGAGCAACGGGGTGGTTATGGGATCACCCCGAGTCGTATCTTTACTCGGATCTCGTCCAACCAGCCTGTACGGTAATGACGCGCCAGGGCGGTTATCTGAGCACTTCTTACGCCTGATTTGTCGGCCAAGTGTTCCAGTGAGGTAAGGGAGTCAAGCCAACCGATATTGCCCGTGGCCACGATGGCTGCCTTATCGGCAGTGGAGATCAGCACCAGGGCATTGGGAAGCAAGTCTTGGGAATGGAGCCAGGCGAGCAGGTGCTGTTCGCCATCATCAAGGCCGTGGCAGGATGGGTGGGAAAGGACAAGTTTTGCCAGATCCAGCTTCCCGACCTGATGCCGACCAGCAAGCCCTCGCAAGAGGGTATCCCTATCGATGTGTACACGCCCTGGCTCGTCGGTGCTGCCAGTAAGGACCTCCTCGACGCACTTATCGACGGTCTCGATGGCAAACTTGTCGCAGATGGCCGTCCAGCAGCCCGTACGGAATGCCTCGATGATGATGTTGGCGTCAATGAATACCCGTGTCTTTGCCATACCTGGCGGGCCCTTCACAGTTCAAAGGGAGGGGATAGTGAGTGCTCGGCAAACAGGTCCACCAGCTGCGCCAGGTTTACACCCACCGCCTTGGCCGCCTTGCGGGCGGACAGGTGTCCTCTGTCGATGGCGCGGTGCAGCATATTAATAAAGGCAGGGGAGAACCGCTTCGGCGTGCCGGCCACGGACGGGCGCTGGCGCTCCTGTATCAGTGCCTCCCTGGTTTTTGCGTCTATCCATGACAGGTTGAATAGTCGCCAGGCAAGGGCCACGGGTGCGACACGCAACTGCATGGCCACCTCTGCGAGGTGGCCTACGTTGTCCAGTTGACGTTTGTCGATCAGATGGGCCAAAGAAGCCTGGGGCATCAGCAGGGCTGCGGCGAAGTTGTTAGCCAGTTGCTCGATACGTTTGCCCTTGGCCCGGTCCTCGAATGAATTGGATTCACGGTGGTCCGGCTTCATGGCATCCCAGGTCAGGGCGTGGAACAGCTCATGGGCCATATCGAAGAAGCGACGCGCCTCCGGCTCGTTGCGGTTGATCAGAATCACGCCCATGTCCTGGAGGTGGCAGGTGGCACCGGAGATGGAATCTCCCTCCGGGGTTTCGATCGTGTCGACATACAGGACCGGGATGTCGAGCTCCTGCTCGATCTTCTCTGCCAGCCGTTCAGCCGGAACAACACCCAGGTCGAGCGCATCGACCAGGCTTTCGGCGCGGGTGATCGCATCCTCGTATGACGATTGCGCGGTAAGTCGCAGGGACTGCTTGAGGGGATTGGAGCGGTCCTGCTCCTTCTCGCGCAGCCAACGCAGCAGGCCGATCCACTGGCCTGCCCTCAGCTCGAAACCGTCCAGGCTGTTCTCGTCCAGTCCGGGGGAGGCGCGCCAGGAGAACTGAGCCTCGCCGGCAACCTGGAATGGATCGAGGAAGAAGTCGAGTTCGTGCTCCAAGGTGTCGGTCAGCAGGACAAGTTCATCGGGCTTGAGCGCCCGCTTGCCGTTCTCGATATCGGATATGCTTTGGCGATCTTTCAGGCCCATGGCCTCAGCCAGTTGGTCCTGCGTCCAGCCGAAAGCCTCGCGAGCCGCTTTGACACGATAACCGATGAGTCTTTGTGACAGGTGTTCAGACATGACAGGCTCCTTCCTTGTGGAGCGAAAGTATAGTCTTGCGAAAGATGATTCGCAATGTTTCATTGCGAATCATCAAACGCGAATAGGTATTTCGAGAACGACCCAGCTGCTCTGTTTCGAGCGAAGGCCTCGATCGCATCCCAAGCCACATCTTTGTCTGGCTGGCCGAGGGGGTGGTGTTCGGGATTGGGTTTCTGGTGCTCTGACAATCTGGTCGGTGCAGATGCCCTGATCTACGCTAAGCACAACATCACGCCGCAGAGCTGCTGACCTCGGATGAGCATTTTGAGGGCTTGGCGCAGAAGATTGCTACTTATCTTCTCGCTTATTGTCCCGCCCCCGCGCCAGCGCCACAAAGCCCTGTAGATAATCGCAGGCCATGTCATCCTGGCGCAGGCCAAGAAAGATCTGTTTGTGGATCCCTTCCCGACCGAGCCGAACCGGCAGCACGGCGAAGCGCTCGGCGTTTTGCTCTACCAGCCAGCGCGGCAGGGCGGCCACGCCGCGTCCGCTGGCGACCATTTGCAGCATGATGTCGGTGTTTTCGATGAGCTTGTGGCGTTTCGGTGCCATACCGGCGGGGCCCAGAAAGCGGCTGAAGATGTCCAGCCGATCGCTGGCGACCGGATAGGTGAGCAGGGTCTGGTCGGTCAGCTGCTCGGGCTCTACATGTCTCGTTTCATGCAGGGGGTGCTCGCAACCCACCACCAACACCTGTTCGTAGTCGAACACCGGCTCGAAGTGCAGGCCGGGGCGCTGCAGGGGATCCGGGGTCACCAGGACATCGATCTCATGGCTGAACAGCGCGGCGATGCCACCGAACTGAAATTTCTGGATCACGTCCACATCCACCGTTGGCCAGGCGGCAAGATAGGGGGAGACGACCCGCAGCAGCCACTCGTAACAGGGGTGGCACTCCATGCCGATGCGCAGGGTCCCGCGTTCACCACGGGCGAATTGGCGCAGTTGCTCCTCGGCACGCTCCAGCTGCGGCAGCAGGCGCTCTGCCAGCCTCAGCAGATACTCCCCGGCCTGGGTGGGGCGCAGGCGGCGCCCCTCGCGGTACCAGATGGCGGTGCCCAGCGCCTGTTCGAGTTTTTTGATGCTATGGCTCAGGGCAGACTGGGTGACGCACAGCACTTCGGCTGCCGAGGTCAGGGAGCCCTGCCGTGCGACCTCACGAACCACGGCAAGATGGATGCGTTCGATCATAGATGAGTAATATTCATGGATTGGTGAGAAATGACCATTATACATCATCGGTTTGCCTGCCTACCATGGCCCGGTATTTCAACGCATCAGAGCAGAGGTAGACAGCATGATCAGCACACACAATCTTGGTTTTCCCCGCATCGGCGCCAGGCGCGAACTGAAATTTGCGCTGGAGTCCTACTGGAAGGGTGAGTCCTCGCTGGAGGCACTGAAGGAGACCGGTGCCGAACTGCGCCACCGCCATTGGCAGGAGCAGTCCACCCTGGATTGGGTGCCGGTAGGCGATTTTGCCTTCTACGATCAGGTGCTGGAGATGAGCTTCACCCTCGGCAACCTGCCGGAGCGGGTGCAGGACTACGGGGGCGACCCGTTGGACAAATACTTCCGCGTGGCCCGTGGCCGCACCGCCCCGACCGCAGAGCCGGAGGGGAGTGGGGTGGCCGCCGGCGAGATGACCAAGTGGTTTGATACCAACTACCACTACATCGTCCCCGAGTTTACCGCGACTACCGAGTTCAGCCTGGATCCCACACGCCTGCTGGAACAACTGGCCGAGGCGATTGAGCAGGGCGTCAGTGCCAAGCCGGTGCTCCTCGGCCCGGTCAGCTATCTGGCGCTGGGCAAGAGCAAGGACGGCTCGGATCGCCTGGCCCTGCTGGCGCGGTTGTTGCCGGTATACGCCGAGTTGTTGGAACACCTGGCCGAGGCGGGGGCGCAATGGGTGCAGATCGACGAGCCGATCCTGGTGACCGATCTGGACGCGGAATGGCGGCACGCCTTCAACACCGCCTATCACCACCTCAAGGGCTGCCGTGTCAAACTGCTGCTGGCCAGCTACTTTGGCGAGTTGGGCGACAACGCCTACCTGGCCGCCAACCTGCCGGTGGCCGGGCTGCACATCGACGCGGTGCGCGGTCGGGATGGGGTGCAACCCCTGCTGAACCTACTGCCCGGTGGTGACAAGGTGGTCTCGCTGGGGGTGATCGATGGTCGCAATATCTGGAAGACCGATCTGCAGGCCCTGTTGGATTGGCTGGAACCCATCGCCGCCCGGCTGGGGGAACGGCTGTGGCTCGCCCCATCCTGCTCGCTGCTGCATGTGCCGGTGGATCTGGACAGCGAACAACAACTGGATGTTGAGCTGACCTCATGGCTGGCCTTCGCCAAACAGAAGCTGGAGGAGTTGCGCGTGTTGGCGGTGGCTCTGGAGCAGGGCAGGGACGCGGTAAAGGCCGAGCTGACCGCCAACGCCGCTGCCTGCGAGGCGCGCCGCAACTCACCGCGGGTCAACAACCCGGCAGTGAGGGCGGCGGTGGCGGCGATCACCCCGGAGATGGGCAAGCGCCGCAGCCCCTACGCCGAGCGTGCTAAACGGCAGGCGGCCCGGTTGAAGCTGCCCACGTTCCCCACCACCACCATCGGCTCCTTTCCGCAGACCGCCGAGATCCGCCAGGCGCGGCGGCGTTTCAAGCGCGGCGAGTTGGACGAAGCCGAATACCAGACCGTGATGAGGACAGAGATCGCCCGTTGTGTGGAAGAGCAGGAGGCGCTGGGGCTGGATGTGCTGGTGCACGGCGAGGCAGAGCGCAACGACATGGTGGAATACTTTGGCGAACAACTGGATGGCTATGCCTTCAGCCAGTTTGGCTGGGTACAGTCCTACGGCTCGCGCTGCGTCAAACCGCCGATCCTGTACGGGGATATCCATCGCCCCAGGGCGATGACCGTGGCGTGGACACAATATGCCCAGTCACTTACCGACAAACCGATGAAGGGCATGCTCACCGGTCCGGTGACCATCCTCAACTGGTCCTTCGTGCGCGACGACCAGCCCCGTGCCGAATCCTGCAGGCAATTGGCGCTGGCCATCCGTGAAGAGGTGCTGGATCTGGAACAGGCCGGGGTGCGGGTGATCCAGATCGACGAGGCCGCCCTGCGCGAGGGCCTGCCGCTGCGCCGCTCGCAATGGCAGGGCTATCTGGACTGGGCCGTGGAGGCCTTTCGTATCACCGTGGGCGGCGTGGCCGACGAGACCCAGATCCACACCCACATGTGCTATTCGGAGTTCAACGACATCATCAAGGCCATCGCCGCCATGGATGCCGACGTGATCACCATCGAGACCTCACGTTCCGACATGGAATTGCTGG
>JACUTZ010000126.1 GCA_014859545.1 Gammaproteobacteria bacterium
AATTGGTGGGCCCACCAGGACTCGAACCTGGGACCAAGGGATTATGAGTCCCGTGCTCTAACCAACTGAGCTATAGGCCCAAAGCCCGACTATTATACCTGTATGGGCGCGGCCTGCGCATCTGCTTTTAGCCAAACAAAAACGGCGCCCTTGGGCGCCGTTTTTGTTGTTACTGCCGAAGTGGTGGAGCTTAGTTGCCTTCGGAATCCAGGAAGCTGCGCAGCTGTTCGGAGCGGCTGGGGTGACGCAGTTTGCGCAGGGCCTTGGCTTCGATCTGACGGATACGCTCGCGGGTGACGTCGAACTGCTTGCCGACCTCTTCGAGGGTATGGTCGGTGTTCATGTCGATACCAAAGCGCATCCGCAGTACCTTGGATTCGCGTGCGGTGAGTCCCTCCAGGATTTCCTGGGTGGCCTCGCGCAGGCCTTCCACGGTGGCGGCCTCGATCGGGGACAGGACGTTGCCGTCTTCGATGAAGTCGCCCAGGTGGGAGTCTTCGTCGTCGCCGATGGGGGTTTCCATGGAGATCGGTTCCTTGGCGATCTTCAAGACCTTGCGGATCTTGTCTTCGGGCATTTCCATGCGCTCGGAGAGTTCTTCCGGGGTCGGTTCGCGGCCCATTTCCTGCAACATCTGGCGGGAGATACGATTGAGCTTGTTGATGGTTTCAATCATATGTACCGGGATGCGGATGGTGCGTGCCTGGTCCGCGATGGAGCGGGTGATGGCCTGACGGATCCACCAGGTGGCGTAGGTGGAGAATTTGTAGCCACGGCGGTATTCGAACTTGTCGACTGCCTTCATCAGACCGATATTGCCTTCCTGGATCAGATCCAGGAATTGCAGGCCGCGATTGGTGTACTTCTTGGCGATGGAGATCACCAGTCGCAGGTTGGCCTCGACCATTTCCTTTTTGGCGCGGCGGGCCTTGGCCTCACCGATGGACATGCGGCGGTTGATGTCCTTGACCTCGGCGATGGACATGCCACAGCCGGTTTCCAGCGCGGCCAGTTTGCCCTGGATGCGCAGGATCTCATCGCGGTGTTCCTTGAGCGATTTGGTATAGCCCTTGTTGGACTTGATGTGGCCGTCAAGCCATTCCAGGTTGGTTTCGTTTTCCGGGAAACTGGCGATGAAGTCCTTGCGGGGCATGCTGGCGGTATTGACGCAGAGGCTCATGATCTGGCGTTCGTGGGTACGGATCCGCTCGACCAGACCGCGCAGGTTGCCGACCATGCGATCGACCAGCTTGGGGGTCAGGCGGAATTCCAGGAAGGCATCGGTCAGCTCACGCTGCAGCTTTTGGCTGCTCTTGTGATCCTTGCCATGCTTGCTGATCGCGTTGACGGTCTTGTTGTACAGCTTGCCGATCGCGGCGATGCGGGTACGCACCTCTTCGATGTCCAGCTGGGTGTCGACCTCTTCCTCGGCGCTGTCGTCATCCTCGTCATCATCCGAGTCGTCGGCCTGGGCTTCAGTGGTCGGCACCACGGGTGCGGGTGCCGCTTCAAGGGTTTCGTTGGGGTCGATAAAGCCGGTGATGATCTCGGCCAGGCGCATTTCGCCGTCTTCGACCAGCTGGAATTCACGCATCAGTTCAGAGATGGTTTCGGGATGGCTGGCCAGTGCCTCGAGCATCTGGTTCATCCCATCTTCGATGCGCTTGGCGATCTTGATCTCGCCTTCGCGGGTCAGCAGCTCGACGGCCCCCATCTCACGCATGTACATGCGTACCGGGTCGGTGGTGCGCCCAAATTCGCTGTCGACCGATGCCAGGGCGGCGGCGGCCTCTTCGGCGGCATCTTCGTCGGCAGTGACCGCATCGCCAGCAATAGATAAGGTGTCGGCGTCGGGGGCGATTTCATGGACACTGATGCCCATGTCATTAATCATGCTTATGATATCTTCAATCTGATCGGGATCGACGATATCGCTGGGCAGGTGATCGTTAACCTCGGCATAGGTCAAGTAACCCTGTTCTTTTCCTCGGGCGATCAGGATCTTAAGCTGGGATTCCTGTTCTTGCTGCATCATTCTCAGTGGTCTCTGTCGGCGGTTGGGCCCCGGAAGGCGGTCATAAAAAATTCACAGAATAGACTATAGTCGTGTTTTATCAGGTCGCCACCCGAATTGGCGATTAATTTTGCATTTCCCGCAGCAGGGACTGATATTCCAGTCGTTCGGCGCTGCTGAGCTCTGCCAGCGGTTTGCTGCTTAGCTGCCGGTGGCGCTGTCGCAGCAATTGTTGCTGCAGGCCGCGGATCGCGCCATTGAATTCATCTGCCAGGTCATCCTGTTCGGCATTCAGCAGCATGTCCTGACGGGCCAGGCTGAACAGGTGTGGTGCCTCGTCCCTGCCGCGCCAGTGTTCCAGCAAGGCAGGGGTGTTTAAGTTGGGCTCGCGCTGCAAAAGATCAAGCATCTCGACCAATAGGGCGATGCCAGGCTGTTGCAAGGGGGCCAGCGCATCGGGGTTCGCCACCTGCCTGGCCAGTTCCGGGTGTTGCAGCAGCAGGCTGATCGCGTGGCGTACCTGCGAGGGGCTTTGCCGTCCGGCCTTGGCTCGGGAAAATTGTGGCTGGCCCGACGGAGCGGCCCGGTTGGTTTCCTGCGCCGTCTTGCCCTGTAACATGCCTTCCAGTGCCGCCAGCGGCATCTGTGCCAGCGAGGCCAGGCGCTCCAGCAGTTTGTGCCGATACACCCCCGGCGGCAGTTTGCCCAGCATGGGGCGGCTCATTTCCACCAACCGGGCCTGGCCGTCGATCTGGCGCACATCGACGCGTTGCTTGAATTGTTCGATCAAAAATTCATCCATGGACTGGGCATCGCGGACCTGGGCCTCAAAGGCCTCTTGGCCGATGCTGCGGATCAAGGTGTCCGGATCCTCGCCATCGGGCATGAACATAAAGCGCAGGCTGCGGTCATCGCGCATCAGCGGCAGGGCATTTTCCAGGCCCCGCCAGGCGGCATCGCGTCCGGCCCTGTCTCCATCGAAGCAAAACACCACTTCGCTGCTTTGGCGAAAGAGCTTTTCGATGTGCTCGACAGTCACGGCGGTGCCGAGCGTGGCCACCGCATAGCGCACCCCGTGCTGGGCCAGGGCCACCACATCCATATAGCCTTCCACTACCAGCAGGCGGGGCAGTTCACGCAATGCCTGGCGCGCCTCGAACAGGCCGTAGAGTTCGTTGCCCTTGTGAAACACCGGGGTTTCCGGTGAGTTCAGGTACTTGGCACCGGCGGCCTTGTCATCGGCACCGGGCAGTACCCGGCCACCAAAGGCGATCACCCGCCCGCGCCGATCACGGATCGGAAACATCAGCCGATCGCGAAAGCGGTCGTAGCGGTTGCCGCCTTCTTTTTCCACCAGCATGCCGGCCTGTACCAGCGCCTGCTCCTGCTGTGAACCCAGTGCCTTGCTCAGATTGTCCCAGCCATTGGGGGCATAGCCGATCAGAAAGTCGCGCGCGATCTCGCCGCTCATGCCACGCTCTTTCAGATAGGCGATCACCCTGGGGGCATCCGGGTGGCTGCGCAGTTGCTGGCGATAGTAGTCGGCGGCCTGTGTCAGTACCGCATACAAGGCCTTGTTACCGTCGCCGCGTGGAGCATCGGCGGGTCTGCCGTGCTCGTCCTCACGGACCACCGTCACCCCGGCCTGTTGCGCCAGCTCTTCGATGGCCTCAACAAACTCCATCCGCTCGTATTCCATCAGGAAGCCGATGGCGGTGCCGTGGGCGCCGCAGCCAAAACAGTGATAAAACTGTTTTTCGGGACTCACGGTGAAGGAGGGGGTCTTTTCGCTATGAAAGGGGCAGCAGGCCTGGTAGTCGCGCCCGGCCTTTTTCAGCGGCACGCGCTTATCAATGACCTCGACGATATCAATCCGCGAGACCAGGTCATCAATAAAGTGTTGTGGGATTCTGCCTGCCATGCGCCTCTATCCAGGAACGGGTGAGACAACAAGCAATCCGCAGCTCAGGCGGTCAGGCGAGCCTTGATACGGTTGCTGACTTCGCCCATATCGGCACGCCCCTGTACCTTGGCGCGCAGCTGCCCCATTACCTTGCCCATGTCCTGCATGCCGCTGGCACCACTGCTGCTGATCGCTTCGTTGATCAGATTATCCAGCTCGGCCTCGTCTAGCGGGGCCGGTAGGTAGGTCTGGATCACCAGCAGTTCGGCCTCTTCCACGGCGGCCAGGTCTTCACGGGCGGCATCACGATACTGTTTGATGGAGTCGCGTCGTTGCTTGACCATCTTGTCCAGTACCGCGAGCACCTGGGTGTCGTCCAGCTCAATCCGTTCATCCACCTCACGCTGCTTGATGGCAGCCTGAATCAGCCGGATGGTGCCAAGACGATCCTTGTCCTTGGCACGCATGGCATCCTTCATGTCTGAAGTGAGTTGGGCTTTGAGTGTCACCGTCATGGGGCGTTGCTGACCGTGCTTAGTACAGGCGACGTGAGCGGTTCAGCTCGCGGGAGTTCTTTTTCTGCTGACGCTTTACCGCAGCGGCAAGCTTGCGCTTGCGCACGCTGGTGGGCTTTTCATAGGCCTGGCGGCGACGTACTTCGGAAAGTACACCGGCCTTTTCACAGCTGCGCTTGAAACGACGCAGGGCGACGTCGAAGGGTTCGTTCTCTTTTACACGTACGGCTGGCATATGCCTGATCACCTCGGTTGGATACAGTTCAAATAGGTCCACAACACCCCGCAAGGGGAGGGAACCGGCGATTGTAGTCAGGTACCCCATAAAATGCAAAGGCAAAATGCAAAGTCCTTGCGCGCACCGGGCCCGGCGGCGACAATGCGCGCCATGATTACCCTGGGTATCGAAACCTCCTGCGACGAAACCGGTATCGCCCTGTATGACGGCGAACGGGGCTTGCTCGCCCATACCCTTTATAGCCAGGTGGCGATGCACGCCGAGTTTGGTGGGGTGGTACCGGAGCTGGCCTCCCGTGACCATGTGCGCAAGCTGTTACCCCTGATCGACCAGGCCCTGGCCGAGGCGGGGCTAAGCAAGGCCGATATTGGCGGAGTGGCCTATACCGCCGGGCCGGGTCTGATCGGTGCCTTACTGGTTGGGGCGGCGGTGGGTCGCAGTCTGGCCTGGGCCTGGGGCGTGCCTGCTGTCGGAGTACATCATATGGAAGGGCATCTATTGGCCCCAATGCTGGAAGAATCGGCCCCTGCGTTTCCGTTTGTCGCCCTGCTAGTGTCTGGTGGACACACCCAGCTGGTGGCGGTGGAGGGCGTGGGGCGCTATCAGATCCTCGGCGAATCCCTGGACGATGCGGCCGGCGAGGCCTTTGACAAGACCGCCAAGATGCTCGGCCTGGGCTATCCCGGCGGGCCGGTGCTGGCACGGCTGGCCGAGCAAGGGCGTCCCGATATCTATCGCTTTCCGCGTCCGATGACCGACCGCCCCGGTCTGGACTTCAGTTTCAGCGGCCTCAAGACCTTTAGCCTCAACACCTGGCAGCAAAGCACTCAGACCGAACAGGACAAGGCGGATATTGCCCGCGCCTTTCAGGAGGCCGTGGTCGAGACCCTGGCGATCAAATGCCGTCGTGCCATGGAGCAGACCGGGATGACGCGCCTGGTGATGGCCGGCGGGGTCAGTGCCAATCGGGACCTGCGTGCGCGCCTGCGCGAACTGGCCGAGCAGCGTGGCTGGCAGGTCTATTATCCGCGTGCCGAGTTTTGCACCGACAATGGCGCGATGATCGCCTACGTCGGTCATCTGCGTCTGGCCGCCGGCCAGCACGAAGGACTGGGCTTTGGTGCCCGACCGCGCTGGCCGATGGAAGAGTTGGACTAGGCG
>JACUTZ010000254.1 GCA_014859545.1 Gammaproteobacteria bacterium
CCTTGCCCCCTTGCCCCCTTGCCTCTGCTTTACATATAATTTAAATTATAATTATTTGGAGGGCGTTCAATGGGACAGTTAACCATCTATCTAGACGACGAGAGCGAGCGCCGCCTGAAATCCGCTGCGGCATCGGCGGGCATGCCAGTTAGCCGCTGGGTGGCCAGGCTGATACAGGAAAAAACCCGTAGCGAATGGCCTACGGCAGTGCGCGAAATGGCCGGGGCATGGCAGGATTTCCCTGATCTGGAGGCCATTAGGGAAGCTGAGGCCAAGGATATCGATCGGGAAGCCTTCTGATGTACCTGCTGGATACCAATACCTTGATCTACTTTTTCAAAAATCAGGGGAATGTCGCTGCACAGCTGCTTACCACCGCGCCTGAACAGGTGGCGATATCGACGATCACGCTTTTCGAGATCGAAACCGGTTTGGCTAAATCCACCGATCCTGCCAAACGCAGGGCACAGCTTGGTGGCTTGCTGGAGGTGATTCAGCTACTTCCCTTTGATCAGACGGCTGCCAGACAGGCCGCGAGCATCCGTGCCGAGTTGGAAAAAAAGGGTCTGCCCATCGGCCCGCATGACACCCTGATTGCAGCAACGGCATTGGCCCATAGTGCAATCCTGGTCACGCATAATGTGCGGGAGTTTGCCCGGGTGCCGGATCTCAAGGTGATTGATTGGTACGACTGACATTCGCCCAAGTTCAGCCGGGTGATCTGATTTCGCTAACAGGGGCAAGGGAAAAAACAGGGGCAAGGGAGCAAGGGAGCAAGGGGGCAAGGAACGGCCAAGGTCAAAACTAGCTGGGGCTGGGGGCTAGGGTAAAAAATAGGCACAAGAGGCAAGGAACAGCAAAGGTCAAAACCTGGCTCGCGCTGAGATGGAGGGAAAAGGCTCTTGGGTTTTCCTTGCACCCTTGCTCCCTTGTAAATGCCCCTGTTGTTTTTCCCTTGCCCCTGATTTCTGGCTGGCTCAGTGATAGTCGCTCTCACGTTGATGACGAACGGCC
>JACUTZ010000127.1 GCA_014859545.1 Gammaproteobacteria bacterium
GGGCTTTGTAACGCCCTATCGCGACGCATGAGTAGACAACAACAGCCTGTTAAGGGATTGATGATCAAACCATGCACCAAATAACTGTTCGATACCTGAATGAAATGGGTTCTCATCCACGCTCGAGGATGCTGGGAAGAAGCCATGTGGTAAATTGCGCTATTGAACACCTTCGCGTCTTTGCGCCTTTGCGGTAAATGTGTTTCTTTAAGAACCTGGTGGTTCCCTCAACCGTGTGAATCCACCAAGGGAGGGGACGAGTAGTTGCCAATATCTTTGCGTTCTCTGCGTCCCTGCGCGAGACCGCTTTTGGATGCACAAAGCTACGCTTGCAACAGCAACTGCGCCATCATCGCGATGTGATCATCGCGGGTATTGAGCGCCGGGATGTATTGCAGGGATTCGCCACCGGCGTGTTCGAAGATTTCACGGTTTTCACCGGCGATCTCCTCCAGGGTTTCCAGGCAATCGGCGGAAAAGCCGGGGCAAATCACCGCCACGCGCCTGATCCCCTCGCCTGCCAGTCTTTGCAGGGTCTTGTCGGTATAGGGCTGCAGCCACTCCTCCCGGCCGAAACGCGACTGAAAGCTCAGCAGCCAGGCATCCTTGGCCAGGCCCAACTCAGCGGCCAGCAACTCGGCGGTGCGCTGGCACTGGGCATAATAGGGATCGCCCTGGTCGCGAAAACGCCGCGGGGTGCCATGGAAGGAGATCAGCAGTTTTTCCACCATGCCATGCGCCTGCTGGTGTTCGCGCACCGAGGCGGCCAACGCCTGGATATAGGCCGGATCGTCGTGATAATCGGCAATAAAACGCAGATGCGGGATGGCCCGCTGTGAGCGCCAGGCCTGGGACAGGGCATCGTGGGTGGAAGCGGTGGTCGAGCAGGAATTCTGCGGATACAGCGGCAGCACCGTCAGACGCTCGCAGCCGACCTGACGCAGTTCGTCCAGGGCCGAGGCGATGGAGGGATTGCCATAGCGCATCCCCAGCGCCACCTTGTAGGCACCGGGATGCTGGCTGTCCAGCCATTGCTGCAGCTTGAGCTGCTGTTCGCGGGCGATCACCAGCAGCGGTGAACCCGCCTCGGTCCAGACCTCGCGATAGGCCTTGGCGGAACGGGCCGGACGGATCCGCAGGATCACCCCGTGCAGGATCAGCCACCACAGCGGGCGTGGTACATCGACCACCCGTGGATCCCAGAGAAATTCCCCCAGATAACGACGCAGCGCGGCCGGCGTCGGTGCATCGGGGGTGCCAAGATTGGTAATCAGGATGCCTTGCGGCGCGTTGGAATTTGTCATGAGCAAAAAGATACAGGCTTCGGCGCAAAATCAAAAGCGGAAAACACCACAGGTATCCATTGGCCCGATGTGAACACCAAAAAAATATCTCGCGCAGAGACGCCAAGACGCAGAGAAAGACGAAAAAAGGGAAGAGGTGCTACCAAGCAGGACGCTGGATCATCGGTCGATCATTCAGCCATGATCCCCGCCCCTCTCTGCGCCCTCCGCGCCTCTGCGCGAGCCAGATTTTGATTTATGGCTTTCCTTGCTCCCTTGCTCCCTTGCTCCCTTACCCCTCCACAGTAAATTTTTTCAATAAAAAAGGGCGCAACACCTGCGGTGTTGCGCCCTTTTTGGCGATCCGTGTAGAGCCTACGATAGGCTATACAGGCATCCTAGCCACCCAGGGTGGCGAGTACCGCATCGCGGTTTTCTTCCACGCTCTTGCCAGTGCCTTCGACACGGGCGTACTTGGGCGCGCCTGCTTCACCGCCAGCCGCCCACTTGGAATAAAACGCCACCAGCGGCTTGGTCTGGGAATGGTAGACATCCAGACGCTTGCGCACGGTCTCTTCATCATCATCGGCACGCTGGATCAGATCTTCGCCGGTGACATCATCCTTGCCATCCACCTTGGGTGGATTGAAGATGGTGTGGTAGGTGCGACCGGAGCCGGGGTGTACGCGACGGCCGCTCATACGCTTGATGATCTCATCGTCATTGACGTCGATCTCGACCACATAATCCAGCGTGACCCCATCCTTTTTCAGGGACTCGGCCTGCGGGATGGTGCGCGGAAACCCGTCAAACAGGAAGCCATTCTTGCAGTCGTCTTCGGCGATGCGTTCCTTGACCAGACCCAGGATGATGTCATCGGAGACCAACCCCCCCTCGTCCATGATCTTTTTCGCTTCCAGGCCCAGCGGGGTCCCGGCCTTGACCGCGGCGCGCAGCATGTCGCCGGTGGAGATTTGCGGAATCGCGAATTTTTCACAGATAAATTGTGCCTGTGTACCCTTGCCCGCGCCGGGGGCGCCCAGAAGAATCAATCGCATGCTTGGCTCCTTATTGTGATTAATGTGTAAAAAGGGATTTTATCGTCATCGACGCAATTATGCGCCCCTGGGCAGCCTGGGGGAAAACAGCGCTTTGTATGGGCCAATGGGAGAATCTTATGGTGTGTGACCCGGTGCCTCAGGCCTTGAGTGCCAGTAGCGGACGTAGCGCGAGGATCTCAAAACGACTAAAACCGGGGCCGCCCCAGCGGCGCAATTTGTCCAGGGCGAGTTGTTCGGCCCCCTCGAATTCCCCCCTTTGCACGGTACTGAGCTGGATCTGCAGCTTGAGCGTGTTGGGGGCATAGTGGCGGGCCAATGCCTCGGGGGCACCGCCACGGCTGGGGCGCACCCGTGGCATGGTATAGGCCAAACATTGCTCATGATTGACCGCCACCCGTGAAAAGGCCCGTTGCAGACTGCGCCTCAGCTCGCGACGACTCAGGTCTGCGCAAAACAACGCCACCTGATCGATCAGCGCGATCAAGGCCGGGTCGACCGCCTCGGGCAGGCTGCGAAAATAATCCAGCGCCGGGTAATAACCCAGGCCCTGCTCCATCACCCAGGCATCCACCTGACCGGCCAGATTTTCCCCCAGCACCCAGGGCAGATAACCCAGTTGCTGTTCGACCACCGCCTCCTCGATGCCCACGCAGAGCGTCGCCTCAACGGTATGGATCAGCAGGGGACTGGCCATTAGCGTCGGCGTCCGGCACCACGGGCACGACGCCGTCCGGTCTGCAGAGACTGCGGATCCTGGCCGCGCAGACAGGCGATGTCCTGGGCCAACGGCAGGGTGACCGGTTCGATCTTTTCCTGCATCAGGGTGCCGACCGCATCGGTCTGACCAAAGATCGGATTGAGCAGGTATTCGCTGACATGGGCGAGGCGCAACATCGCGCGGATCTCCGTCGGCATCTGCGGCAGCGCCGCAAGCAGGGCCTGCAGGGCAGGGTCTTTCTCCAGCAGATGATCGATCAGCGTATCGATCTCGGCCAGCTCACGCTGACCACCATGCTGGCGCAGGGCCAGGCCATGGCGTCCCAGGGCATTGAACAGGGCGCTGGCGACTTCCTGATCGGCAGGATTGAGTAACACATCCAGCGCCACCGCTAGAAAAGATTGGCCCGGTGCATCCAGCAGCTTGCGTAACTGCAGGGCATAGGGATTGTCGTTCAGGCTAGTCAGCACGTCGGCGATCTCGGGCAGTTCGCCACGCGCCGGCTGCTGTTCCGGCAGGGTATCGGGCAGGGTTTCCAGAAAACCGATGCGATAGGTCTTTTGTCGCGCACCGGATTCCCAGAGCCTGTGTTGCTGCGCGGCATCGATCAAATCCCCCTGCAACACCAGCCGCACGGTGTTGAGCATGTCGCGCGGCTCGGTCTCAAAGGGCAGGTGTTCGATCAGATAATCGGCCAGCACCTTGCCCATGCTGCCGGCCACCACCCTGGGACTTTCCAGCATGCGCCGGGCATGTTCCGCATAGGGCGCACACCACCAGGCACGTCGCGCCAGCTCATCGGAAAGATTGCGCGCGCAAACCACCGCCATCACCGCCTCGGGCTCACCGAGTTTGAGCAGGCGATCCAGCTGGTCGTTGTCGATCTGCCCCATGCGGGTCCAGCGACGCAGAAACACCGGGTAGCCGCCGGGCGAATCCAGCACCATCGCCGATAACATGCTGCGCACCGCCTGCAGGTATTGATCGCGACGGCCAGTGGGGCTAAGCGGAAACTTCATCTCCTGCTCACCGTTCAGGCCGTAGACCGTCATGCTGTTTTCATCGATGCGGATCGCCTGGGCATTGGCAATCAACACATTCAGGCGCAGCGCGTCTTCACTACTAAGTTCCAATTAATTTGACCTCAAAACCAAAAGCATTAACCGCAAAGGCGCAAAGGACGCAAAGGACGCAAAGAGGAATCATGATTACTGCCCAAAGTCCCATGGCCCTCGAGATTGGCCCGTCCAAGGACAACATTCAATAACTCACATTGGTTTTCTTTGCGTCCTTTGCGTCTTTGCGGTGAAACAGCCTTTCTAATTTAACTGGATCCGCTGGCCCCAGGGGATACGTCCCTTACCCTTGATCAGCCATACCACCGCATAGGTTGGTTCCTGGGCCGGGAAGTGTCCCTGGGCATCGGTGAACCAGACCACCACGTCGGGGCGGCGATGCTGAGTTTCCAGCCACTGGAACACCGGGCGAAAGTCGGTACTGCCGCCGCCCTGAAATTGCTGCGGCAGGGCAAACTCCTCCCAGGATTCATAGACCCAGGGGCCGGGGCCGACCAGCGCCGAGTCACAGGCCAGCAGGGTAACACGGGCACGGATCTGGGCCTTCAGGGCATTCACCTCGGAAACGAACTCGGTCAGTTCCTTGTCGCTCACCGAGCCGCTGACATCCAACGCCACCACCACGTCCAGCTCATGGCTCTTGAGGCTGGGCATGATGTAGTCACCCTCGCGGCGCGAGGGGCGTGCATAGCTGTAGTCATCACGGGCGGTGGCATTCAGATAACGCGCCAGCAACATGCGCCAGGGCAGCTGAGGCTGCAGCAGGTGGTCGATGATGCGCCGCAGCGGGCCGCTGAGCTTGCCCGCCTGCATCGCCTGCTGCGCGGCACCGGCCATACGCTGCTGCCATTGCACCGACAGATCATCCATCTCTTCCTTGCTCAAGGGCGGTGGCTGCTTGGCGCCCTGCCCTTGGCCCTCCCCGTCCTCAGGTTGCTGCTGTTGCGGATCCTCACCACCCGCTTCCTGGCGGGTTTCCTCGGGTCGCTGCGCATCGCCACGACCACCGGTATTGTCCGGGGATTTCTTCTGTTGCTGATCGCCGCCCTCGGAGCCCTTGTCCTGGCTGTCGTGACTGCCACCGGCGCCCTGCTGACCACCACCACCCTCATTGTCCTTGTCGTAGACATGATCATCGTGGGGCATCATGTTTTCGTGTTCATCGAGGCAGGGATAGATCTCCTCGGCGGTCATCTCGGCGTAGTCTTCCAGGTACAAGGCCTCGGGACAGGGGGTCAGCCCGTCGGCGATCAGCAGCGGGTTGATCGCCAGATCGCAGGCCAGGTCCCAGCGGTGTTTCTCGCGATGCATGCGCCGGGCAAAGTGGGACAGGGCACAATGCAGCGCCTCGTGGGCCAGCACAAACTGGGTCTGGTCGACGGAGAGCGAATCGATGTACTCGGGATTGTAGTAAAAGGCGCGCGCATCGGTGGCCACGCTGCGGCACCAGTCCGCATCGGCCTCAATCATCGGCAGGCGCAACACCAGTGCCCCCAGGAAGGGTTTATCCAGGATCAGCTTGGTGCGCGCCGCGCTCAGCTTCAATTCACAATCATTG
>JACUTZ010000013.1 GCA_014859545.1 Gammaproteobacteria bacterium
CACTCAGCACTCAGCACTCAGCACTCAGCACTCAGCACTCAGCACTCAGCACTTACACTCCCGTGCCGTTCCCTTTGCGTCTCAGCGCCTGGGCGATATGTTCCCGACATCGCCAACCGACTACATCCATGTAGTCGTCTGCGCGAGTCCGGTTTTGACTCACGCTTTTCCTAGCCCCCAGCCCCCAGCCCCTAGCTAGCCCCTAGCCCTAAACCCAATAAGCCGTCCTGGTCATGATCTTCGCGGTCAGCTTCATCATCCCCCGCACCGGCAGAGGCAGTTCGGCGCCGCCGGCATCCTTGGCCATGTGGGCGTGGCGGTCCTCGTCTTGCTTCATCTGTTCGAGCACCGCATGGGTCTTGTGGTCGTGTGGGGCCAGTTTGGCCAGATGTTCATCCAGGTGACGCACCACCTGGTGTTCGGTTTCCACCACAAAGCCCAGGCTCCATTTGTCCCCGGCCAGGCCAGCGGCGGCACCGATGGCCACCGAACCCAGATACCAGAGCGGATTTAGATAGCTGACATGGGTGCCCAATTCCTTGGCGCGCCGCTCGCACCATTCCAGATGATCATTTTCTTCCATGGCGGCACGTTCCATCTTGTCGCGCACCTCGGGCAGCTTGGCGGTCAGGGCCTGGCCCTGATACAGGCCCTGGGCCGAGACCTCACCGGCATGGTTGATCCGCATCAAGCGCCCAGCCAGATCCCGCTCGGCATCGCTGAGCTGCGGATCGCTCATGCCCTCGGTGGGGTTGGGGCGCTCGGTCAGACGCGGCGCTCCGGCAATGGTGCGCAGTGCCGTGTCCAGATTCATGAAGAGATGATCGATGGTGGAGTATTGGCGCATGGGTATTCTGCCTGTCGCTATTGTCTCGGCTGATCATAGCAAGCTTTTGCATGGATTTGAGTTGGCAAGGAAAGATCTTCACCGCAGAGACGCGGAGGCGCAGAGAATCAGGGGGCAATCCCTTGCTCGCCTTGTAAAAGTGCCTCGGCCAACAGTTCGATGGGATGGCGCACCGGGATCGCGATCCCTTGGGCAAGCAAGCCCTGGCGCAGGTGTAGGGCGCAGCTGGTGTTGCTGCTGAGTAGCACATCGGGTTGCGCCTTGGCGATCGCCGCCAGTTTGGGTTCGCGCAGCGCGGCGGCGGCCTCGGGCTGGCTAAGCAGGAAGCTGCCGGCGGCACCGCAGCAGCTGTCGTTACCGGGCAGGGGGGAAAGCGCCAGTTCCGGGATGGGGGCGAGCAGCTGGGCAGTGCTGTCGGGCTGACGCAGCACATTGCGCTGGCTGCAGGGCAGGTGGTAGAGGGCGCGTTGCGGGACAGGATGCAGGGGCAAGTCTCCCGGCCAGTGGCGGATGATAAATTCGGCCACATCGAAAAACGGCGCCTTCAGCCCTTCGCCGTAGAGGCCCTGATATTGGTGCAATTGTGCGCCACAGCCGGTGGCGCAACCGATCACCGCATCCACATCGCTGAAGCTGTCGATGTTGCGCCGCGCCAGTGCGGCGGCCTGTTCCGGCTCGCCGTTGTGTTGATGCAGTGCGCCGCAGCAGCCCTGGCTGGTGGGGATTGTCACCGCGAAGCCCAGCCGGGTGAGTACCGCGATCGCGGCCTGGTGAACCGCCCCGTCGAAGATCTGGCCGACACAGCCGGTAAACAAGGCTACCCGCCCGTGTGCTTCGCCCAGGGCGGGATAGTGGCTGGCGAGTTTTGTCGCCTTGGGGATTGGCGGTAACGCAGCTTCCTGTTCGGCCAGTCCCAATACCTTGAGGGCACCGCTGCGTCGCGCCAGGCGCTGCAGGCCACTGCGCTGGTAGAGACGCAGCATACTGGCCTGACGTGCCATCCCCGGCAGGTCGCTCACACTATCGAGCAACTGTTGTACCGGCCTGGCGGGGGGGTGGGTGGGGTGCAGCAGGGCGCGGCCCTGATCGAGAATCTGTCCGTACTCCACCAGCGAGGGACACATGCGCTCACAGGCCAGGCAACCCAGGCAACGATCCAGGTGACGCAGCATCCCGGGTCCGGCTGCCAGCTGGCCATGGCCCAGCGCCTGTAACAGCGCGATGCGCCCGCGCGGGGAATCGGCCTCGTTGTGCCAAAGCTGGTAACTGGGGCAGTGGGGCAGGCATTGGCCGCACATCACACAGCGGTCGGTGGCGGCGAGCAGGCTATCGGTAAGGGTCGGTGACAAGGGCGTTTCCGGGGGATGAGAGTGGCTTTCGTGCTATCATAACAGCTCTTGTCTGGCATCCCACAGAGTTGAGTTATGTCCTTCTACCAACACCATGTTTTCTTCTGTACCAATCAGCGCGAAGACGGCGCTGAATGCTGCGCTAAGTTCAATGCCAAGGCGATGCGTGATTATGCCAAAAAACGTTGCAAGGAACTGGGGATCCATGAGGCGGGCAAGGTGCGCATTAATAATGCCGGTTGCCTGAATCGTTGCAGCGAGGGACCGGTGATCGTGGTCTATCCCGAGGGGGTCTGGTACAGCTACGTGGATCGCGAGGATATCGACGACATCATCGAGCAACACCTGGTCGGCGGGCAGCCGGTCAAGCGCCTGCAAATATAAAGGCCTTTTTACCGCAGACGACTACATCCATCTAGTCGCCTGCGGTAATGTGCTTTTTTCGTCCGCACCTGTCTATGATGAATTTCTGGAAAACCGGGTAATGAGCAAATGAAACCCATCGTCCAGGCCCGTGGCCTGCGCAAATGCTACGGTGCGCTCACCGTGGTCGACAATATCGATTTTGCCGTGCAGCCAGGTGAATGTTTTGGCCTGCTCGGCCCCAATGGCGCCGGCAAGACCACCACCCTGAAGATGCTGTTGGGGATGGTGTCGCCCGATGGTGGTGAGCTGGAGGTAATGGGGCATCCCATTCCCGAGGCCGCGCGCCACATGCGCGAGCGTCTGGGCGTGGTGGCCCAGCAGGACAACCTCGACCCGGACTTTACCGTGGTGGAGAATCTGCGCACCTATGCGAATTATTTCGGGATCCAAGGTAGCGAATTCGAACAGCGCCTGGGCGGACTGCTCGAGTTTGCCACCCTGGCACACAAGGCCGATGCCCGCATCGATGCCCTCTCCGGCGGGATGAAACGTCGCCTGGCGCTGGCCAGGGCGCTGGTCAATGACCCGCAGCTGGTGATCCTCGACGAACCCACCACCGGCCTGGACCCGCAGGCCCGCCAGCTGATCTGGCAGCGTCTGCGCACCCTGTTGCAACAGGGCCGCAGTCTGATCCTCACCACCCATTACATGGACGAGGCACAGCGTCTGTGTGATCGCCTGGCGATCATGGACAACGGACGCATCCTGGATGTGGGCAGCCCCAATGAATTGATTCGGCGCCATATCGAGCCCCATGTGGTCGAGGTGCATGGTCCGGGACTGGCCAGATTTCAGCCGGTTGCGCATGTGCTGCGCACCGAGCAGGTGGGCGAGACCCTGTTTTGCTATACGGACAATGAGCGTGCTCTGGTTGAATCCCTGTGTGAGCACCCGGAGCTGAGTTATCTCAGTCGCGCTGCCGACCTTGAGGATGTGTTCCTGAAACTGACCGGACGGGAGTTGCGCGAATGATGGCGATGATGCAGGCGCTGCTGGCGCTGCGCTGGCTGGCGGTATGGCGACGCAATGCGCGGGTCTGGGGCAAGCTGGCCGGACCGGCGATGCTGGGCAATATCGGCGAGCCGCTGCTCTACCTATTGGCGCTGGGCTTTGGTCTGGGCGCGCTGGTCGGCGAGATCGAGGGGATGGATTACATCGCCTTTCTCGCCTCGGGTTTTGTTTGTGCCAGTGTGATGAATACCGCCAGCTTCGAGAGCGTGTATTCCGCCTATACCCGCATGGCGGTGCAGGAGACCTGGACCGCGATGCTCTACACCCCACTGTCGGTCGCCGACATCCTGATCGGCGAGGTGGCCTGGGCGGCCAGCAAGGCGCTGTTGAGTGCCTTCTTTGTGCTGATCGTGGCGGCCTTTCTCGGGGCGGTGGATGGCTGGCTGGCGCTGTGGGTGCTGCCGGTCGCCTTGCTGACCGGCGTGGCCTTCAGTGCGATGGCGCTGGTGATCACTGCGGTCTCGCGCAGCTATGATTTCTTTCTTTATTATTTCACCCTGTTGCTGACCCCGATGCTGCTGTTCAGCGGGGTGTTCTTTCCGCTGGATGACATGCCGGCCATGGTCAGCCAGATCGCCGCGATACTGCCGCTGTGGCATGCGATCGAACTGGTGCGTCCGCTGATGACCGGACAGGTGCCGACCCTGATCCCGCTGCATCTGCTGGTGTTGAGTCTCTATGCCCTGTTGCCGCTATGGCTGGCTGGCCGGCTGGTAAGCCGTCGGCTGCATCGCTGAGTTATCGGTATGACAACGGGCGGGGATACGGATGATATGTCTGTCTCGGCGTTCTCTGCGATGAAATGATTTTGAGGTAAGAGATGTCCGGTTGTGGTTGTGAGATGACCGCGCGCAATGCCCAGGAGCGCCAAACCCTGCGCATCCTGCTGACGATCAATGCGACGATGTTCGTGGCCGAGTTGGGTCTGGGGATCATCGCCCAGTCCACCGCGCTGATCGCCGACTCGCTGGACATGTTTGCGGATGCCATGGTCTATGCGCTGAGCCTGTATGCCGTCGGCAAGGGGGTGGCGCTGCAGGTGCGCTCGGCGCGCCTGAGCGGGGTGCTGCAGATCTTGCTGGCGGTGCTGGTACTGGTCGAGGTGTTGCGGCGTTTTATCCAGGGCAGTGAGCCGATCAGCGCCCTGATGATGGGGGTGGGTCTGGTGGCACTGGTGGCCAATGTGACCTGCCTATGGCTGATCGCCAAGCATCGCGACGGCGGGGTGCATATGCGCGCCTCGCTGATCTTCTCGGCCAACGATGTGATCGCCAACCTGGGGGTGATTATTGCCGGGGCACTGGTGTGGTGGCTGGGCAGTCCCTATCCGGATTTGATCATCGGCTTCATCATTTCCATGGTGGTGTTGCGTGGCGGGGTGATCATCCTGCGCGAGGCGGCGAAAGAGCAGGCCTGTTCGGTGGGACAATAGAGCTGTCTGGCGCAGTGACGCAGAGGCGCGAAACTGGGACAAGCGTGTTGCCGTTGGTGTCAGGGAGATGGGCTGGGTGTGGTGGGGGAGGGCTGGTAGATCAGGGCGAGTAATAGCAACAGGCCCAGTAACAGTGCGATAACATGATTTTGGCTTGCTGACGGGGTGCCATGGGAAGACGCCAGCAGTGGGGGGTTAGAGCAGGAATCTCAGGCCCATTCCCTCGGCGGTGACACGTACCACCTCTGCCTGCACCAGCGGCGGATCATCACCGGCCAGTAGTCCGGCCTTGACCTGCAGGCTGACCTTGCTGCCCACCGGCAGGATTTGATCGGACTCGGCCTTGACGAATACCCCCCCATCGCAGATATCGCTGGTGATCAGATTGAGGACGATGTCGTCTCCCTGGCGCAGGGTGACCGGCATCGGGATCTCAATGCGTGGATTTTTGCGTTGATTGCTCACTGTTCGAGCGTTCTCCTGTCGCAATGACTAAGCGCATCGCTCATCTGGGCAGGCCATATTCGGCTAGGCTGGAAAGTCCCGATACTCGGCATTTTCTGCTCACAGGTCAAGTACCCGCATTTTGTACCAGTTGGCGCTTGGCCGTCGCGCTGAGTTTGCGCAGGGCGTGTTCACGTTGTTGGGCCTGGCTACGATCAATGGCATGTTCCTGGTAACACAGCTGTACCGGGCGTCGAGCGCGGGTGTAGCGGGCGCCACGACTGCCGTGATTGTGTTCCGCAAGGCGGCGGACCAGATCAGTGGTTACCCCGGTGTAAAAGCTGCCGTCCTGGCAGCGCAGGATATAGACGTACCAGTGTTTGGGCATGGTATGGGTAAGGCTGGTGTGCATAGCCGTAAACCTTAGCAGGCAGTGCGGGAACAAGGAATCCCTGCGGTGCATTTTTAGTGGTTCGTGATATGCTTCCCGCTTGATCCCATCGTAAGAAAGGCCCAAGTGATGATGAAACGGATTTTGCTGCTTTGTTGCCTGTTGGGGGCGGGGATCTTGTCCGCCAGTGAGGCAGAGCTGGCTACGCTGCGCAATCAGGCCGAGCTAGGTAATGCCCAGGCCCAGTTGGCGCTGGGTACGGCCTATGAACAGGGCCAGGGCGTGGCTCGGGACCTGGAGCAGGCACTGCGCTGGTATCAGCGCGCGGCCGAGCAGGGCTTGGCCGAGGCCCAGTATCAGCTGGCCTATCTGCTGGCCGAGGCGGAGATCAGCCCGGTGGCCGCCGCCGAGTGGATGGCCAAGGCCGCTGACCAGGGGATGGTGGAGGCACAGTACCTGATGGGGATGATCCATGCCGAAGGTATCGGCGTGGCCCAGGACACCCGACAGGCCCGTCGCTGGCTGGAAAAGGCGATCGCTGCCGGGCATGCCGAGGCGGAAGATTATCTCAATAATCATATGCCGGGACGCTAGGGCCCGCTTGTCTTTGCTGCGTGCCACGGCCTTAATGGAATAATTCGTGTTTGTACAGGGATTTTCCGGTAGAATGCGCGGCTCTTGTACCACCCAGACACTTTCTGCCCCACTTTGGAATACCACCCGTGATTGAGAACCTGCGCAACATCGCCATCATCGCCCACGTCGACCATGGCAAGACCACCCTTGTAGATCAGCTCCTGAAGCAGTCCGACACCTTCGATGCCCGCACCCAGCTGGCCGAGCGGGCGATGGATTCCAATGATCAGGAGCGAGAACGAGGCATTACCATTCTGGCCAAGCCCACCGCGATCAAGTGGGGCGAGTATCGCATCAACATCGTCGACACTCCCGGCCATGCGGACTTCGGTGGCGAGGTGGAGCGCGTGCTGTCGATGGTGGACTCGGTGTTGCTGCTGGTGGATGCGGTGGAAGGGCCGATGCCACAGACCCGCTTCGTGACCCAAAAGGCCCTGGCCCGTGGGCTCAAGCCGATTGTCGTGGTTAACAAGGTTGACCGTCCGGCGGCCCGTCCCGAATGGGCGCTGGATCAGACCTTTGATCTGTTTGACCGCCTTGGCGCTACCGATGAGCAGCTGGATTTCCCGGTGGTCTATGCCTCCGGCCTGGGTGGTTTTTCCGGTCTGGAATCCTCGGTGCGCAGCGGTGATATGACCCCGCTGCTGCAGACCATTGTCGATAAGGTACATCCGCCGCAGGTGGAACCGGAAGATCCCTTCCAGTTGCAGGTTTCCCAGCTGGACTACAGTAGCTATGTGGGTGTGATCGGCATCGGCCGCATCAATCGCGGTCGGGTCAAGACCAATACTGCGGTGACCGTGGTGGATACCGAAGGCAAGCGTCGCAATGGCCGCGTACTGCAGTTGTTCGGTTTCATGGGCCTGGATCGCATCGAGGTCGACGAGGCCCAGGCGGGTGACATCGTCTGCTTCACCGGTCTGGACCCGCTGAATATCTCCGATACCCTGTGTGACCCGAATGCGATCGAGGCGCTGGCCCCGCTGAGTGTGGACGAGCCGACGGTAAGCATGACCTTCCAGGTGAATAACTCACCCTTCGCCGGCAAGGATGGCAAATACGTCACCTCGCGCCAGATCAAGGAACGCCTGGAGCAGGAGCTGGTGCACAACGTGGCACTGCGCGTGGAACAGGGTTCCGATCCGGACAAGTTCCGTGTCTCCGGTCGTGGCGAGCTGCACCTGTCGGTACTGATCGAAAACATGCGCCGTGAAGGCTTCGAGCTGGGGGTGTCTCGCCCCGAGGTCATCATCCGCACCATCGACGGCGAGCCGCAGGAACCCTTCGAGCAGGTCACCGTGGATGTGGAAGAACAGCATCAGGGTGGCGTGATGGAACGCCTGGGTGTGCGCGGCGGCGACCTGAAGAACATGGTCCCGGATGGCCGTGGTCGGGTGCGCCTGGATTACATCATGCCGGCCCGTGGCCTGATCGGTTTTCGTACCGAGTTCCTGACCGCCACCCAGGGTTCCGGTCTGATCTACAGCGTGTTTGACCACTATGGTCCGTTCAAGCGTGGTGAATATGGCAGCCGCAAGAATGGTGTATTGATCGCCAACGCCTCCGGCAAGGCCCTGACCAATGCCATCTTCAACCTGCAGGAGCGTGGTCGGATGTTTATCGGCCATGGTGCCGAGGTCTATGAAGGGATGATCGTCGGCCTGCACTCACGGGGTAACGACCTGGTGGTCAATGTGTTGAAGGGCAAGCAGCTGACCAATGTGCGTGCCTCCGGCACCGACGATGCGCAGGTGCTGATCCCGCCAGTGGTACACACCCTGGAGCAGGCACTGGAGTTCATCGATGAGGATGAGCTGGTGGAGGTTACCCCCAACCACATCCGACTGCGTAAAAAACTGTTGCTTGAGCACGAACGCAAAAAGGCTTCACGCAGCTAGGTTCACGCGGTGTGACCAAATCGGGCGCGGGGGAAATCCTCCGCGCCCGATTTCGTTTCAGGCGGCCGGTTTACGCGTTCAGTGAAAACCCCACACTGGCACCAGCAAGGCCCCAAGCCCGGCATACTCTTCCTGCCTGACCGGGATTAGTTGTTCTCGGTTAAAGGTCTTGAGCATCTCGGCCATCACCCGTTTGCCATCTTCACTCAGCAGTGCCACACGGATCTGGGCTAACATCTGGGCGCGCAGCACTGGCTCGAGCTTGCGACTGATGGTAAAGGTACACTCTGGATAGCTCTCTTTCTGGATCCCTATCACCTTAGGAGGCAGGTCAAAATACTATTGTCACCACCGAGGGCGTGGCTGGGCCATCAATGCAAGGCAGGTTTCGCAGGTAATGGCTGCGCCCTTGCCAAGAAGCCTAACACCGCAGTGATGGCCCCGGTGCGGCCGCATGTAAATAGTATTTTGAGCTGCCTCCTAAGATCAAACGTGCAAGGATTCGCATAGTCGGCTCTTGTGATAGTGAAGGGGATTGCCTTCTTCTTATTGCGGTTATTGGATTGCGCCATCTGCGGGATACTGGCAAGCTTTGCTGTCCCTGCCGTGGTGGAATCTTTTCTGTTTGGCACTGTCCGATGGGTGCGTGGAATCATTCGAATAATATGAAGTGGAGTCCTATGAAGCGCCTTGCCCCCCTGTTGATTCTGATCCCGCTGCTGGCGGCCTGTTCCAAGGATGAGCCAGCCCAAGCATCCCAGCAGCGTCCCGCACGCCCTGCCCCGGCGGTGGAAGTCACTGCAGTACTGCACCAGCCGGTGGGGCAGCAGATCGTGCGGGTGGCCACCCTGCGCGCCGAGCGCGAGGTCAAGCTGACCACCGAGGAAGAGGGGCGCATCGAGCGCCTGCCCTATTACCAGGGCGATCTGGTCAAACAGGGCGAGGAGTTGCTGCGCCTGAATGACACCTTGCTGGTGGCGCAGTTGAACAAGGCCCGCGCCCAGCGAGAGCAGGCCGAACTGGATGTGCGCCGCCTCGAGCGCTTGCAACAAAGTCGGGTGGTGGCCGAGGATGAGCTGGCCCGTGCTCGCACCGCCCTGCAGGTGGCCCAGGCCGAGGAAGACCTGCTGCGCATCCGTGTCGGCAATACCCGTATTCGTGCCCCCTTTGATGGGGTGATCAGCGCCCGTCTGGCTGAGCCGGGCGACACCGTGGGACGCTTTGCCCATGTGTTGACCCTGACCGACCCGCGTAGCCTGCTGGCTGATCTGAGTCTTTCCGAGCTGGTGTTGCCGGCCCTGGCGGTGGGCGATAGCGTGGTGTTGCGTCTGGACAGCCTGAGCAGTCAGAGTTTTGCGGGGCGGATCCTGCGCATCCATCCCAGCGTCAATCCGCAGACCCGCCAGGGGCTGGTCGAGGTACGCATCGACAGCCCTCCCCCGGTGATGCGACCGGGCCAGCTGGCGCGAGTGAGTCTGCAGCTGCGCCCCTTGCCGCGCACCACCATTCCATTTGCCGCCTTGCGTCGCGATACCGAGGGGGAGTTCGTCTTCACCATGGACAAGAACCAGGTCTTGCACCGAGTGCCGGTGGTCAGTGGTATCCAGCTGGGCGAGACGGTGGAAATTCTGGAAGGCCTACAGGCTGGTCAAATGGTGGTTAAGGGCGGTTTTTTGGGGCTGGCTGAGGGCATGACAGTCAGGCTGGCCGGGCAGACCGCATCACGCCCCGAGGGCGGGGAGCGGCGCGCGCCATGAGCCAGCGATTCAAGGCGATACACAGCGGCGGTCTGGCCGCCTGGGCGATCCGGCATCCGATCGGGGTCAGCATGATCGCCCTGGCGGCGGTGGTGCTGGGCCTGTTTGCCTTGGAGCGGCTCTCGGTTGACCTGTTGCCTGAGCTGATCTATCCGGAGATCCGGGTGCGCATCCTGGATGCCGGTGTGCCGGCCAGCGTGATGGAGGATCAGGTGACCCGCAAGCTGGAAGAGCAGCTGGCGGTCACCGAGCATGTGACGGCGATCCAGTCGGTTACCAGCGAGGGTGCAACCACGGTGGATCTGAGTTTTTCCTATGGTACCGATATCGACGTGGCGCTGCGTGATGCCAGTACCCGACTGGACCGTGCCCGTCGCACCCTGCCCGATTCCATCCAGTCACCGATCATCTTCAAGCGCGACCCCTCACAGATCCCGGTGGCCGAGTTTGTGATCAGCTCCACCTCGCTGAGCACCGCCGAGTTGCGCGACTGGGTGGAATATGACTTTGCCACCCAGTTTCTCAACCTGCCGGGCGTGGCGGCGATCGAGACCGGTGGCGGGACCCTGCGCGAGGTCTTGATCGAGCCGGATCAGCAACGCCTGGCAGCACTGGGCCTGAGTGTCGAACAGCTGATCGACACCATTCGTCGCAATAACCAGGAACTGCCCGCTGGGCGCCTGACCATGAGCACCCTGGAGATGGGCAGCCGCACCGCCGCCCGGGTGCAGAGTATCGAGGACCTGCGCCAGATGCCGATCCGCCTGGGCAATGGCGACACCATGCCGCTGCACCAGTTGGCGCGGGTGCGCGATGGCCAGACCGACGAGCGGATCAAGGTGCGCCTCAATGGCATCCCCGGGGTCAAGGTGGCGGTGCAGAAACAGCCCAATGCCAACACTGTGGAGGTGGTCGATGCGGTGCATCGGCGCATGGCGGATCTGCATCGCCAGGGCCTGATCAGTGAGGACATCACCATCTCGCAACAGGCCGACCAGGCGGTGTTCGTGCGCAATGCGCTCAACAATGCCGCACTGGCGGCGTTATCCGGCACCCTGCTGGCGATGCTGGTGGTCTACCTGTTCCTCGGTGATATCCGTCGCACCCTGATCATCGGCAGCGCGATCCCGCTGGCGGTGATGGTCACCTTCTCGCTGATGGGTGCCGGTGGGCTGACCTTTAACATCATGACCCTGGGGGGACTGGCGCTCGGGGTGGGGATGCTGGTGGATAACACCATCGTGATGCTGGAGAACATCCAGCGCCACCAGCAGCAGGGGGAAGATGGCCTGGAGGCTGGCACCAATGCGGCCAGCGAGATCAATAGTGCCATCATCGCCGCCACCAGTACCAACCTGGCGGCGGTGCTACCCTTCCTGTTTATTGGCGGACTGGTCGGGCTGCTGTTCCGGGAACTTATCTTCACCATCTCGGCGGCCATCGTCGCCTCGATGGTGGTGGCGCTGACCCTGATCCCCGCCTGGGCGGCACGGGTTCATGGTCATGATGTGAACGTGGTCAGCCGGGCGCTGGGGCGCGGGGTGCGTTGGCTGCAGGATGTTTACAGCCGTGGCCTGAGCTGGCTGCTGCGCACCTGGGCGGTGCAGTTGCTGGTGGTGGCCAGCCTGATCGCAGCGCTGCTGTTCAGTATCGAGACCTTCCGTGATGCGCGCGAAACCTTCCTGCCAAGCATCGATACCGGCGAGGTGATGATGATCGTGCGCAGCAATCCTGGCATCTCGCTGGCCGAGATGGACCGCGAGGTGCGCCGGATCGAGACCCTGCTGCAACAGCAGCCTGATGTGCAATCGGTATTCAGCTTTGTCGGTGGTTCGATCTTTGGTCGTACCGAGCGGGAAACCAGCAACCGCAGCATGTTGACCATCCAGCTGGTACCACGCCAGCAGCGCAGTATCAGCAATGATGAGTGGATACAAAAGATGAACCCGCAGATCCGCGCCCTGGAGCTGACCGGCTTCCGGGTGACGATGCGCAATCGTGGCATTCGTGGGATCCGCACCAGTACCGGCGATGATGATGTCAGTCTACGCATCCAGGGACCGGACACCGAGGTGTTGCGCGAGCTGGCCGAACAGATGGTCAGCCATCTGCGTCCGGTGGCGGGGATCCGCAACCTGCAGCATTCCGCCGACGAGATCCGCCAGGAACTGAGCATTCGCCTGGATCGGGAGCGGGTGGCCCAGTTGGGTATGGACGCCAGCAGCATCGGTCTGGGGATCCGCTTGGCCCTGGATGGACAGGTGATCAGCGATTACATCGACGGCGACCGCTCCTATGATATTCGTTTGCGTCTGCCGCAGCAGGAGATCAACTCACCGCTGGCGCTGGAGCAATTGCTGCTGCGCAATAATGGTGGCCAGAGCATTACCCTGGGCGAGATCGCCCGGATCGAATTGATCGCCAGCCCGGCGGAGATCCGCCGCGACCGCCAGCGACGCATCGTCGAGGTCGGCGCCACCCTCACCGGTGAGCTGACCTATGGTGAGGTGCATCGTGACATCCAGACGCTGTTGACCGATTTCGAGCTGCCGCGGGGTTACACCGTCTATGACAGTGGCCAGTTCGAGGCGATGCAGGAAGGGCGCAAGCTCAGTCTGATGCTGATCGGACTGGCCTTGTTCCTGGTGTTCGTGGTGATGGCGATCCAGTACGAATCGCTGCGCAATCCGGTGATTATTATGCTGGGGGTGCCCTTTGCGATCATCGGCGTGGCGCTGGGTCTGTACCTGAGTGAGCTGCCGCTTTCCATGCCAGTGTGGCTGGGGGTGATTATGTTGGTGGGGATTGTGGTGAATAACGCCATCATTCTGGTGGAGTACATGGACATCGCCCGTGCCAACGGCCTGAGCCTGGATGAGGCGATCACCGAGGGTGCCCGCCTGCGCCTGCGCCCGATTTTGATGACCACCTTGACCACGGTATTCGGCATGTCGCCGCTGGCGCTGGGTTGGGGTGAGGGGGCCGAGATGTTGCAACCACTGGCGATCAGCCTGATCTCGGGCCTGAGCCTGTCGATGCTGGTCACCCTGGTGCTGATCCCCATCCTCTATCGTCTGGCCCATTACCGTGGCAGCCGTGCGGCCGAGATCACCGGGTAGTCGACCTGGAAAACGGCTATGGCACCAGGCTGGCCAGGTAAAGCAGGCACGCCACCAGCAGCAGCGCCAGTGTCAACGGGGTCAAAAACGCCAGTGCCAGTTCATGGGACAAAAAGTATTAACACAGAGGGCGCAGAGGACGCAGAGTACACAGCGATCCCGCTGTGATTCGCGCTTTCCGACAGGCTAAGTGGATACCTGATCAGCGTCGGAGACAATGGCGTACGCGGGTGGAAGGCGCGTCGTGCCACGTCGATGCCGCCGAGCAGGGACTGCAGCAGAAAGAAGGGAATGAAGCGTAGCCAGCCGAGCAAGGTGTTGATCCTGTCGGCAAGAGATAGCCGACGTCGCTCCCGTAGCGGCCTTTGCATCTCAGTGCAAGACCGTTACTGGCTGATTTCCAGCATCAGCGCCAAATACTCCGCATGGCCGAGTGGATCGGCCAGCAGCGCCGGGGGGTTGGCCCATAATAATTGTTCTTCCGGCAGGACGTTCAACCCCAACTTGCGCTGCAGGCGAAGTAGTTGCACCGCCGGGGAGGGCAGGGTGCCGGAGCCGAGCAGTGCGTAGCGCTGACCGAGCAGGCCGGTGTCGTCGCTGGCGTTGAGCTGCCAGAGGCCATCGCGATAAAAATGTTGAGCAGCCTGTTGCAACAGGGTGGCGGCCAGTTCGCGGCTGTGTTGGTCATCACTGGTCTGGTACCAGTCATACAGGCCGATGGCGACCAGTGCATAGTCTTCCAGCGAGGCGGCCTGCTGCAGTTGTCCCTGATTATCGCGCATCATCCATAATTGCTCGCCGTCCCACAGGCTGTGCAGATAATTGCGCAATGTTCGGGCGGCGATTTGGTAACGTGGCTGTTGTGTGCTGGCCAGGCTGATCGCGGATAATGCCAGTCCGTTCCAGCCGGCCAGGCGTTTGTCATCGTAGGGCATCTCGCGCTGGCGACGCTCGCGCATCAGAACTTGACGGATCGCCTGCTGTTCGCCCTCTAGTGTCTCGGTGCTGTGGCCCAGACGGTCGGCTAGGGTGTTCCCGTCGAGCAGCGCCATGGGCAGATAGCCATTATCCCAGATTGGGTTGGCCGCAGTGCCCCAGCTCAGTTCGATGATCGCCAGTTGCTGTGGTGTCAGCAGTCGCGCCAGGGTGGCGGTATCCCAGAGGTAATAACCACCCTCAACGTCACTGCCATCTACCGCAGAAAGACTGCCGACCAGTCCCCCTTGGTGGTGCCACATCTGGCGCAGCAGATTGTCGATGGCCTGTTCGCCTACCTGACGGAAGTGTGGCTTGCCCAGCAGCTCGGCGGCACGCAGATAGAGATGGGCCAACTGGGCGTTGTCATAGAGCATTTTTTCAAAATGCGGCTCATGCCACTCGGGGTCGACGGTATAGCGAAAGAAACCCCCACCCAGGTGATCGCGCAGCCCCAGTGCCTGCATTTGCGCCAGGGTGATGCGCAGCCATTCGCCCAGATCCGGGTGATCGGCAAAGTGTTCCAGCACTACGCTAATTAACGTGGGCTGCGGGAACTTGCTGCTGTTACCCAGCCCGCCGGAGAGAAAATCCCCCTGTTGTTGCAGTGCACTAGTGAAGGCCAGGGTGAAATCCTCACGCAGCGCCGTGCGGCCAGCCTGATCGCTGGGTGATGGGGCGATGTCATCGGGGCGCGCCGCCTCGCGGGCCAAGGCGGTGAGGTGCGCCGGATCACGCTGCCAGCCTTGTTGCAGTTCACGGATTACGGTTGAGAACGCCTCTGGTGGCATGTAGACAAAACCCAGCAAGGGCAGACCTTCCGGGGTGAGGAAGGCATTCAGTGGCCAACCGGCAACACCATGGGTTTTTTGTACAAAGTCGAACAGGTAGGCATCCAGATCGGGGCGCAGCTCGCGGTCGATCTTGATGGAGATGTAATCCTGGTTGAATTGTGCGGCGATGGCGTTGTTTTGATAGGACTCGCGTTGCATCACATGACACCATTGGCAGGCGTAGTAACCGCTGGAGACGAAGATCAGCTTGTTCTCGCGCTGAGCCTGGGCAAAGGCATCCTGGCCCCACAGCTGCCAGGCGACCGGGTCGTTCGCATGCATCGCCAGATAGGGGGAAGGGTGATCGCGCAGTGGGCTGTCGGCGAGCACATTGAGGGGAAACAGCAGGACCAGGAGTAGGATCACATGGGGCATAATTCACCGTAGCGTTTGCAAGTCGCTATTGTCGATTGTGGTCAAACCGTGTCTGACCACGCCTTGTGCTCAGGCGCGCACGTATGCGGAAGCGGCGCAAGCCTTGCCAATCACCTCTGCGCCTCTGCGGTAGTGCTTGTTATTTATTTTCGGGTTCTTGCGCGGGCTTGCTGGCAGCCCGTTGCTCGGCTTCGTAGCGATCCAGCTCTGCGTCCATCTCGGCCTCGCTATCCAGTGGCTGTTCGGGGCTGCTGACCACCTCGCTGCCGGTCGGCTCCTGCTTGACCTTGAGGCGCAGGAAGTAGCGCGAGGCGATCAGTCCGAGTTCAAACAATACCCACATCGGCAGTGCCAGCAGGGTTTGTGAGATGATATCAGGTGGGGTCAGCAGCATGCCGATGACGAAGGCACCGACGATGATGTAGGGTCGTTTCTTGGACAGACTTTCCGGGGTGGTGGCACCGGTATAGATCAGCAGGATGGTGGCGATCGGCACCTCGAAGGCAACCCCGAAGGCAAAGAAGATCTTGAGGATGAAATCCAGGTATTCGCCAATGTCGGTCATCACCGACACCCCCTCGGGGGTGACAGCGATAAAGAAGGCGAACATCAAGGGGAATACTACGTAGTAGGCAAAGGCCATCCCGGCGTAGAACAGCAGGGTGCTGGAGATCACCAGCGGCATCACCAGGCGGCGCTCGTGGGCATACAGACCGGGGGCGACAAAGGCCCAGAGCTGGTAGAGGATGAAGGGCATCGCGACAAATACCGACATCATCAAGGCCAGTTTCATCGGGGTAAAGAAGGTGCCGGCAGGCTTGGTGGAGATCATACTGCTGCCTTCCGGCAGGTGTTCCATTAGCGGCGTGGCGACGATGTAATAGATATCGTTGGCAAAGTAGAAGGCGACCAGAAACACCACCAGTACCGCGACCACAGCGCGTAACACGCGATCCCGCATCTCGAACAGGTGGGCCAGCAGGGGTTGTTCGCTGGCAGTGATATCGTCAGTCTTTTTTGCTTGTTTCGCCATGGTCCTGCTTCGTGGTGGGCTTGGTTTCTACGGCGGCGCTGTCGGCTTGCGGACTGTCACCCTCGGTGCTGCCCTGCGTTGCCTCGGCAGCAGCCTTTTGCTGCGCCTCGAAGCGTGCATTATCGGGCGACTTGACCAGGTACTCGGGTTGCTGGATCTCCTTGAGGGTCTCTTCGGTTTCCTCAATGATGTCATGCAGTCCGATGCTGTTGTTTTGCTTTTCCAGGATACGTTTGAGTTCATCGGCGCGCAGTTCCTTGTCGATATCGGCCTTGACCGAACCGACAAAACCACGGATCTTGCCGAACCATAGTCCGGCAGTGCGTGCTACACCGGGCAGACGCTCGGGACCGATCACCAGCAGCGCGACGATGCCGATGATGGACAATTCCCAGAAGCCGACGTCAAACATGGCGATCTCGCCTCAGCTCGTAACGACTCAAGTCTTGTCCTTGTCCTGGCTGACCTCGCCTTCAATGATGGTACTGTCCTTGTCGGCGTCCTTCTTTTCCAGAGTGGCGCTGGTATTGGCGCCTTCTTCCTCGCCTTCCTTGACCGCTTTTTTGAAGTTGCGGATGGTGTCGCCCAGATCACCGCCCAGGTTCTTGAGTTTCTTGGTGCCGAACAACAGCAGCACAATGGCCAAAACGATAAGCAACTGCCAGACGCTGATACCCATGATGTTTTACTCCTCGATGATAGATGATTAAAAGCCGGACAGCGCGCCGCCGCCCAGCAGGTGTATATGCAGGTGGAAGACCTCCTGGCCGCCCCCTCTGCCGGTATTGATGATGGTACGAAAACCGGTTTCCAGGCCTTGCTGTCGCGCCAGCTCCGGCAGCCGCTGCATCATGTGCGCGAGCAGCGCATTGTGCTCTGGCTGTAATTCGTTAAGGCTCTCAATATGCTCGCGCGGGATCACCAGCAGGTGCACCTGGGCACGTGGGTGGATGTCCTTGAAGACGACACAATGTTCGTCCTGGTATACGACATCGGCGGGCAGCTCACCGGCGGCAATGCGACAAAACAGACAATCACTCATGCATCACTCCGATTGGCCTTTTCTTCCAGGCCAGACAGGCCAAAACGCCGCTCCAGTTCGTCGAGTACCTGTTGCGGTTCCAGACCCAGGTGTTTGAGCATCACCAGGCTATGAAACCACAGGTCGGCGGTTTCGTAGATGATCGCCTCGGCCTCGCCGTTTTTAGCGGCGATGATGGTTTCTCCGGACTCCTCGGCGACCTTTTTTAGGATTTTGTCCAGGCCTTTGGCATAGAGGCTGGCCACATAGGAGCTGTCCGGGTTGGCGCCCTTGCGTGCCTCGAGGATCTCGGCCAGTTTTTGCAGTGTATCACTCATCGACTATTCCGCTTGGCTGTCGGGGGACGTATTGTCGTCCCCGGATATTACCGGCGTACTTCAATCCCGGCCTCGGCCATGCATTGCTTGGCCTGGGCGATGGAGTATTCGCCAAAATGAAAGATGCTGGCGGCCAGCACCGCCTCGGCATGGCCGTCGCGTACCCCGGCGACCAGGTGTTCCAGCTGACCCACCCCGCCGGAGGCGATCACGGGTACGTGTACCGCATCGGCCACCGCGCGGGTCAGGGCCAGGTCAAAACCGTTCTTGGTGCCATCCCGATCCATGCTGGTCAGCAGGATTTCGCCGGCACCATAGTCGACCATCTTGCGTGCCCATTCTACCGCATCGATGCCGGTGGGTTTGCGCCCGCCGTGGGTGAAGATCTCCCAGCGCAGGGATTCCCCCTCGGCGCTGACCTGCTTGGCGTCGATGGCCACCACGATGCACTGTGAGCCAAAGCGCTCGGCCGCCTCGCGCACGAATTCCGGATTGAATACTGCGGCGGTGTTGATCGCTACCTTGTCGGCACCGGCATTGAGCATGCGTCGGATATCCTCGACCTTGCGAATGCCGCCGCCGACGGTGAGCGGGATAAAGACCTGCCCGGCCACCTGCTCGACCACGTGCACCATGGTCTCGCGGTTGTCGGAGGAGGCGGTGATGTCGAGGAAGGTGATCTCATCGGCACCCTGCTCGTCGTAACGGCGGGCGATCTCCACCGGGTCACCGGCATCGCGGATCGCCACGAACTGCACGCCCTTGACCACGCGGCCATTGTCCACGTCCAGGCAGGGAATGATGCGTTTGGCCAGGCTCATCTTGGATAGTGCTCGCTTAGATAATCGGGTCGGGGCAGAGTTCGTCGGCCAGGCGCTGGCCTTCGGCGAAATCCAGGCTGCCTTCATAGATGGCGCGACCGGTGATCGCCCCGACGATGCCTTCCTTTGCCTGGGCGCAAAGGGCGCGTACGTCATCCAGATTGGTGATCCCGCCGGAGGCGATGATCGGGATGTTCACGGCCTGGGCCAGTTTGACGGTGGCTTCCACATTGACCCCGGTCATCATCCCGTCGCGGCCGATGTCGGTATAGATGATGGCGCTCACCCCGTCCTGCTCGAAGTGCCTGGCCATGTCGATCACATCGTGTCGTGACAGCTTGGACCAGCCGTCGATGGCCACTTTGCCTTCCTTGGCATCCAGACCGACGATGATGTGGCCGGGGAATTCCAGGCACAGGTCATTGACGAAATGCGGCACATTGACCGCCTTGGTGCCGATGATCACGTATTGCACCCCGGCGTCCAGATAGCTTTGCACGGTCTCCTCGTCGCGGATCCCGCCGCCGATCTGGATCGGTAGATCCGGAAAGGCCTCGGCGATGGCATGCACCACATCGCGGTTCATCGGCTTGCCCTCGAAGGCACCGTTCAGGTCGACCAGGTGCAGGCGACGCGCGCCGGCCTCTACCCAGCGGGCGGCCACGGCCAGCGGGTCGTCGGAGAAGATGGTCTCGTCTTCCATTCGTCCCTGACGCAGGCGTACACACTTGCCGTCTTTCAGGTCAATGGCCGGGATAAGCAACATGCTGGCGATTCCTCTTGCTGGTCACAGATTGGGGTGGCTACAGTCCGCCATCCCATTGAAGAAAATTATCATACAGGCGCAAGCCGTCGTGCTGGCTCTTTTCCGGGTGAAACTGGGCGGCAAACAGGTTTTCGTGGGCCAGTGCGGCGGCAATCTTTACCCCGTGCTGGCTGCTGGCGGCCAGGTCGTTCGGCGAGGCCGGACTGACATAATAACTGTGCACGAAATAAAAACGGCTGTCCTGGGCGATGCCGTCCCAGAGCGGGTGGGACTGCTCCTGATGGACCTGGTTCCAGCCCATGTGCGGGACCTTGAGGGCAGCGCCACTGTCCGGATCGCACAATGTATCGCCGAAGAACCGGACCTCGCCGGGGATGATCCCCAGGCAGGCGGTACCACCGTTTTCCTCGCTGAAATCCATTAGTGCCTGCATCCCGACGCAGACCCCAAGAAAGGGCTTGCTGCGCACCGCCTCGCGGATCACCTCGTCCATCCCCAGGCGGCGGATTTCGGCGATGCAATCGCGGATCGCCCCCACCCCAGGCAGGACGACCCGATCGGCGGCGAGGATGGTGGCCGGATCATGACTGACGATCACCTTGCTGCGACCAGCATGTTCCAGAGCCTTGGCAACCGAATGCAGATTGCCCATGCCATAGTCGATGACTGCTACCGTACTCATCTATAAACCCCGGTGTTTGCTCGTCGGACTCAGAGACTGCCCTTGGTGGATGGGGTGATCCCTTGCATGCGTGGGTCGGCCTCCAGGGCCATGCGCAGCGCACGGCCAAAGGCCTTGAAGATGGTCTCGGCCACATGGTGGGCATTCTTGCCACGCAGATTGTCGATGTGCAGGGTCAGCTGGGCGTGGTTGACGAAGCCCTGAAAGAATTCACAGAACAGGTCCACGTCAAACTCGCCGATGCGCGCCCGTGGGTAATCCACATGGTATTCCAGACCGGGACGGCCGGAAAAATCCACCACCACCCGCGACAGGGCCTCATCCAGCGGCACATAGGCGTGTCCGTAGCGGCGGATACCCTTCTTGTCACCCACGGCCTGGGCAAAGGCCTGGCCAAGGGTGATGCCGATGTCTTCCACGGTGTGGTGGGCATCGATGTGCAGATCGCCTTCGGCCTGAACCTGCATGTCGATCATGCCGTGGCGGGCAACCTGATCCAGCATGTGATCCAGAAAGGGGACGCCGGTGCTGAATTCGCCCTTGCCTCTGCCATCCAGATCGATGCTGATCTGGATGCGGGTTTCCAGGGTATCGCGTTTGACCGAGGCCTTGCGTGCAGCCATGGTTTTTCTCATCCGTATTCGTGGCAAATGGTCGCCTAGGATACACCCAAGCCCGGATGGTGGAAACCGAAACCACGCCATTCACGGCTGCGATATTGCACAACGGGGCAAAATATAAGAGGATTCAGAACAGAGAAGCCAAGCCGAGACCCCTTTACTCATGAACCCACCCACCAGCGCCAAGCTCGGCAATAATGTCGTCAAGCTGGACCACATCAAGCTTGCCTGCAAAGATTGCAGTCTGTTTCAACTCTGCCTGCCGGTGGGGATCGACGCCGCTGAGCTGGAAGAATTGGACCGCATCATCAAGCGCCGCCGTCCGCTGGCCCGTGGCGAGCACTTGTTTCAGGTGGGGCTCCCCTTTCAGGCCATCTATGCGGTGCGTTCCGGCTCGATCAAGACCTATGCCTATACCGAGGACGGCCACGAGCAGGTGACCGGTTTTCACCTGCCCGGCGAGTTGTTGGGCCTGGATGCGATCAACCTGTCAGAGCATCCCTGTGCTGCCAAGGCCCTGGAAAGCACCAGCCTGTGCGAGATCCCCTTCGATCAACTTGAACAGCTAAGTGAGCGCTTACCCAGTCTGCAGCACCAGTTGCTCAAAATCATGAGTCGGGAGATCCTGCACGACCAGTCCCTGCTGATGTTACTGGGCAAAAAAAGTGCCGAGGAACGCCTGGCAGCCTTGTTGCTAAGTCTCTCTGGCCGCTATGCGAAACGGGGTTTTTCGCCCACCGATTTCCATCTCAGCATGTCACGCAACGATATCGGCAACTACCTGGGCCTGGCGGTGGAAACGGTCAGCCGCCTGTTCAGCCGCTTCCAGGAGGAAGGGCTGCTGGAGGTGCAACGCAAGCACATCGAGATCCGCGATCTGCCACGCCTGCGAGCCGTGGCCAATGCCCGCCAGCTCGGCAAACCCAAGGCCTGTAGTCGGATTTAGCTCGCCGTTGCGCTGGGTCTGCGCTGTGGCATATCCCCATTTTCGTGCAACAATTCTGTGTCAAATGCCCCGCTAATTGACATTAATCAATGTTCTGTTATCGTTTTTTCGTCTAATATTCGCCCCATCTGTGTAAAGGCTCGTGATTTTCGGGCGCTGTGTAGGGGATTCCGGGGTAGGAAATACTTAACTGTTTTTATGGGTTTATGGCGAGTGTCTCAAGTCGCGCCTGAAAAAATGCTTGGTATCTTTCTGCTTCCGCTCCCCTGGGCATCGGCCCAGCTCCGATTTTCAGGTTCCTGGCAATACGTGTGCGATCCACGTCGGGAGGGATGGGCGCTTCATGACCCAGGCCCAGCAGGTAGGCTTCATACGATGAGGGGGGGCTTTCATCCATAAGCGGTATTTCAGTACATCCAGTGAATAAGCAGGGTTTGTTCGCACTGTTTAGCGCCCCTGGGCACGCCATTTTAAGTAAACACAACGTAACAATCACAAAGGAGACTACTGGTGGAAACGACACAAGTAGAGAAGTATGACTTCGACGTCGTCAGATGGTTCAGCATCATGGCGGTCGTCTATTTGGTGATAGGGACCCTCGTCGGGGTCCTTATCGCCTCCCAGCTGGCCTGGCCCTGGCTGAACTTCGATATTGCCGAACTGACCTTTGGTCGTCTGCGTCCGCTGCATACCAATGCGGTTATCTTCGCCTTTGGCGGCTCAGTACTAATGGCCACTGCCTACTACACCGTACAGCGCACCTGTGGCGTACGTCTGTGGAGCAACAAGATGGCATGGTTCACCTTCTGGGGTTGGAACCTGGTCATCCTGGGCGCCGTGATCACCCTGCCACTGGGTATTACCCAGAGTAAGGAATACGCCGAACTGGCCTGGCCGATCGACATTCTGATCGCTGTGGTGTGGCTGGCCTACAGCCTTAACTTCTTCATGACCGTTGCCAAGCGCAAGACCAGCCACATCTATGTCTCCAACTGGTTCTTCATGGCGATGATGGTGATGATCACCTATCTGCACGTGGTGAACTCCCTGGCCATCCCGGTCACCCTGTGGCATTCCTTCTCCGTCTTCTCCGGGGTGCAGGATGCGATGATCCAGTGGTGGTACGGTCATAATGCCGTAGGCTTCTATCTGACCGCTGGCTTCCTCGGCATCATGTACTACTTCGTACCCAAGCAGGCCAATCGTCCGGTATTCTCCTACCGTCTGTCGGTTATCCACTTCTGGTCGCTGACCTTTGGTTATGTCTGGTTGGGTGCGCACCATCTCCAGTACACCGCCCTGCCTGACTGGACCGGCTCCATCGGTGCTGCAGTCTCCCTGGCGATGATCATTCCTTCCTGGGGTGGTGCACTCAACGGGATGCTGACGCTCTCCGGTGCCTGGGACAAGCTGCGTGATGATTATGTGCTGCGCTTCCTGATCATGTCTCTGGCCTTCTACGCCATGTCCACCTTCGAAGGTCCGGTCATGTCGGTGAAAACCGTTAACGCCCTCTCTCACTACACCGACTGGACCGTTGGTCATGTGCATGCCGGTGCGTTGGGTTGGGTAGCGATGGTTGCTTCGGGTGCGCTGTATCACATGATCATGAAGCTCTGGAATACCGAAATGTACTCCGCCAAGCTGGTGAATCTACACTTCTGGCTGGCCACTATCGGTACCGTGGTATATATCACCGCGATGTGGGTATCCGGCATCATGCAGGGTTTGATGTGGCGTGATTACGATGAGTTTGGCACCCTGACCTACACCTTCGTGGAGTCTGTGGCGGCCATGCATCCCTTCTATGTGATGCGTGCAATCGGCGGGATGATCTTCTGGGCCGGTGGCGCAATCATGCTCTATAACGTGGTCATGACGGTGCGTCAGGCGAATGCCCGCCGCGCGGTTAACGCTGCCACTGCTAATGCATAAGAAGGAGACAAGCAATGGCTGATCAAATTCATTCAACAAAGCTTCAGGACAAGATCGAACGCAACGTCTTCGCGCTGTTGTTCGCACTGCTGATTGTCCTGTCCGTGGGTGGCCTGGTGGAAATCGTCCCGCTGTTTTATCTGGACGAAACCATGGAACACAACCAGCATCCTGAAATCGTGTGGGAACGATCCGACGAGCAGAAGGGTGTTGCGCTGGGGCAGTTAGTCGCCACTGGTGGCTGGAAGGCGGGTGACGGCGTTCGTCCCTATACCGCACTGGAGCTGGCGGGGCGCGAGATCTATATCCGCGAAGGTTGCTATGCCTGTCACTCTCAAATGATCCGTCCCTTCCGTGACGAGTTCGAACGTTACGGTCATTACTCATTGGCCTCCGAGTCCATGTACGACCACACCTTCCAGTGGGGTTCCAAGCGTACCGGTCCGGACCTGGCCCGTGTCGGCGGCAAGTACTCCGATGAGTGGCATCGTCTGCACTTCCGTGATGCTCGCTCCGTGGTACCGGAATCGGTGATGCCGAACTATCTCTGGTTCGAAACCACCCCGGCCAATGCCAACCGCATCCCTCGCTCGTTGCGTGCCTTAAAGGCCGTTGGTGTCCCGTACACCGAAGCCGATATTGCCGCTGCCTCCAGTGAGCTGCAGGGCAAGACCGAGTTGGATGCCGTAATTGCCTATCTGCAGGTTCTGGGCACCATGGTCAAGTTCGAAGACAAGGACTACAGGAAGTAATCCCATGGATTATTTCAAGACCGATTGGGCAGCGATGACCCTCAATGACTGGATAGGCATGGTGCTTACCGTGGGGGTCTTCATTCTGATGGTCTGGGCCTATGTCCATGTCTTCCATCCGAAGAACAAAGACAAACTCGAGTCGCAACGTTATCTCCCTGATGATGACGATGACACTATCGAAACGGAGAATAGAAAATGAGTGAGAAAAGCAATCCGTACAGTGCGCCGGATACCGGCCACGTCTGGGATGACAACTTGCGTGAACTGACCAACCAGCCGCCCAAGTGGTGGTGGATCGGGCTGCACGCAAGTTGGATCTTCGTGCTGTTGTACAGCATCCTCTATCCGACCTGGCCGATGATCAATACCCATACCAAGGGTATTCTCGGCTGGACCGCCATTCAGGAATTCAAGGAAGGGAAGGCGGTAATCGAGGAAAAACGATCGGTCTACGAGGAACGTTTGCAGGGTATGTCGGCAACGGCCATTATCGATGACGAGGAACTGCGTCGTTATGTAATGGCATCCAGCAAGGTATTGTTCGGTGACAACTGCGCTGCCTGTCATGGGGTCGGTGGGCAGGGCAACCCCAACTTCCCGCGTCTGAACAACGACGACTGGCTGTGGGGCGGCAATGTGCAGGCCATCCAGACCACCATCACCAATGGTCGCAAGGGCATGATGCCTGCCCATGGCCACCTCAGCGAGACCGAGGTCAGCGAGCTGGCTAATGCGATTGTTGCCGGCAGCCCGACACGCAGCGGGCTGTTCATGGAGAAGGGCTGTTTCGCCTGTCATGGTATGGACGGAACCGGTAATCCCATGCTGGGTGCGCCCAACCTGACCAATGGGATCTGGCGTTTCGAGTCCCGTGATCAGCTGGCCAGTGTCATGCACACCATTCGTCACGGTGTGAATGACCCCAACGATGCACGCAGTCGAGACGCCGAGATGCCTGCCTTTGGGGAGCGTCTCAGCAAGGACGAGATTACCAAGTTGACTGTGTATGTCCATCAGCTGGGCGGTGGTCAGTAATTATCAATACCGAACCGGGCCCGGTCATCTGAGCGGGTCCGGAAACCAAAGGCGAATCCTATGGCTGCAATAGCCATCCCCCTCGGTCGCTGGGGCGATTGTGGTGTTTGGCTTTCTGGCAGTACGTATTGTGAAGCTGATCAATACCACCAACACCAAGGGCTGAATACACCTTGAGCTGTCTTATCAGGCAAGGTGGCCACCAAGAAAAAAGGGGAAGCGGGACTTCCCCTTTTTTTATCGACCGCTGTGGTAAAATGCCTATCCCCGTGTTCCGTAACGATCTTGTAGAGATCCAGGGTCGTTACGAAACGCGATACAAATAATATTCCGCAAACGGATCACGCCAGGACGCGAATAGTGCAGGAGTCTGCATGCAATAGGGGATGTTTGTTTCTTACGTTTGTACGGCAGACCGCCAGGCCATGCCGCGGGAGGTTAATGTGAGTAGTGGCAACGATGTGAATCAAAAACAGCTCGATGATCTCTATGATGAGTCAGCTAGCTGGCATGTGAATGTGGATGCCGGAAGCGTGTTTGCCAAGCGCATGCCAGGCAAATACCGCACCCTCAAATGGCTGACCATGCTGACCTGGGCGGTTTTTTTCCTCGGCCCCTACCTGCGCTGGGGTGATCGTCAGGCTGTCTTGCTGGATATTCCCAATCGAAAATTCCATATCTTCGACATCACCATCCTGCCCCAGGATGTGTGGATGCTCTCACTATTATTACTATTCTTTGCCATCCTCCTGGCAGTGGTGACATCAATTGCCGGTCGGGTGTTCTGTGGCTATTTCTGTTTTCAAACCGTCTGGACCGATATCTTTACCTGGATAGAGGAAAAGGTTGAGGGCAATCCCAGCCAGCGGCGCAAGCTAAAGGAAGCGCCGATGGACGCCCGCAAGCTGCGCCTGCGTAGCATCAAGTATTTTTTCTGGCTGCTGATCTCGATGCTGACCGGCATCAGTTTTGCCGCCTGGTTTACCGATGCCTATGCGCTCTGGGGCAGCTATTTCAGTTTGACCGCGCCGATGATCGCCTGGGTGGTGTTGGCGATGTTTTCCGCTGGTACCTTTATTCTGGCCGGCTTCATGCGCGAACAGGTCTGCTTCTGGCTCTGTCCCTATGCCCGCATCCAGGGGGTTATGTACGATCGAGAGACCATCCTGCCTGCCTATGATTACACCCGTGGTGAGCCACGTGGCAAGATGAAGAAGGGGGTACAGGAGGCCGATAAGGGCGATTGTGTCGATTGCAATCAGTGCGTGGCAGTCTGCCCTACCGGGATCGACATCCGTGCCGGTCAGCAAGAGGGTTGCATCACCTGCGCCCTGTGCCTGGATGCCTGCGACTCGGTGATGGATAAGATCAACAAACCCCGCGGCTTGATCCGCTATGCCTCACTGGATGAAATTGAGGGCAAGCCGACGGTGGCACTATACAAGCGGCCGCGCGTACTGGTTTACTTCAGTATCATGACCATCGCCCTGGTCGGTATTGTGTATGGCCTGCTCAACCTGGGCAGTCTGGAGCTAAAGGTGGTGCATGATCGTGCACCACTGTATGTGCAGATGAGTGATGGATCTTTCCAGAATCGCTATGACCTGAAGATGCTCAACAAGCTCGACCATGAGGTGGACGTGCGGGTGCGCGCCCGTGGCATCGAGGGGATGGAATTGATCGGTGCAGAAGAGGCCTTTACCCTGCGTTCCGGCACCATGAGTTCCCGAACGGTATTTATTCGTGCCGATCGAGACAGCCTGCATGCTTCCCGAATACCGATCATCTTTGAGATCTATAACCTGAACAATCCGGCTGATGTGGTGCGCTACGAAGGGGCCTTTTTCAGTCCCGAGCGCCAGCATCGATGACTGTTCGGGTCGTGTTGCCCCGGAGATGCAATTATTTGGATTAGGTATTGAAGTCTCTGGCACCTACGCGCGCGCCAGAGATGGCAAACAAGAGGTATAAATATGGCGATTTCACAAAGCAGTAATCACGCAATGCGCAATCCCTGGGTACTGGGGGTGCTGGGATTTATCAGCCTCGTGGTATTGGTCAACGCATTCTTTATCACCATGGCGATCACCACCAGCCCCGGCCTGGTTGATGAAAATTATTATCAGAGTGGGCGGCACTTTGAACAAAATATTCAGCAGCGTCGCGAGATGATCAACAGGCTGGATTGGCGTATGCGCATCCAGGTGGCAGAAGAGATTATGATGGGACGACCCACCATGGTGTACCTGCATGTGACTGACAAGGCCGGTTTACCCCTGCAGGATACCCGCGCCCGTCTGCATGCCTATCGCCCCTCGGATGCGGATGCGGATTTTGAACTGGAAATGCGCCCCTTTGCTCCGGGGATTTTCAGTGTCGAGACCAGCTTCCCGCTGCGTGGCATCTGGGATCTGAAAGTGATGGCGATCCAGGGTGAGGACAATATCGAAACCCGCCATCGCATCTCGGTCAAAACCAACTAGACCCTCATACTTTAGGTACGCCCCGGCGATCCCGGGGCCATGTCCTGCAGCGGATTACCATGACGCAAAGCCACGCTTTGGCCAGGGTCGAGCAATGTTTTCATTGTGGACTCGAGCTTCCTCCACCCGATGAGATCCAGCATGCGCAAATCGATGGGCAGCAGCGGGACTTTTGCTGCCTGGGTTGCCGTTCCGTGTGCGAGGCGATCTATGACGCAGGCATGGAAGGCTTCTATCAGCGCACCCCGGATGGGCTGCTGCTCTCCCCGCCACCGGAACCCCCCAGGGATATCGGTCTGTACGATCTCGAGGAGGTGCAGGAGGAGTTTGTCCATGAAATGGGCGCGGTGCGCGAGATCAATCTACTGGTCGAGGGGATTCACTGTGCCGCCTGCGTGTGGCTGATTGAAAATACCCTGGGGAAGATCCCCGGGGTGCTCGGCATCCATGTAAATCTGGCCGGACGCCGTCTGCTGCTGCGCTGGAATAATGAGCAGGTCAAGCTCTCCCAGTTGATCGAGCGTCTGGGTCAGATCGGTTATGTGGCGGCCCCCTTCGATCCGGAAGCGGCAGAGGGGGCGATCAAGCGCCGCAATCGCGCGATGCTGTATCGTATGGCCTTTGCCGGCTTCACCATGATGAACCTGATGTGGATCTCCATCGCCCTGTACACCGGCGCAGCCGATGACGAGTTTCGGCATCTTTTTCATATCATGGGATTTGTGCTGGCCACGCCGACCCTGTTTTATTCCGGCTGGTTGTTCTTCAAGGGGGCCTATACCGGGCTGCGCAACTGGCACCTCAGCATGGACCTGCCGATTGCCATCGGCGCCACCGTCACCTGGGCCTATTCCAGCTATATCACCTTCACCAAGAGCACCTTCGGCGACGTCTATTTCGACACGGTGGTGAATTTTATCTTCATCATCCTGGTGGGGCGCTATTTGGAGGCGATGTCGCGCCGCGCCGCCTTGACCGCTACCCAGCGGCTGCTTGATCTGCAGCCGCGGGTCGCCACGACCCTGATCGATGGGGTGGAAAAGGTGGTGCCAATCCGTAGCGTCAAGGCCGAGCAGATGGTGCTGGTCAAGGCCGGCTACAAGGTGCCGGTGGATGGGGTGGTGGTGGAGGGGGCCAGTAGCATTGATGAAAGTATGCTCAGTGGTGAGTCGGCGCCAGTCAATAAAAAGCCGGGCGATGCGGTCTCGGCCGGCACCCTGAACACCAGCAGCGCGCTATTGGTGCGGGTGACCCGCACCCTGCGTGAAACCTCCCTGGGCAAGATCATCGCCCTGGTGGAAGAGGCCCAGGCCAGCAAGGCGCCGATCCAGTGCATGGCCGATCGCATCGTGCCCTGGTTTGTGCTGGCCACACTGAGCCTGGCCAGCATCACCTTTGCCTGGTGGGTAGGGAGCGATTTTGAACTGGCTTTGATGGCCGCCACCTCGGTGCTGATCATCACCTGTCCCTGTGCCTTTGGCATGGCCACGCCGATGTCGATGGCGGTGGCCTCGGGGCAGGGGGCACGCTTTGGGATTATGGTCAAGAATAGTGCGGTACTGGAGACATTCTCCAAGGTTACCCATATCGTGTTCGACAAGACCGGCACCCTGACCACTGGCAAGATGACCGTGCAGCAGATCCTGGCCCAGCCCGGCTGGGATGAGCAGAGCTTGTTGCGTCTGGCCGCCGGGGCCGAGCGTTATTCCGAACACAGCATCGGTCAGGCCATAGTCGCCTCGGCGCAGGCGGCACACATTGACGTGGAGGCGATCCAGCCCGAGGGTTTTGAAAACCGTCCCGGTCATGGGATCGCAGCGACCATCGAGGGGCGGGCGGTGTTGCTGGGCAAGGCCGCCCTGTTGCAGGAGCAGGGCATTGCGATTGATACCTCCCTGCAGCCCCGTATCGATGAGTTGGAGCGCCAGGCCTTTAGCTGTGTGTTCATCTCGGTGGATGGGCAGTTTGCCGGTCTGATGGCGATCGCCGATCAGCTGCGTGCCGATGCCCGCGAGCTGGTGGCGCAGCTGCGCCAGGATGGGGTACGCATGACCCTGCTCAGCGGTGATCGTCGCCAGGTGGCCGAAGCGGTGGCCGAACAACTGGGTGGGATGAGGGTGATCGCCGAGGTTCTGCCGCAGGACAAGGATCAGGTGATCGCCGAGCTGCAGGCCCAGGGCGAACGGGTAGCCATGGTCGGAGACGGGATCAATGATGCCCCGGCACTGATCCGCGCCGATGTGGGGATTGCGGTCGGCTCCGGTACCGATGTCTCGGTGGAAAGCGCCGATATCGTGCTGATGGGGGACGAGTTGATCAAGGTCCGTCTGGCCAGTGCCCTGTCGCGCCGTACCCTGCGTACCATCCGCCAGAATATCGGGATATCCTTTACCTACAACGCGATCATGGTACCCTTGGCGATGATGGCTTTTGTCACCCCGCTGGTGGCGGCGATCTCCATGCCGATCAGCTCGCTGCTGGTAATCGGCAATGCGGCGCGTATTCGCACCCTGTTCAAGGGGATACGTCCGTCGCGCTAATCCCTAAGACAGGCGTGGCCAAGCTTGTCGGCCCGCCAACACAGGAGTTGTCATGGAGGTAATCTACACCCTAATCCCCGGCATGATCTTCCTTGGCCTGTTGATCGTCGGGGTGTTGATCTGGGCGGTGCGCAAGGGACAATACGATGACCTGGAAGGGGATGGGCAGCGCATCTTGATGGATGAGGATGACCAGCCACTCAAACCACGTCAACGCAAACAGCAGGGCAAGAATTTCCCCGACGCGGATGACTGAGGCAAACGCCGGGCGTGAGCACAGGAGTCAAAAGCTCACCGCAGACGACTACAGGGATGTAGTCGGTTGGCGATGTCGGGAACATATCGCCCAGACGCAGGGACACGGAGAAAAGCGGGGTATCTGACAGTATGCTTGGATTTATACTGCTTGCCCCAGCCCCCAGCCCCCAGCCCC
>JACUTZ010000128.1 GCA_014859545.1 Gammaproteobacteria bacterium
CTAGATCCCCGCTAGCCGCCTGTACCCCGCCATGGGCGCTGATGCGGGCGATCACCACCACCTGCTGATGATTGGAGAGGCGGGCCATCGGGGCCATGGCCATGCTGTCGTCGAGGCGAAATTTCAGCGGTAGCTCGGCCACCGTGACACGCAGCGCGGCCAGCGGCATGCGCGGCCCGTTGACGGCACGGGCGAACAGAAACACGGTGTCGCCCGGTTTGGCCTGTGCGGCCAGTTCCGGGGCGAGGCTGAGCTTGCCGCTGATGGCCTCGCCGGCATGGGCGCCAAGGCTGAGCAACAGGCCGAGGGTGAGGCCGAGGATGAGGCTGGGCAGGCGCATAAGCATGAGCGTTCCTTGTGGGGGGGGATAAGGCCGTCGACTATAGCAAATGCTCACCGAGCAAAAAACTTGCACGTAGATGCCGGCAAGCGACGCTTTTGCACTGGACAGGAAGGGGCTATGCTGCCGGTTTTGCCGATGTGGAGTTTCCCATGAAGCGTGTATGGCATATTGGGCTGTTGCTGGTTTGTTTGTTCGGCTCTGCTCCGATGCTGGCGGGTAGCGATCGTCCGCTGCAGGCCCCGCCGACTGTCGGCCTGGCGCTGGGTTCCGGCGGTGCGGCCGGCTTGGCGCATATCGCGATGTTGCAGGTCTTTGATGAGCTTGGCGTCAAACCCCAGCACATCACGGGCAGCAGCATTGGTGCGGTAATCGGGGTCTTGTATGCGGCGGGCCTGAGTGCGGATCAGATCCACGATATCTTCGCCGACTTCGACGGTTCCAGTCTGGGTGCGCTGTCGCGCATGGTGCGCCCGGATGCCAGGCTCGGTCTGACTGATCTGCTGAGGCTGAACCTTGGTAATGGCGGGCTGCTGGATGCCAGCGGTTTTCTGGAATTTTTGGCCAGCCACATCAAGGCACGGCGTTTTGATGAATTGGCGATCCCGTTGGCGATCGTGGCCACCGATTACTGGACGGGTGAGCCGGTGGTGATCAGCCAGGGCGAACTGCTCCCCGCGCTCGCTGCCAGCATGGCGGTGCCGGGGCTTTTCGCGCCACAGCCAAGCGGTGAGCGGCTGTTGTTGGACGGGGGGATGTCGAACCCCTTGCCCTATAACCTGTTGCAGGGGCAGGTGGATATCGTGGTGGCGATCGATGTCACCGGTACACGGATGCGGGATGAGCAGGACGAGGTCGAGATCAGTGATCTGCTGTTCAACACCTTCAAGATCATGCAGCAGTCGATCATTCGCGCGCAAATGGCTGCAAGCCGACCGGATATCTATATCAAGCCAGATAACAATGGTATCCGTTTGCTGCACTTCAACCGCATCGAGGCGATTCTGACGCAGGCAGAACCGGCGGCGGCCGAGCTGAAACAGGCATTGCTACGTCGAGCCGGGCTAGGTCAGCGCTAAACGACTGCAAGGCTTGTGCTGGATTTGCTGTAGACTGTGCCCATTCTGAACTGACCCCCGATGCTGCCATGATAAAAGAAATCTTCGTCATCCTGCTGGTGCTGATAGGCGCGATTGTCTATACCCGCTACAAGGCCAGCCAGACCCGGCGGATGCCTGCCCAGCCACCGGCTCAAGCGGGCCGGCCCAGCCGCCTGCCGATGCTGGTGGCGGCGCTACTGGTGGTGTTGACCCTGGGGATCTCTGCGGCCATCTATTACTACCACTGGCAGGATGCGCGCAGTCTGTATACGGTGCAGGTGATCAACAGCCACAGCGGCGCGGTACAGACCTATCATGTCTACCGCGACGATATCAAAGGGCGCAGTTTTCGCACTACCGACGGGCGGCTGATCAGCCTCTCCGATGCCGAGCGTATGGAAGTGCGCGAGGGTGTATTGGATGCCAGCGGGGCAGGACAATGAGCATCGGCCTGGGACATGACTGCGATTTGACGGTGAGCCGCATGGTCGGCTTTGGCGCGTATCTGGATGCGGGCGAGCTGGGTGAGGTGTTGTTGCCCAGTCAGTATGTGTCTGCCGGTTTGGCGGTGGGCGACAGCCTGCGGGTATTTCTCTACCTGGATTCGGAGGCCCGCCCGGTGGCGACCACCCGGCGCCCTAAGGCACGGGTCGGTGAGTTTGCCTATCTGTCGGTGGTGGCCAATACCGAGGTGGGGGCCTTTCTGGACTGGGGGCTGGAAAAGGATCTGCTGGTGCCCTTCGCCGAGCAACACCTGCCGATGCGGGTGGGGCAGTCCTATTTGGTTTATGTCTATATCGATGATGTGGACGGGCGTATCGTGGCCTCGTCCAAGATCGACAAGTTTCTCGATGACCTGGCCCCGCCTGATTTCAGGGCGGGTCAGACGGTGGATCTGATCATTGCCAACAGCACCGAGCTGGGCTTCAAGGCGATCATCAATCACCGCTACTGGGGCCTGCTGTACAAGAACGAGGTGTTCGAGCGGCTGAGTTTTGGCCAGTCGATTCGTGGCTATATCAAGCAGGTCCGTGCAGATGGGCGGATCGACCTCAGTCTGCAGGGCGGGGCGGAGACACGGGATCGCTATGAGCGGATTATCGAGGATTACCTGCGTGCCCATGATGGCTTTGCCCTGGTGCACGACAAGTCTGATCCCCTGTTGATCGAACAGCTGTTCGGGATGAGCAAGAAGGCCTTCAAGAAGGCCATCGGTGGCCTCTACCGGCAGCGGCGGATTAGCATCGAGGCCACTGGGATTCGTTTGCTTGAATAAGCACCAATAGATGCTGTCGGCCTGCCAAAAAAGCGGGTGTAGAACAGCCTTAAGTCCGGCAGGCTACTAGGCAGCAACCCGGTTACGTCCGGCCTTTTTGGCCCGATACAGGGCCTTGTCGGCGGCCTTGATGACCGCCTGGGGATCACGGGCCGCCTCGCCCCGCTCGGCGGCACCGATGCTGATGGTGATCTGCACCGTTTCGCTGCTGCGGTGTTTGACCTGCTGGGGTTTTTGCCGGGGGCGCTGGTTGCTGCGCACGGTGAACGCCGCGCTGGCGATAGCCTCGCGGATCTGCTCCAGGTGGGGCAGGGCATCGCGTAGCGACTTGCCGGGAAAGACCACGCTGAATTCCTCGCCGCCGTAGCGGAAGGCCTTGCCGCCACCGCTGACCTTGCCCATCTTTATCGCGACCATCTTCAGCACCTCATCGCCGATGTCGTGGCCGTAGGTGTCATTGAATTTCTTGAAGTGGTCCACGTCGAGCATAGCGATGGTATAGCGCCCACCGAGCTTGAGCAGGGCATGGTTGAGGGCGCGCCGCCCCGGCAGGCCGGTCAGCTCATCGTGGTAGGCCATCGAGTAGGACAATTCGATCACGGTGATGATCAGGATCAGCAGTGCCCCGCCCAGCAATGCCAGGCGCAGCGCCTCGGCGTCGACGAAGATCAAGGCGTAGCCGCACAGCAGCACCGACCAGAACAGCCCGTGCTCGATGGGATTTTGCAGACGGATGGCCTGGTAGAGGCTGATCCCCAGGGCGATCAGCAGCGCCAGCAGGGCGGGCTGGCGCAGGTCCAGCTGATCCAGTGCGTCGATGGGCAACAGCGGAGTGTCGAAGATCCCCAGCCAGTAGTATTGCTGCTGGTAAATCAGCAGGGCGATCCCAAGTGGTTGGGCGAGGATGAAACCCCAGCGCAGCAGGCCATGCCAGCTGAAGATGCCGCGTTCCTTGAGCAGGGCGATCAAGGCCAGATTCAGTGGCAGCAGGGTGATCACCGCATCCTCAACGATGCGCGCGGTGGCATCGGGTCGTTGCCCAAAATACGGCAACAGGCCGCCACCCAGGGCGATGATCACCGTGGCAAATACCAGTCGCGAACGATCAAAACGCCAGCCCAGCAACAGCGCCACCAGCACCATCGCATACGGGAAATAGGGGGAGAAACTGGCCAGCAGCGTGGCCGCGCCCGGATGCAGGCTGGCAGCGATGAGTGCCAGGCCGATCAATGCGCCGGGCAGCAAAAAGGAAAGGAGTTGACGGCCTGTACGCATCAATCGCCTTCCTTGTCCGCGGGGAGAGAGTGCCCAGCATGCCCCAGCGTTACGAGGCTGTCGAGGAAGTGCTGGATCTCGGCGGCCACCAGCTCGGGGTGTTCCATGTGCAGGTGGTGGCCGCCAGGCAGGATCACGTGTTGCAGTCCTGACACACAGGCCTTACGCCGGGCCAGGCCGTCCCAACCGAGTAAGGCCCCCTGTTCGGCGCTGATCAGGATTGCAGGGCAGCGGATCGCCCGCAAGACCGCCTCGGCCTGGGCCTCGCTGAAATAGTGGGTGCCGGGCTGTTGGAGGCGTTCATCGTGACGCCAGTGCAGGCCGTCTTCGCGCTGCTCGGTGCCACGGGCGCAAAGTAGCGTGGCGGCGGCCGTGTCGATGGCAAAGCGGCCCAGGCGCTGGCGCAGCGCGACTGCGGTGTCCAGGTCGGCAAGGGCGCGCGAGGGGCGGCGCTGGCCAGCCTTGGCAAACAGCGACTGCAGGCGCTGGATGGCCTGTTCGGGGGAGTAGGCCAGCGGCCCCAGTCCGTCGATCAAGACCAGCCCGGCGACACGTTGCGGCACCGCTGCGGCGGTGATGCAGGCGGCCCCTGACCCCATGGAGTGGCCCAGTAGTGCAAAGCGCTGCCAGCCCATCGCATCGGCCAGGGCGACCACCCAGCGGGCGTTGTCCGCCAGGTGATAGCTGGCCGAGTCGGGCAGGTGCGCCGAGTGGCCATGACCGGGCAGGTCTGGAACCAGTATCGGCATATTCGGGAGATGGGGGAGCAGCGGCACGAAGGAGGCGGCGTTGTCCAGCCAGCCATGCAGGGCGATTACCGGCAGACCCTCGCCGGGCCGGTATAGTGACGCCAGATGCAGGCCACTCAGGGCGTAGCGGCGCTGTTGTGTGTCATTTGGGATTTGCTGTGCAGAGGCCTGGGACATGATGTTGGGCTCGACGGACGGGGACCCGGGAAATCTCCTGTTCGGCATATGGTAGCATTGTGGTTTGCAAAAAGACTGCCCGCTTGCCGAGTAGATTCCATTCATCGTAAAAGGCCAAGAGATGGAAAAATCCGAAATCCAGAAACTTCGCATCGATATCGTGTGCGACGAGAAGAGTGCGCTGTCCCTATTGATGGACCGTGATGGACGGATCAGTCGTCAGGGCAGTGGTAGCATGCCAGCGGATGATTTTGCGGTGCTGAGTGAGGGCGATGGGTCAATCTTTGCCGCGCTGATTGCAGCCATTGACGAGCGGGTGTTTGCCCACGCCGGGGTCTACGACCACCCGGATAAATCCGGCCTGGCGATCAGCTACAGCATTGCCTTTCTGGGCAAGGAGCCGGAGGTGTCGGTGTTCGAGTTTCGTCTCGGCACCGAGACCAAGGATGTGGGCGAACTGCTGCCCTATTTCGACCAAATCATTAGCAAGGCGGTGCAGGCCACGGATGCTTGGTATCAGGCTGAAAAGGCGCGCGCCGCTGCGGTGACGGATGAGTGAATGCAAGCGGGATTGAGGGCTCTCGCCAAGACGCCAAGCACGCCAAGGGATTAAGGGCTTTGCCTGGCAGATCCGTTGCGGGCAGCTGTTGGGCTTACCTCCTGCCTTATGTTCATGGATGAACGGTATGTCACGGGCGCAGGACGCGCAGGAGTGACCAAGCCAAATACCGCCCATCCCTGGGCATAATCAGTACGCTGCCTCCTGGCGTACTGAAAT
>JACUTZ010000014.1 GCA_014859545.1 Gammaproteobacteria bacterium
TGGTGGCCAGGGACGGACTGATTCGCCAGGAGCGAATCAGGGCAGCCAAAGGCTGCTCCCGCAGGGACGAGGCGCAGGGATGCGCCTCGCAGGAGAACCGCGCAGCGGTTCGATGGAGTCCCTGGATTTCGAAACGAAAAAGCCCGCGATTAAGCGGGCTTCTCGTATAAAGTGGTGGCCAGGGACGGAATCGAACCGCCGACACGGGGATTTTCAATCCCCTGCTCTACCAACTGAGCTACCTAGCCGAAGGGCCGCCATTTAACCCTGTATCCGTCTGGCTGTCAAGCACAACAAAGTCCGCCCGGAGGCGGTGTGCTTGCTCTGCCGTGGGCGGGGGATCCACCGGGATTAATTGGGTGGGGTGAAGGCGGCTGGCTGGGCACTGCCCTCGCCGAAGAGGAATTTTTCCATTTCACCTTCGAGCATCTTGCGGTGCTGCGGATCGATGGGGGTAAGGCGGTACTCGTTGATCAGGATGGTCTGCTGGCGCAACCAAGCCTGCCAGGCTTCCTGGGAGACCTTGTCGAAGATCTTTTTACCCAGCTCACCCGGGTAGGGTTGACGTTCCAGGCCTGGGGCCTCTTTGCCCAGCTTTACGCACTGTACCATGCGGCTCATGTATTTGACTCCTTGGTCAGGACCAGCCTGTGCACCAGGGTTTTAACCGGTGCGGGCAGGCCGAGTTGATGAATGGACCCGGTGTTATACCAGACTGTGTCATCCGCTTCCATGATGCGCCCCTTAGCTGGCTGCGCGCGGGCGCAAAGCGGATGGATGTGCAAACGAAAGTGGCTGAAGACATGGGGCAGGCTATCGTGCAACTCGGTTTGGCTCAGTTGCAGACCAAGTTCTTGCCGGCACCATCTCTTGACGTCTTGATCATGGGGGCATTCGGGCAGAGACCAAAGCCCCCCCCAGATCCCCTGCCCCGGTCGCTTGTGCAGTAACAGCTCGCCAGCGGGGTTTTGCAGTAGCAGCATGGTGGTGTGGCGTTCCGGCAGGACCTGGCGGGGTTTGCGTGCGGGGAGTTCCTGGCAGCGTTGCTGGGCATGGGCCTGGCAGTCGCTTTGCTGTGGGCACTGTCCACATAGCGGCTTGCTGCGACGGCAGACGGTGGCCCCCAGGTCCATAATGGCCTGGGTGTAATCGGCAAAGCGGCTGGTGGGGGTATGTTGTTCGGCCAATTGCCAGAGTTGTTGTTCGACCTCGCGCTTGCCGGGCCAGCCGTCGATGGCGTGGTAGCGGCAGAGTACCCGTTTGACATTGCCATCAAGGATCGCGCTGGCCTGGTCGCAGGCCAGTGAGAGGATGGCCCCGGCGGTGGAGCGACCAATGCCGGGGAGATCCAACAGGGCATCCCGTTGCTGCGGAAAGATGCCGCCGTGATCGGCGATCACCTGCTTGGCGGCCGCCTGCAGGTTGCGGGCACGGCTGTAATAACCCAGCCCGGCCCAGTGGGCCATCAGCTCATCCTCACTGGCGGCCGCCAGGCTGGCCACGTTGGGAAAACGGGCCATGAAGCGCTGATAATAGGGGATCACCGTGGCGACCTGGGTTTGCTGCAACATGATCTCCGAAACCCAGACCCGGTAGGGACTGCGTCCCTGCTGCCAGGGCAGGTCGTGGCGTCCGTGCCGGTCAAACCAGGCCAACAGGCGCTGGGCAAAGATGTCCATCAGCGGCGCAGGCGATCGAACAGGCGATTCTGGATCTGCTGTTCGATCTTTTTGGTCTCTTCCTGAACCCGTTCATCGACCTTTTCCTGTACCTGCTGGCGCACTTCCTCTTTTTTCTCTTCGACGGCCTGCTGCACCCGGGCACGCAGCACCCCGGCCACATCGACGCCAAACTTGGGATCGGCAAAGCTGCCCTTGACGGTGATCGGCAGCTTGAGGCCCTTGAGCTCATCGATATCCTGATTGGCCGCGTCCTTGAGACCGCCGACGATGGTGGTATCGATGCGCAGGTCCAGTTGCTCACGGACCAGATCCACATCGCCCTGGGTCAGGACCTGGAACAGTGGCGAACGGGCACTCAGGTCGCGGGTATTGATCAGGCCATTGCGCACGGTAAAGCTGCCGCGAAGCGCGGTGAAGTCGGTTTGGCGGGTTTCTTCGGCCGGGGCAGGCTGGCCCTTGTAGAGGGCATAGGCCTGACGGATCAGATGGCCGATATTGATCCCCTTGATCTGACCGTTCTCAAAACTGAGATTGCCCTGACCATTGAGGCTGCGACGTATCGCCAACGGGTCCAGGCCCTCGGCCGTCATGGTCACGGCCACACTGGCGGTGCCGCTGGCATAATCCTCACCAAGGAAATCCTTGAGCAGTGGCCCGGCCTCGACCCCGCTGAGGCGCTCATTCATGGCCAGCTTCGGGGTGTTCTGGCGCACATCAAAACGCAGATCGCCGCTATAACTGCCCTGATACAGATTGGCGCTAAGGGGATGGACACGGAACAGGCCCTTCTCGGCGCGCAGGGTTTTGAGGATGCTATCGCTGCGCAGGTTCATCACCTTGAGCTTGCCGATCTGGAAGCTGCCATCGATATCCAGACTGCGCAGCAGTTCCAGCGGCAGATCGACAGGCTCGGCCTCTGCAAGGGATTCCGAGGCCTCCGCTTCGCTGGGTGGTGGCAGGTAGCGATCGAGGTCGATCTCGTCCAGCTTGAGTTGATAGCGAATCACCGGTGCCTCGAAATTTCGCACGGAAAGATCACCCTGTAATTGGCTATCGTCCAGGCGCAGTTGCAGCTTGCTGAGCGCGACATGCTCGGTGCTGGCGGCAAACTCACTGCGCAGACTGGCGAGGATCAGGCTATTGGGGTCGGCCATCTCGGGCAGCTCGATACCGAGCTGGCCCAGCAGCTGGCGGGGAACGAATTCATTGCTCTGCAGGCTGCCGCTGATCTGCGGGTTGTCGATCAGCTGGGCGATCGCCAGCTTGAGTGCCAGCTCCAGCCCCAATGCCGAGAGGCTTAGCTCATCCACCTTGAGGGTCTGGTCGGCCAGGTCCAGGCTGAAACGGGTATTGAGCCGACTGCCCTGCAGGGCGCTCAGCTGCATCCCCTCGGGCAGTTCGACCAGCTGCCCCAGTGGTCCGCTGTCCTTGAGTTGCAGGTGCAACCGTCCCTGGGCAGCAGGATCGCCCAGCAGTTGGCTGGCCGAAAGCTGGGCACCAATCTCGGCACCCATGGTCTGCAGCAGCAGATTGTCGATGCTGGCAGTCTGCTGTTTGAGGTCGGCGGCCAGATCGCCCTGCAGGTTCAGCTTGAGCGGGTCGATGGGTAGCAGGCTTGAGCTGGCTTGCAGTTGCAGGCGCAGGGCATTTAGTTGATAGCGCTCTTCCGCCAGATTGAAGGCAAGTTCGGTGGACAGATCTAATTGTGCGCTTAGTTGTGGTTCGTTCAGAACCAGGCGGGCGGCCAGGCGGATCGGGATAGGCTCGCGCAGGCTGATGGCACCGGTGATCAGTTCGAGGCCGCTCAGTTGGGCGATCTGGCCGCTGCTGTCATCCTGCCAGCGGATACGGGCATCGAGGATCTCGATACCATTGATCGCCAGTGACTCAAGCAACTGCTCGGGCGATACGGCCTCGGATGGAGGTGTAGCCGCTTCTTCTTCTTCGATTTCACTGGCTTCACCGACCAGATCATCCCAGTTGCTGCGTCCATCGGCCAGGCGGTGCAGATTGAGACTCAGGCCATGCAGGGCAATGGTATCGATCTCGGCCTGCATGCGAAACAGAGGCAGCAGTTTGACCTTGAGGTCGGCGCGACGGATCCCGGCAAAGGGCTCTTCGGCAAAGCCGGGCGCATTGCCCAGTTCGAGCTGCCCCAGTTCCAGCCCCAGCCAGGGAAAGAAAGAAAATTCGATCTCGCCGATGATGCGCAGCTCCCGTCCGGTCTGCTCCTGCACGGTATTGGCAATCTGCTCACGGTAGTCATTGGGGTTAAGCAGGATCAATACTGCGACGATAGCCAGCAGAAACAGACCAAGCAGTAGCCCGGCCAGACCAAGGATCCATGTCAATGCGCGTTTCATGAGCGGTGATCTCCAGCAGGCTGTTCCAATACCAAGCGCCCAAGTTAGCAGGGCCGCGGGTAAAAGTGTAGCGGCAGCAGGTCTTTTGGCATACATCCGACAGGCTGCCAGCTATACCATTCAGCTCTTTCGTGTTACATAGCGCCATGAACTTTCGATGCCCCGCTGGCGAAGCCCCGATGAATACACATTTGGCACTGCTGTTACTGCTGTTGGCCTGGAGCCTGAATCTTTTCGCTCAGCCTGTTGATTTGCCGCAGGAATATGGTGGCGCGATTGGCTCATCTGCCTGGCTGATGCAGGAGGCGGATGCGCCGATGCAGTTGGTCGAGGCGCAGCAAGCCTATGCAAACGGTGATTTCCTTCCCTCTACCAGGGCTTATCTAAATTTCGGTATTGGTGCCAGGCCACGGTGGCTGCGCATCGAGATGAATAATCCCACTAGGCATGACCTGCTGCGCCGCCTGTCCATCGAGACTGCCTGGCTGGACCATGTCGAGCTGTATTTTTTGCGCAATAACACCGTGCAGGCAGAATACCGTCTGGGTGATGCGCTGCCCTTTTCGCAGCGCCCCATCGAGCAGCGGTATTTTGTGGTGGAAGAGCGGCTTTCCCCCGGTACCACCACCCTCTACATGCGTGTTGTCAGCGCCGACCCGATGGTGCTGCCGATCTACCTGAGCAGCGTAGAGCAGATGCATGCGCGCCAACAGATCGACGCCTATAGCTATGGTCTGCTCTACGGGGTGTTGGCGGCCCTGCTGCTCTACAACCTGGTGTTGTACCTGGGGATAAGGAGTAGCCGCTACCTTTTCTATGCCATTTATCTGCTGCTGTTCATTTTGATGAATCTTGCCTACACCGGGCACGGCTTTCAGTGGTTGTGGCCTAGCTCGCCGAACTGGCAGCAGTGGTCAAACCCGGTATTGATGATTGCCTACGGGCTCAGTGGCCTGTTGTTTGCCACGCGTTTTTTGGACACTCAAGAGTGTTGCCCACGCAGTCATCGATTGATGATGTGGATCGGTGCCAGCGTGGTGCTGGCGATGGCGATATGCATCCTGGCCGCCTGGCAGGTGCTGGCCTTGTACCTGGCCTTTGCCTTTATCCTGCTGTTTTCCGTGCTGATGATCCTGCTGGGGGTAACGGCCCTGCGCGCCGGCAATCCTGTGGCACCTTATTTTCTCTATGCGGCCATCGCCTCGGCCCTGGGCGCGGCGCTCACTGCGCTTACCGTGTGGGGCTGGTTGCCCTATACCGTACTGGGCTACCGTGCGGTGGATGTGGGCACGGTGATTGAGGCGGTGTTGCTGGCGCTGGCCCTGGCTGAGCAATTCCGGCGCAATCAGGATCAGCGGGTGCGGGCAGAGCAGATGGCCCGCATCGATCCCCTGACCAGCCTGCACAATCGTCGCGCCTTTGCCGAGATGGTCGAGCCGCTATGGCATACCGGCTTGCGCAAGTTTCGCCCAATGTCGTTGATCCTGCTCGACCTGGATGATTTCAAGCTCATCAACGACCAGCATGGGCATGCGCAGGGCGATCAGGTGCTGGTAGAAACCGCACGGGAGCTGACGAAATGTGCCCGAGCTGGCGATGTGCTGTCACGCTGGGGCGGCGAGGAATTCATTCTGTTTATGCCGGAAACACGCCTGGACGAGGCGGTGATCGTGGCTGAGCGGATGCGCGAGCGGCTTGCCGAGCTATGGATTGAGGTGGATGACCAAGGGATAAACTTTAGCGCCAGCTTTGGGGTGGCTCAGTATCGCCAGGACATGCATGGCCTGGAGGGACTCATCCGCGAGGCCGATCAGCGGCTATACGAGGCCAAGGCAGGCGGGCGCAACCAGGTGCGGGCCTCATTGGGCTAGCTTTTACGCAGGGATGTAAGGGAAGTGGAGCGGGTGAAGGGAATCGAACCCTCGTATGCAGCTTGGGAAGCTGCCGTTCTACCATTGAACTACACCCGCATTGCGCCGCGATTCTAGCACCTGTGCCGCGGCGGCGGTAGCCCCGGCAGCTTACCTTTACAGCGAATCCCAGAGATCGGAAAAATCGTCCTTGCTTTGTTTGTTAGGGCTGGGCGGGTGCTGGGTCAGCTGGTGCAATCGTTGTTTGAGATCGTCCAGGTTGACGCTGACACCCAGATTTTGGGCATCTTGCAGTGAGGGGTGCAGGCCGAAGTGATAGGCGATAAAGAGTGGCGAGATGGCGCTGCGCTGGTGAAGCACGATGGGGACTTCACAGCCGTCCACCACCAGCGAAAGCTGGCGTTGGGCCAGGCCGGGTAGATTTGGCAGGAATAATTGCGGATGCCCGTCTCGACCGATACCCAGCAGGCCGGCCAGGGCGGTGCGTTGTTGCTGCTCTTGCATCACCGTCAGGATGGCCTCGAGCTGGTTGGCCAGTACCATCACCCCGGTCAGGATGCGATCCTGTTTTTGCTGGACCCAGCGCAATTCGCAAAGTTGCATCGCGCCACCCGGGTGGCGGCGCAGGCCAAGTAACTCACCCACATCGATGGCGGGCAGATCGGCAACCTGAAACTCCAGGCAGGAACCGCTGTCACTGGCGTCGTGCTCCTGGGCGCTGATGTAGTGGTAGTGCATTTCCTGGCTGTCCATGGACCAGGAGTTGCCGGTGAGTTCGGTGGCAAAGAAGATATTGTCCCAGACATTAGTGGCAGGTTTGGCCGGGCTGGCGGGCGGTTTACTGGCGATGGCGAGCAGCGGTTTGAGCTCGTCGGAAAACTGCTGGTCGCTGATGCCGTCGCGGCGGTGGCGATTTTCACTGCGCAGCAGGTTGAACAGGGCGCTGATACCGATGGCGGCCTGAAACTTTGCGTGGCTGTGGCTGCGTGCTTCGCGCGGACCGACCGGTACCTGCCAGGCACGGCGGAGGACTTCCAGGCTTGAGGTGTTGAGGCGTTCGCCCGCCAGCTGTTGCTCAAGGCTGTTCTGCAGGGCCCCCAGATCCAGCAGTAGCGCAGGGCTGTGTTCATGTTCCTGTGCCGAGGTTTGTGAGGCTGCACTGGTATGCGGGCTGTCGAGATCCAGACGGATCCAATAGGCTGGCAGGGTCGGTTGCCAATCGGTGGGGGCACGCAGGGTGGCGAGCATGGCCCAGCCGGGGATCGCTGTCAGCACCTTGTCCAGTTCGGGCTTGCTGAACAGACTGGGATCAAGCAGTGCGATCAGGTGTTGCTGCAGATAGCATTGTTCAATGCTTTCATGGCGGGATTTGTCCCAGGGCAGCTGCAGCAGTTCGGCTCGGCGGCGATGATTATCGGCCTCGAGAAAAAGGCGGTGCATGGCCTGCCAAAGCCCGGTCGGATTGGGCAGGTGTACCAGGCGATGCACCCGACTGATCTGGCCCAGATAGTGGAGCATGCGGTGGATGCACAGTGGCCACAGTTCATGGTGGGTCAGGCGAAATAGCCAGGAACCCTGTTGCTGGCCATCCAGTACGGCCTGATAGGCGATCACCACCTCGACCAGTAACTGTGCGCTGAATTCGCTGATACGACGGGTTTGTGCCGAGAGGGGTAGCGGCTGGGCGGCCATTTTTTGCTGCAAGGTACCCAGCACCGTATGCAGCGCCGGGGCCATGGCCTCAAGCATCGTCAGTCGATGATCCAGCGGGAGCTTGAGACGGTTGGTTTCCTGCAGGGCGGCATATAGCAGGCGGGCGGTCTCTGACAGATTGCCCAGGGGCAGCTCGGCTATCCACTGCCGCACCGCCACAGGCCTGGTATCAAAGGCATCCTCGCCGGGCTGCTGCTGTGGTGGCAGGCGAAAATTGATGGTTTCCATGTATGACCTTGTCTGAGGCGCGATTCGGTTTGACGAGTATGGAAGGGATCGCGCCAGTATTGAACCGGCCAGCATTGAACCGGATTGACGTCACGCCCCCCTGCCGCTAGTCTTGGCGGCCATGAATATCTATCTTAACGGCGAGGCACGCCTGGTGCCAGATCATTGCACTGCCGCGCAGCTGGTTGAGGAGTTGGGCTTGGCGGGCAAGCGCATTGCGATGGAGGTCAACCGGGAGATTATCCCGCGCAGCAGCTATGTGGAGCACATCCTGCAGCCCGAGGACAATATCGAGATTGTCCATGCCATTGGCGGTGGCTGAGCCACCATCGACGCCACTCTCCCCCGTTTTCAAACCCGTTCAGGAACTGCCATGTCCCAACACAACGACCCACTGATCATCGCCGGGGTGAAATACCGCTCCCGCCTGCTGACCGGCACCGGTAAATACCGTGACCTGGAAGAAACCCGCCTGGCCACCGAAGCCGCCGGGGCCGAGATCGTCACCGTGGCGATCCGCCGTTCCAATATCGGACAGGATCCCAATGAGCCGAATCTGCTCGAGGTCTTGCCGCCGGATCGCTACACCATCCTGCCGAATACCGCCGGCTGCTATACCGCCGCCGATGCGGTGCGTACCTGCCGACTGGCACGTGAGCTGCTGGACGGTCACGACCTGGTCAAGCTCGAGGTGCTGGGTGATGACAAGACCCTCTACCCGGATGTGACCGCCACCCTGGAGGCCACCGAGATCCTGGTGCGTGAGGGCTTCAAGGTGATGGTCTATACCTCGGATGACCCGATCCTGGCCAAGCGTCTGGAAGAAATGGGCTGCGTGGCGGTGATGCCGTTGGCGGCACCGATTGGCTCGGGTCTGGGGGTACAGAACCCCTATAACATCCTCACCATCGTCGAGAATGCCAAGGTGCCAATTATCGTCGATGCCGGGGTGGGTACCGCCTCCGATGCGGCTATGGCGATGGAGCTGGGGGTCGACGGGGTGTTGATGAACACCGCCATCGCCGGGGCGAAAAATCCGGTGCTGATGGCCTCGGCAATGAAAAAGGCGGTCGAGGCCGGGCGTGAGGCCTTCCTCGCCGGGCGCATCCCCAGGAAGCGCTATGCCTCCGCCTCCAGTCCTATCGACGGGACGTTTTTCTAAAACCTTTTTACCGCAGAGTACGCAGAGAAAAGGCGGTTCGCCCGAGGGTAGGCATTGGCCTGCATTGAATGGGTCTCAAGGCCTGGAATGTCTCAGGCAGGCAAACACACTCTGCGTACTCGGCGCCTCTGCGGTGAGTAGCCTTTCATGAACGACACCATTCATCTTCGTCGCATTCGCTCCTTCGTGCGTCGCGAGGGCCGGCTGACCGCCGGCCAGCAGCGTGCCATGGACGAGTTGTTTCCGCGTTTTGGCATCGCGCAGGCGGACAGCTTGCTGGATCTGGATGCGGTATTTGGCCGCGCCGCGCCGCGCATCCTGGAGATCGGTTTTGGCAATGGTGAATCCCTGGCGCAGATCGCCCAGGCCCACCCGCAAAACGATTACATCGGTATCGAGGTGCATCGCCCCGGCGTGGGTCATCTGCTGATACAGATCGAGAAACGCGGTCTGCAAAATCTGCGGGTAATCTGCGCCGATGCGGTCGAGGTCTTGGCGCGACAGATCCCGGATGCCAGTCTCGCCGCCGTCTATCTGTTCTTTCCCGATCCCTGGCACAAGACACGTCACCACAAGCGCCGCCAGGTTCAACCTGCCTGGGCACAATTGCTGCGACGCAAGTTACAGATTGGCGGGCAGCTGCACATGGCCACCGACTGGCAGAACTATGCCGAGCACATGCTGGCCGTGATGAGTGCCGCCGAGGGCTTTCGCAACACTTCCCCCTCGGGTGATTATCTGCCCCGCCCCGCCTATCGCCCCGAGACCAAGTTTGAACGGCGTGGCCAGGGTCTGGGGCACGGGGTTTGGGACCTGATCTTCGAGCGCATTGCCTGAGTCCTGAATGCCACAGCACATCAACGGGTTTTTTGCTACAATCGCCCAGGCTATCTCGTTGATCCTTGAGAATATAAAAAAGGAGAAGTGCCGGTATGAGTGAGATCTTCAGTGAGTCATGGATGCAGGCCCTGCAGCAGCAATGGAATACGAATGCAGAGATTACGACCCCATTGGCCAAGGCCGGCTTTAACGCGCGTATTGCCTATGGCTTCAAGGGGGAGGAAAAGCCGCGCGGGATGATGGTGATTGAAAACGGCAAGGTGATTCAGGCCGGCAATTTCGATGGCGGCAGCCTGGACTGGGATCTGCGTGCCGAGCCGGAGAAGTGGCAGGACTGGATCGAAAGCGGTTTTGGTCTGACCCGCCTGGGCCCTGCGGTAGCCACCGGCGCACTGGAATTCGTCAGCGGTAATTATCGCCAGATGATCCGCAATCCCTCACTCAGTCATCCCTTCCTGCAGCATTTTGAGCTGATGTCGGCAATAAACCAGTAAGCGCCGGGCGCAGGGGATCGACGGCCTCGCTGTCGATCCGCAGGGTCTGCTTGAGCTCTGCTTCGGCCAATGGCCGAAAGCTGGCCAGCTGTTTGTCCAGCACGCTGGTATCCGCATCCGAGGCATCGCCCCGCCGTGCCGCCAGGCGCTGGCGCAACACGCTCTCGCTGGCGCTAAAGCTGAGGATCCAGAACGGACAACCCCGCTCCTTCGCCAGTTGGGCAAAGTGCTCACGTTCGGCAGCATCCAGAAAACTCGCATCGACCATCACCGTGAACCCCGCACCCAGCATGGCCCCGGCCAGCCTTGCCAGCCGCTGGTAGGTTTGCGCGGTCGCATCAGGCTGGTAGAGGCTGTCCTCGCCGCGCTGCTGGGGCGATACGCCAAACAGCCGTTTTCGTTCCACATCGGAGCGGATACGCAGCCCACCGATTCGCGCCAGTAATTGCATCCCCAGTACCGACTTTCCAGAGCCAGACAGGCCATGACAAATCAGTAGCTGTGGCCGTTGCGCACGGGTGAAGGATGCGGCCAGTTGCAAATAGTCTTGCAGTTCACTGCGTGCGGCCTGTTGCGCGGTGCCCGCCTCCAGTTGCGCCAGGCGGATCGCGGCGATCTTGGCGCGCACCATGGCGCGATAGACCAGGTAAAATCTCAGCAGGGCTAGCCCGGCATAATCACCACTGTGTTCCAGATAGCCATTCAGCAGGCGCCAGGCCAGATCACTGCGGTGATGCTGATGCAGGTCCATCACCACAAAGGCGATCTCGCTGATCACATCGATCCAGCGGAGTGCCGGGTTGAATTCGATGCCATCAAAGATCAGCGGCATGTGATCGATCCAGGCCAGATTGGCCAGATGCATATCCCCATGGCATTCACGTACAAAGCCCTCTGCAAGACGTTGTGACAGCAAGGCCTGGTGTTGCCGATACTGCTCCTGGCTCCAGGCCTCGAGGGCAGAAAGATGGGTATCTTCCTGCGTCCATATGGGCAGCGCACGGATCTGCTGGAAGTTTTCCGCCATCGGCTGCCAGACCTGGCTCGGCGTACCCAGATCGGCAGGTGGCCTTGCGCCGACAATGCTCTGATGAAAACGGGCGATAGCCTGAGCAAAGGCGTCAACGATCTGGCTATCAAGATGCCCCGCTCCCAGCAAAATATCCAATTGGTTTTGCATCTCGAAGCGGCGCATCCTGACCGCATATTCGATCGCCGGTGTGTGCTGGTATAGGGGATGCGCGGCACTGCCGCCAATGCTGAGCACATCCAGGTAGATCTCGGGGGCGAGGCGGCGATTAAGTCGGATTTCTTCCGCACAGTAATGCCGGCGTTTTTCCAGACTGGAAAAATCCAGAAAGCCCAGATTCAGCGGTTTTTTGATCTTGTAGGCAAATTCACCGGCCAGGATCACCCAGGAGATATGGGTTTCGATCAGTTGGCAATCGGCTACCGGATGGGGATAGAAGCGCGGTTGCAGCAATGACTGTATCAGCGGTGGCGTCATGGGATGTTAATGCATTGCCCACTGGATAAAGGGCACCACGGTCAGATAGACGATAAAGGCCACCGCCAGGATGTAGATCAATACTCGCAAGGGTTCACGTTGCAGCCGTTGCCAGAAGCTTTCGGCGGTGCCATCGGCGATACGTTGCAGATAATCGGCACGCGCCTCCTGAAAGCGTTTTTCCTGGTAAAGGTCCAGCAGGGTTTTGGCCTGCGGGTAGTCTTCGTTATGACGGATCCAGATCGCCGCCACCGAGATCTGCCAGCGTCCGGCGGAGGTTTCGTAGAATTCGATGCCGTGCTGGTCGAGCAGCTCGCGGATATCGTCCGCCTCGTCCTCGGGCACCCCATTCAGCTTGTAGAGCAGCTTGGCCATCAGTCGACAAGCATCCTGTCCAGGGCCTCGGGTAGCTCGGGACGACCGCGCTGATTGAGAGCGGTGCCAATCACCTTGGCGTTCATGATCAGGCGTTTATCAGGCAGCCGATAGATATCCTGAAAAAAGGCAAATTTAAGTCGCGATTCACGGCGCATCTTCAGGGCGACTACAAAGTGGTCGCCGGTGGTCAGGGGAAGCTTGTAGTCCAGCTCGGCGCGCACCACCACCAGGTTGATTCCCTGGCGGGCCAGCTCGGCGAAATCGATGCCGATCTGTTTGAGATAGACGTGGCGCACATGTTCCAGATAATTCTGGTACACACCGTTATTGACGATTCCCTGGATATCGCATTCGTAGTCGCGCACGTGCATTTCCAGGGAAAAATCGTAGCCTTCCATGCGGCCTCCTAGGCGGATTTGTCGTTTTGAGCCTGGTCGATGGCATCGACCAGGCAGGGGATCTGTGACAGTACCGGGGCACCATCCATTAGCAGCGCGATCGGCACCACCTCGAACACCGCATTGGCATCGGCACCATGCTTGATCGCGGCGCGGGTGTGCAGATCAATGTGGGGGGCCTGCTGGCGCACCAGGGCGATCCCCAGCGCGATCAATTCACGGTGGGCGCGCTCCAGCGGACCCTTGGCGCTGGAAAAGGATTTCCAGGAATCACGCCATTCGTCCCACAGGTCCACACTGTCGCAACCGGGGCTGGCATTAATGAACAGCACCAGCTTGCTGACTTCACGCAATGCCTTGCCCTTGGCTCCCATCTTTCTGGCCGCTTCGGTGTGAATACTGATACAGCGGTGACAGCCCTTGGCCAGGGCAATCCCCAGGGTGATCAACTCTTTGGTCTTGCGATCCAGGATGCCCTTCTTGGTGGATTCCTGGGAAAGTTCCCCCAGTAATTCCAGGTATTCACCAATTCCATATTCGCGCGCCTTCTTGAAGGCAGATGGCAGGTCCGTCACGTTCATTCCCGTGCATTTGGGTAATGTCAGGCAGTATAGCCAAGGCCACCAGGCAGCGGAATGCCAAATGTGAACGGGATGGAGGATAATTTCCCGGCTAATGGCTATATTGGGCTGGACTATAAATATGGGGAAGGCAAATGTTAACGCTGCGTGTGGTATCGATTCCGATGGTGATCGTGGTGCTGGTCCTGGCCTATTTTTTCAATCCCTCGCCAGAACAGCATCGGGAAAAGATCAAACAGGTGGTCGCGGAACGCAGCCAGGTAGAAAAGGCTTTGGGGATTGGCAGTATTAGTGCCTTTGTGTCCCAGTATCATTCTCTGGGTGTGGCCTCTTATACGACGATCAATGACCGGGTTATTTCGATCGGGGTGATGGGGGTGGTGATGGTGCGGTGAATAGCCCTTAGCAGGCTGTTGTTGTCGCTCAGGCGAGTGCGAGAGAAGGCATTGCGGGCGACCGTATTGCAGGGAGCAAAACGGAACAGCCGAAGGCTGGCCCGCAAGGGCGAAGGGCAGGATGCCCGGAGTAGAATGCGCAGTTTACACGTAGTAAATGCGCATTTTGAGCCCGATTTTACCAAATCGCCGGGAGCGATTTGGAACAGCTCGTAGAGCTGACCCCTTGGGGCAAAGCCCATGGACGGGCTTTGTAACGCCCTATCGCGATGCATGAGTAGACAACAACAGCCTGTTAGGGCACTCGGTATCATCTCTAACAGGGACGCCGGTAGCCGCCGGGGATGCCCTTTTTGGAAAAGACGGGGATTTTTGACCATGTGCTGATCAAGACTGCGGGTATTCTCCGAGCGGCGGCGCATCTGTCCTCCCTATGCCTGTAATACTTGAACCTGGCCTGCATCCGTGCATGCATTCCAGAGTCTAGTACAAGGAAATAGCTTTGCGCGCCGATGGCGGCAGTAAGCTGGGTACAGTCAGTGCTGGGGCAGTGTGTCAGGGGCTAGTAGTGAATCGCCGTGACAAAATAGTGTTTTGGCCCGGCTGGTGTTTCTACCGTAACCGCATCATCCAGTCCCTTCTTCAGCAGCGCGCGTGCCAGTGGTGAGTCGATGCTAATCCAGCCCTTGGTGGGGTCGAATTCATCAGGACCGACAATACGATATGTGACTTCCACGCCCTCCTCGTCATCTTCCAGGCTGACCCATGCGGCGAAGAATACCTTGTCGGGATCGGCCGGTGGACGATCCACCACGGTCAAATCGGGCAGGCGCTTTTGCAGATAACGAATGCGCCGGTCGATACCGGCCAATTCCTTCTTGCGATAGATGTATTCGGCATTTTCCGAGCGGTCCCCTTCGGCGGCGGCGGCCGCCAGGTGGCGCGTCACCTCGGCACGGCGCAGCCACAAGTCCTGCAATTCTTGTTGCAGCGCAGTGAAGCCGGCAGCGGTGATATAGGGGGACTTGGGAGGCTGTGGTGGACGCCAGCGGGACATGGACGGGTTTCCGAAGATGGGGCGAGGCAAGATAGCACGCACCCGGGGGGCGGACAATCGGGTCGTGGCGCACTTCAGGGTGAGCGCATACTTACATGATGTTCCTACCCAGGGAGGCGTATGCGGACGCCCTGTGTTAGTCGGCAGGTCGGGAGAGTGTGCGCTTGATAGTGTGATATGGTCGTGGCGACATGCGTGGGTATCGTGAATGTGATGTAATGCCTTCAAGATAGCGCATGACCGGGCGCAACGACAGTCAAAGAGGAGTGTTGAGATGAGTATTCACGATAATGAGGCGTCCGAAAACCCCATTGACCTGGCTGCGGCACGCCTGGTCGAGCTGGGTAATCAGCTGCTGGAGCAAGACCCCAAGGCCGACCCCTGGGATATTGCCGATGGCCTGCTGGCAGGGGCGATACATTACTGGCTGTATACCCGCCAGCCTTGCGAGGACCCGATGTGTGAAGACTGTGCGCCGATATCCAGCGCCGAGCTGCGCATGCAGGCTTTGCTGGAGCAGGTTGAGCAGATGGCCGTGTCCAGTGATTATTACCATTCATCGAATGATCTGACTATTGGGCGGGCCTAGCGGCCTGTTCAAAGGGCGCGATCAGGGCGCGCACCACATCGTAATCCGTGTCGCTGACTTCGGTGAAGCCATTGTAGTTGGCATCCAGGGCGCGTATTGCCGGGCCGGAGATCGGGTCATCGGCGCGCGCCGCCAGCAGGGCCTGGCGCAGCCGCTCCAGCAGTTCGGGCGCCAGACCCTGGCGGGCGGCGATCACATAGGGCGGTAGTGGTGGTGATGCATGGAGAATGCGGATCCCCTCGCCCTGCCAGCGCAAGGCGGTGGTGTCCTTGAGGATGCCCGCATCGAAATCACCACTAAGCACCCCACGCACAATGTTGTCGTAATGTCCCAGAAATTGAAATTCCCCAAACTCTTCCAGGGATATGCCGGCGCCGACTACGCTGGCGCGTTGTAATAGTGCGCCACGATCGCCAAAGGCGAAGCGCTTGCCATGCAGATCCTCGATGCGCTGAATGGGGCTGTTTTCGGCCACCACGATCATCAGACGAAATGTTTCCTCACCGACCGTAATGGTTTTGACCAGGGGTTCGACCTGGCCGCGGTTTCGGGCGCGCACATAGGCCACCGGGGTGAGGTAGGCCAGATCGCTGCGACCCTCGCTGAGTTCGGTGATGGCATCTCCCATGTTGGGTGATAGGCGCAGGCTGACCGGCATGCTCATGGCATCGCTTAGATAGTGGGTAACGGGCGTCAGGCGGGCATGCATCGCGGCGGGGATGTCCATGGCCACTGAGCCGAAGATCAATGCTTGTGGGGCTGATGGTGGTGTGCTGGCAAGTAGTGTGCCACTGAAAACCAGTGAGCATATCAGGCTCAATAGTGTCCTGCATGGTTGCATGGTGTCATCCTCTTTGTGTGTGTAGCAGCTTCAGTTGATCGTAGCATGTGACCTGATTGCGACCGCGCTGCTTGCTGATATACATGGCCTGGTCGGCCGCCTTGTAGAGACTCATGGTCGTGTCGAGCTGGCGTTCGTTGGACAGGCTGGCCACGCCGATGCTGACGGTGATCTGGATCTGCAATTCATCGCCGATCTCGATTGCCATCATCTCGGTCAGCTCGCGCAGGTTGTTGGCGGTGGCGATTGCCTCATTGCTATCGGTACGGCGCAGAAAGATGGCGAATTCCTCGCCGCCCATGCGACAGATGCTGTCGGTTTCACGGATATGAACACGCAGCATGTGGGCAAACTGTACCAGTACCTGATCACCCACATCGTGGCCGTAGGTATCGTTGATGCGCTTGAAATGATCCAGGTCCATCATCACCAGGCTGCCGAGATCGCCATGGCGTTTGAACATTGCCACATCGTTTTCGATATCCAGATCGAAGGCACGCCGATTGCCCAGCCCGGTCAAGGGGTCGGTGAGACTGATGCGTTCCAGTTCATCGTTAATGTCCTGTAATCGGGCGGATTGTGCCAATAATTGCTCATAGGCGGCTTGTAATTCCTTGTCGGTAGCCTCCACTTTACCCTGTAGTTTTTCATTGGCGACATTCAGTTGTGCGCGAACCAGATTAAAGCGCTGTGCCAGCTCACCGATCTCGTCCTTGGCATGTACTGGGATCTCGCGCAGGATCAGCCCGCTGTCATCCACGTTGGATTCCAGCGCACGGGAGACTTGGGTCAGGGGACGGATGATCACCCAGGATAAGACCATGAACTCACCCAGGGCGATCAACAGGATGACAATGATCTCGCGCTTGATGATGGCCGCTTTTTGCGCGGCCAGCTGCTGCACGATGGGATCGATATTCAATTCCAGCTCAATATGACCGATATGCTGTTGGTTCAGCCATACCGGGCCGTCGAAGCCAGCCCGCTCGACGGATGGTCGGCTCGGGTGTGTTGCCTCGGCCATCAGGTTGCCACGATCGCTCAGTACGCGTACCTGCATGATTGAGCCACTTTGAATAATTTGATCGAGTTGTAATTGAATGGTGTGGTAGTCATAGCCGACCATGCTGTAGGCCAGTGACTGGGAGAGATAATCGACCATTTCAGCGCCGCGTCGATTGGTTTCCTTCAGGATGTCCTGCTCCACATCGCGCAGCAGTAACCAGCCGCTAATGGAAAGTGCGATCAATAGACCGATAAGCAGCACGATCACGACCTTCTGGCGGATCCCCAGCAGGCAGCAACGTTGGAGTAGCCATTCGACCATTACGACTCCTGAAATTTCCCGATGGGGAACCCTGTCGGTGATGATTATTATGTTCGCAGATCAGAAGATCCCTGTTCATGGCTGCGCTTTAGGTTCAGTATCCTGCCAGTGCTTTGGCAGGTCAAGCGATGTGGACGAGTGCTGGTGACGTTGTTGGCGTTGGCCGGGTGCGGATTTTGCGGACTTTCCCGAATGCGCTGTGTCACGATGTTGAAAGCCTAGCCGCCCCTTGTGTCCGCTGCGTTGGTAGTCGGCCAGCAGTGCGGCCTCCACCGCCTCGGGCGTGAGCTGGAGCGGACCGATCAGGGCCTGGTGCAGCAGATTGAACAGTTTCTCCAACTGAATTTTGTGGGTTTGTCCGGTGCGCTGGTAGAGCCAGTCGCTGCAGCGCATAAAACGCGCAAAGGGCTGTTGCCCCAGCAATAATGGCAGGGTTTGGGTAAAACGCCCGCTATTGGCGATCAGGTCCCAGTAGCGGGCGAAACGGGCCAGGCGCTGCATCTGCTCAAAGGGGATCGCTGCGCTGGCCAGCACCGTATAGGGGGCCCTGGGCATGTAGCGCATCCCAAAGGCCTCGCTGTGGCGGGCGATCGGTGCACCGCGCAGGCGTTTGAGCAGGCCCAGCTGGATCTCATGGGGATGGAGTGCGTACAACTGATCAAGGCCCTGACCAAAGCTGGCCATGTCCTCGCCCGGCAGGCCGATGATCAGATCCACATGCAGATGGGCATGGCTGTGTTCACGCAACCAGCGCAGATTATCGGCGCTGCGGCCCATGTCCTGTTTGCGATCGATGCGTTGCTGTACCGCGGGATTGAGGCTCTGGATGCCGATCTCGAATTGCAGGCTGCCCGGTGGGAAGCGGGCGATCAGTTCACGCAGGGCCTCGGGTAGTCGGTCGGGGATGAGCTCAAAGTGCAGGAAGAGTTTTTCATCCAGGCGTGCCAGAAAGAATTCCAGGATCGCCCGGCAGTGTGCGATCTGGAGATTAAAGCTGCGATCGATGAATTTGAAATGACGCAGGCCGCGCAGGTAGAGCTCGTCCATGGCCGCCAGGAAATCTGTCAGGGCAAAGGGCACGGCCGTTTTGTCCAGTGCCGAGAGGCAAAATTCACAGCGAAACGGACAGCCGCGCGAGGCCTCCACGTAGACCACCCGCTGGGCGATGTCCTCATCGCTGTACAGTGCATAGGGCAGTTGCAGCTGATCCGGATGGGGCGTGGCGGCGTGGATGATGCGTTCGGCGGGTGACTCGCCTGCCAGCAATTGCCGACACAGGGCGGCAAAGGCCAGATCGGCCTGACCGGTGATCAGGTAATCGGCCTGGGCGACGATGGGCTGCTCCTGCCACTCATGACTGATTTCCGGGCCGCCCAGGACGATGATGAGTTGCGGCGCCAGTTGTCTGAGCAGACCGACCAGCTCCTCGCTTTCCCGTGCGTTCCAGACATAGACCGCCAGGCCGAGGATGGTCGGTCGTTCGGCCAGCAGGGCCTCGGCGATGTCCAGTGGGCGCTGGGCGATGGTGAACTCGCGCAGCACGGTTTGCCCTGCCAGATCGCCCATGTTCGCTTGCAGATAACGCAGGCCCAGCGCGCTATGGATGTAGCGGGCATTGAGGGTGGCAAGCAGGATGCGCAAGGCTATTGCCCGGCCTCCAGCTGCAGATAGCTGCGATTCACATTGAGGCGGTGCCAGCTGTCGAAGTGCTGCAGGTGGGCAAAGGCCGGGGCATCGGCCAGATCATCCACGGTTTGGTTGATGTCGATGAAGTTTTCCACTGCGGCACCGATCTTCTCCAGCAGGAAGTCATAGTAATCGCCGGACTCGGCACGGGCCTTGGCCAGATCGCAGAGATAGCCGTGGCCTGGCACCACCTGCACGGGTTGCAGGGCCTCCAGGGCGGCAAAGCTTTGTTGCAGGCCGCGCAGGCTGGTCCAGGGATGGATGCCGGTGAGGCGATCCACGTAGACGATATCACCGCTGAACACCACCTGCTGTTCGGGCAGCCACAGCATCACATCGCCGGGGAAGTGGGCGTCTCCGGCGTAGATCAGCGCCATGCTTACCCCGCCCAGGACCAGCATGTGCCGATCGGCATCGATGGGTGCCTGGGCATGTACGGCCTCGGTGCCCTTCAGGCGCTCCTTGAGGATGCCTTCAAGGCGTTGCAGATGCGAAGCGGCATACTGTCGCTGGGTCGCCACAGTGCGGGCCAGGGCGATGATCTCGGCACCCTGCTCGGCAAAATAGCCATTACCCAGCCAGCGGTGGTCTTGGCTGCCGGTATTGATCACCCAACGAATGGGCTTGTCGGTCACGCCGGCGATGGCCCTGGCGATCAGTGGCCCGGACTGGTAACTGGCGCCCGAGTCGATCAGCACTACCCCTGCCTCGGTCACGATAAAGCCCAGGTTGTTGTTCAGGGCGAAGTTGCCATGGCTGCGTGCTTCCAGGTCGCCCTTGAAATAATAGATATTTTCCGTGACCAGGCGCGGGCTGAGGATTTCTTCCAGGATGGTTTGTGCCTGGGCGGACTGGCCCAGCGACAGGGTCAGGAGGGTCAACAGGGTAAGCAGGCGTGCAGGCATGGACAGAGACCGATGGTTGGAGTGCGGTTGCGGACGGTATAGTGTAACGCAAATCGTCCAGGATGATGAGGCGGCACGCCGACGCGGAGCTTGTCAGCGCGAGGCATAGCCCCTATCTTGTCGCAACAGTTCGGGCGGAAGGAAGAAACCCATGACGATAGATAAAGATGCCCTGCGGGCCAGTATTGCAGAGCAGCGCAAGTTATTGAAAAACATGATGCGCGGGCCGATGCACGAGATCGCCGCACGCTGTGTGGCGGCGTGGGGTCAGCGTGAAGCGATGGATACGATCCTGCTGGCGGCGCTGTCGGAGATCCCCAATTGCAAATATCTCTATGGTCTGGATTCCAGTGGGGTGCAGATCACCGACAACATCAGCCACGAGGGTCTGCTGAGCAAGGATTTCGGGCGCGATCGCTCGATGCGCCCCTATATGCAGCAGATCAAGGTCGGGCAGGGCTTCATGTTGTCGGATGCCTACATCAGTGTGCGCGCAAAACGTCCCTCTCTGACCGCGCTGCAAACGGTGTTCGACGCCAATGGCAAGCTGCTGGGCTATCTCGGGGCGGACTTTGACCTGCGCGACCTGCCACTGACCCGCGAGGTCTATGAAGAGGCTCCGTCATGGCAGCAGATCAAGGGTGATCCGGCGATCCGCACCACGGTGTTCCACCAGACCCGCACCGATAGCCGCATGGACCGGCACATGGACGAGGTGCTCGGTGTGCTGGAGGAGCTGGTGCTTGAACACGGCTTTTTCCACGTTAAGCTGCACTTTTCCAGTAGTCGCGCCACCATCTGGCTGACCGACGATCCGTTTCGTTACCGCCTGATGGACATTGACATGCTGATCGACCCGGACATCTGCCTGGCCTACCCACGTCGTGTCTACCCGGATAATGCCCTGGTACCGGCGGGGAAGATCCGCGCGATTCTGGAAAATCTGCGCGAGCTGCGTTTTATGGACGATACTTTCTATTTGCGTTCAGGCGGGCTGAATATCTTCAATGGCATGGTCAGCCTGACCTTCTCCTGTGATGGCTCCCACTACATTCCCTGGAATGAATTCCTGAATAAAAAGCATGCCTTCTGGGCCAGTCAGCAAACGGTTTGTTAGTGCTGAGTGGCAGCGTGCTGCCAGCCGGGCACTGCGTAACCGGTTCAGCTTCCCTGCCTGGACTACAGCCGCATAGGGTTTTTCCTACATCCTGTAGGACGCGCAGCGGGTATAGTTTGACCGTGCGCTGCAGGATGCAGGCAAGGACGACACATTAACCACACGGAGTGTGGTGAGGACAACATCCATCAGGGATGGTGCAGGGCCAGGGAGTGGCCTACTTACTCAAGGACAGGCGTAGCGGTGCAAACCGCTAGGCCTGTTTTCATTTGGGGCGAGCCCTGCCCCCTGCCAATCCACGCTGAATTGTGTATGCTTGGGCTTTCTTTAAGGAGTTAGCCATGGCGGATAGTCAAGACCTGCGCCCTGCCGTTTCGCCCGCACTGTTCTGGCGGGTATTGGTGGTGGCCAATATCTTCAGCCTGGGGATCCTGTTACTGGCCTTTCACCTGATGTTCGATGTGGCGGTGATGCCTGATATCGCCCACTGGTTTGTCATCGCCGGGGTGCTGATGACCCTGCCGGCCATCCTCTACCAGCAAAAGACCCAGCAACTGACCGCCAGGCAGCCGGGTCAGAGTGAGGGTGCCCGCCAGCTGTTGCAGCTCAAACGGCTGGTGTTCGGTTGTGCCCTGGCCGAACTGCCGGGCCTGATGGCTACGCTATACTACCTGTTCGCCCGCGACTGGCAGGGCACGCTGGTGCTGCTGTTCCTGAGCGTGATGTTGTTGTTGTGGACTCGTCCATCCTGAATAGGCCATAAGAAGGGGTTGGTGATGCGTTGGAAACTATTGATTGGTCTGTGTTTATGTCCATCCTGGTTGTTGGCGGCAGTAGTCGGTGAGGCGATCCGCTACCAGTCTGGCGACACCGAGATGTATGCTTATCTGGCCTACGACGACAGCATCGCGGGGCCACGCCCCGGGATCCTGGTGGTGCATGAGTGGTGGGGCCATAACGAATACGCACGCAAGCGCGCCCGGATGCTGGCCGAAATGGGCTATGCGGCCCTGGCGGTTGATATGTATGGCGAAGGCAAGACCGCCGATCACCCACAGGATGCGGGCAAGTTTGCCGGTGCGGTACGCAACAATATGCCGCTGGCACGGGCCCGTTTCGAGGCCGCAATGCAGGCCCTGGCTGCCCATCCCAGCACCGGCGATCAAATGGCCGCAATTGGTTATTGCTTCGGTGGTGGCATCGTCCTTGAGATGGCGCGCCGTGGCCTGGATCTGGCCGGGGTGGTGAGCTTTCATGGCAGCCTGGGTAGCGGTGAACCGGCCCAGCCTGGGCAGGTGAAGGCCCAGGTGCTGGTGCTCAATGGTGCCGAGGACCCGATGGTCAGTGCCGAGCAGATCGCCGGTTTCCAGGCGGAGATGAAGCAGGCCGGGGCTCGCTATGAGCTGATCAATTATCCCGGTGCGGTGCATGCCTTCACCAATCCGGAAGCGGATCGCTTCGGCAAGGAGTTCGGTTTGCCGATGGCCTATCAGGCAGAGGCGGATCAGCAATCCTGGCAGGCGATGCAGGATTTCCTGAAGACCTTGTTCGTCCAATAGGGAGCTGATTATGGCGGATGATCACTTTCAAGTGATTCTTACCGGGGCGGTTGCCGAGGGTGCTGAGCTGGCCCAGGTCAAGGCCAACGTGGCTGCCCTGTTCAAGGTTGGGCTGGATAAGGTCGACAGGCTGTTTGGTGCCCAGCCGGTGGCGATCAAAAAGGGCCTGGACGAGGCCACCGCCAGGAAATATCAACAGGCCCTGCAGCGTGCCGGGGCGGTGGCCCTGGTTCAGGATACCGCGCCTGCTGCCGCGCCTTCCCAGGCCAGCACTGCCGAATCGGCTGCGGGTACTGCCGATCCCGGCACCGCCCCGGAGCAAGCGGATCGCATTCCCAGCATCGATTCCGGCCTGCACAAGTCGGTGATCAAGGCTGCCCCGCAGGGTCTTGGGGAGCTGGAAAAAGCCGAGCTTGATGCACCGGGTACGATACTTGTCGAGCCCGAGGTGGTCTCCGCACCACAGGTCGATACCAGCGGTCTGCAGATGGCTGAGCCGGGAGTGGTGCTGGTTGCGGCCGAACCGGTGCCGGAATTGCAGCTGGATCTCAGTGGCCTGAGCCTGGACGAGCTTGGCGTCACCCTCACCGAAGCAAAGGACGAGCCGCCACTGGAGCTGGATCTTGAGGGCCTGAGCATGGATGAACCCGGAACGGTCCTGGTGGAATCAGAGGAAACTCCGGAACCCGAGATCGATACCAGCAAACTCAAACTGGAGTCCTGATTGGATTGCCGGTGCATCGTCCCCATTTGATGTGCCATCCCTGATGCGATTGGACTAGCCCTGATGCAAAATGTCGAACAGCGTGTGCAGCGCTTTGCCGCGAGTAAGCTGACCCCGCTGCTCAAGGGCAGTATGATCGGTTTGGAAAAGGAAAGCCTGCGGGTCAACAGTGATGGCAAGCTCGCCCGAACCCCACATCCTCGTGCAATCGGTGCGGCGCTCACCCACCCCTACATCACTACCGATTACTCGGAAGCGCTGCTGGAGTTCATCACCCCCCCCTTCCACCAGGCCAGCGAGGCGCTGCATTTTCTGCGCGACCTGCAGCAGTTTGTCTACAAGCGACTGGACAATGAACTGCTGTGGGCAACCAGCATGCCCTGCGTGGTGGCCGGGGAGGAAGGGATCCCCATTGCCCAGTACGGTAGCTCCAATGCGGGGATGATGAAGACCATCTACCGGCGTGGCCTGGGCCATCGCTATGGGCGGGTGATGCAGGTGATCGCGGGGGTACATTTTAACTATTCCTATAGCGATGCCTTCTGGCAGGCGCTTCACCAGCACGAGGACGACCAGCGCCCGCTACAGGACGCCATTTCGGCGCGCTATTTCGATTTGATCCGCAACCTGCTGCGCTATGGCTGGGTGATCCCCTATCTGTTTGGCGCCTCGCCGGCGGTATGTAAATCCTTCCTGGGCGGGCGTGACAGCAGCCTGGAGAGCTTTGACGAACACACCTACTACGAACCCTATGCCACCTCGCTGCGGATGGGCGATATCGGTTACCAGAACAACAAGGAAAACGAAACCGGGATCAAGGCCAATTACGATAGTCTGACGGCCTATGTGGATAGCCTCAGTTGTGCGATCAACACCCCTGCGCCCGCCTATCAGGCGATCGGGGTCAAGGTGGACGGGGAATACCGCCAATTGAATGCCAATATCCTGCAGATTGAAAACGAATACTACAGCACGGTGCGCCCCAAGCAGATCCTCGATGGTATCGAAAAACCCTCGCTGGCGCTCAAGCGTCGCGGGGTGCGTTATATCGAATTGCGTTCATTGGATGTCAACGCCTTTGACCCGCTGGGGATCAGTGAGTGCCAGATGCATTTCATCGAGGCGCTGATGCTCTATTGCCTGCTCGCCGACAGCCCACCGATCAGTACTCTGGAACGAGTGGAGATCGATCAAAACGAAATGACCGTGGCCCACCGTGGCCGTGAGCCGGGTCTATGCCTGCAGCGTCGTGGTGAATCGGTCAGCTTGCGTGACTGGGCACAGCAACTCTGTGAGGCGATGCTGCCGGTGTGTCGCCTGCTGGACAGCAATCACGAGGGGCAGTCCTATCAGCAGGCCCTGGCGCGACAGTTGCGGGTGATCGAGAATCCGCAGCTGACCCCCTCGGCGCGCATGCTGGCCGAGATGCGCCGCAGTGGCGAGGGATTTTATGATTTCGCCCGGCGCAAATCCCTGGAACATCAGTGGTACTTTTCCGAACTGCCGATCCAGCCCGAACAGGAGCAGATGTTGCAGGAAATGACCGAGCGCTCATTGCAGCGCCAGCTGGAAATCGAGGCGGGGGACAGACAGGACTTCGACAGTTTCCTGGCCGCCTATGTTGCGCAGGGGCCGGATTAACTGGTGGATGACTGCAGGTGGTAGAGGTAGCGTTGCAGGTGCAGGTTGTCACTCATGCTCAGGCCCACAAAGGCCGCCCCGTAGCGGGAGACTACCTCATTGCTGCGGTGATACTTGCCCTGGTTGCGGATCTGGATGTTCACCGTCAATTCACCGAATTCCGGCAGGCTGAGTCGACAGGCACGGAATTCATCCAGTAGCGCGGGGTGAAAGTTATCCTCGTTGTCACATACGCTTAGCCCGCCGATACTCAAATCCAGTACCTTCAGTTGCAGATTTTGGCCATCGCCTAACGGCACATCCAGCAATGGTGACTGGATACGGGGTAGCGCAACGCGGAAATATTCCCGTCGTTGTTGGCGGTAGAGATTATCCGGCATGACTGCCGCAATGGCGGCCTGGCCCTGGAATTTGGCTGAGCGCAGGCCCTGGCAGTGAAATTTTACCGGCACGCCCTGGCTGCGGGTGGTGCATATCAGGCTGCCGGCGGCGATGGCCCGCTGGGTGGTGGCATCATCGGGGCCAACATCCAGCACCAGTATTTGGCGTTCGGCCAGTACGCCCAATACTGCGGTGAGAATGAATTCCTTGCCGCCATTGAAATAGGCGGTGATGATGTCTGGCTTCTTGCCCAGACTGATCAACTCATTGCGGATCTCGCCGGCGCTGCGCAGCAGAAAACGCTCGTGATCCTCGATTGCCGAGATATCGGTTTGTTCTGCGTTTTGATAATTGGGCATTTCCTGAGCCTGGCTGGGTTGCGCGGTGGGACAAGGCTATGCGATTCGTATTCGCTAGGCAACTGTTAAGCGTAATTCATAAGTTAGTTCTTAAGCCAGATTCGGTGAAAAATCATCGCTTACTCGTAGGGTGGACAAGCGTGGCGCATCCACACATAGGGACGGATATCCGTGGATGCGCTAGGCTTGTCCACCCTACGAATAAATGAACAAGACAGGCACCTTTTGTTGAAGAAAGCGGTAATGAGAGCTTAAGAACTCACCTATGAAGCGCAACTGGGGGCGGGCGGAAGGTGAAAAACAGCATGATAAGGGATGGTATCGGGAGGTCGGCAGCGATGCTGCCGCACAGCGCATCCGCATTATGCGGTGTGGATCGTTTGATAGCGTGCTTCGCCACCGCCACGCTGCTGGCGTACAATAGCCGTCTATGAATTATCCCGATACCTTTGATGTGATTGTAGTCGGTGGCGGCCATGCCGGCACCGAGGCGGCGCTCGCCTCGGCGCGGATGGGCTGCCGTACCCTGCTGCTCAGCCACAATATCGAGACCTTGGGGCAGATGTCCTGCAATCCAGCTATCGGCGGGATCGGTAAGGGGCATTTGGTTCGCGAGGTCGATGCCCTGGGCGGCCTGATGGCCCGGGCCACTGATCGGGCCGGGATTCAGTTTCGCACTCTCAATGCCAGCAAAGGGCCGGCGGTGCGTGCCACCCGCGCCCAGGCGGATCGCCAGCTCTACAAGGCAGCGGTGCGCCATGCCCTGGAGAACCAGCCAAATCTGTGGTTGTTCCAGCAGGCGGTCGAGGACCTGATCCTCGAGGGTGAGCACCTGGCCGGGGTGATCACCCAGATGGGGCTGCGCTTTCGCGCCCCGACGGTGGTGCTGACTGCCGGGACATTTCTCGCCGGGTTGATCCACATTGGTCAGGTCAATTACCAGGGTGGTCGCGCCGGTGACCCGCCGGCCAATGCCCTCGCCCACCGCCTGCGCGAGATGCCATTTCGCATCGACCGGCTCAAGACCGGCACCCCGCCGCGCCTGGATGGGCGCAGCCTGGACTATAGCGTGATGCAGGCCCAGCCGGGCGATGAACCGCGCCCGGTGTTCTCCTTTCTCGGCAGTACCGCCGATCACCCGCCACAACTGCCCTGCTACATCACCCACACCAATCAACAGACCCACGAGATCATTCGTGGCGGGCTGGATCGTTCGCCGATGTATAGCGGCATCATCGAGGGGATCGGGCCACGCTACTGCCCGTCGATAGAAGACAAGGTGGTGCGCTTTGCCGAACGCAGCGGCCACCAGATCTTTGTCGAGCCCGAGGGCCTCAATACCCATGAGATCTACCCTAACGGGATCTCCACCTCGTTGCCCTTTGATGTGCAGCTGGCGCTGGTACGCTCGATCAAGGGCTTTGAGCAGGCCCATATCACCCGCCCCGGCTATGCGATTGAGTACGACTTTTTCGATCCCCGTGAGCTGCGACCGTCATTGGAGAGCAAGCACCTGCCGGGGCTGTTCATGGCCGGGCAGATCAATGGCACCACCGGCTACGAGGAGGCGGCGGCCCAGGGCCTGCTGGCCGGTCTGAATGCGGCGCGCCAGGTCCAGGGGCTGGCGGCCTGGTGGCCACGGCGTGATGAGGCCTACCTGGGAGTGCTAGTCGATGATCTGATCAGCCTGGGTACTGCCGAGCCCTATCGGATGTTTACCTCGCGCGCCGAGTATCGCCTGTTGCTGCGCGAGGACAATGCCGACCTGCGCCTGACCCCCATCGGCCGCGAGCTGGGTCTGGTCGACGACACCCGCTGGGCCGCCTTCGAGGCCAAGCGCGAGGCCATCGAGCTGGAGCGCCAGCGCCTGCGCGACAACTGGCTGCGCCCCGGTGAAAGCGTCCAGGAGCAGGCGGTATTTGGTAGCCCGCTGTCCCATGAATATCGGCTTGAGGAGCTGCTGCGCCGCCCTGAGGTCAGTTACGAAAAGCTGTTCAGCTTGCGCCCGGATCTGAGCCCGGTCGAAGACCCGCAGGTGGCCGAGCAGGTCAGTATTCAGCTCAAATATGCTGGCTATATCGAACGTCAGCACGAGGAGATCGCACGCAGCCGCCGCCATGAGGAAACCGCTCTGCCGGATGGTTTTGACTACGCCGGGGTGCGCGGCCTCTCAGCCGAAGTGCAGGAAAAGCTGCAAAAGGTCCGCCCCGCCACCCTCGGACAGGCCGGACGCATCCCCGGTGTGACCCCGGCGGCCATTTCTTTATTGTTAGTACATTTAAAAAAGTATCACCGCAGAGACGCAGAGGACGCAGAGTAAGTGGTATTTGAGTGGTGCGAGTGATTCATCTGAAGGAAGACACTGAGTGAACATGTTCATGGCAATACGCACTGGTACATTAGTTGCGCAAATTAACTCTGCGTTCTCTGCGCCTCTGCGGTTAAGGATTTTTCATCAATGCAGGAATTAAGGGGCAGGTTGGAGGAGGGTATCAGGCATTTGGAGCTGGCGCTGCCCGAGGGGACGGTGGATGCGCTGCTGGTCTATCTGGCGATGCTGATCAAATGGAACAAGGCCTTCAATCTGACTGCGGTGCGTACACCGGGCGAGATGGTTACCCGCCACCTGCTCGATTCGCTGGCGGTGGTCCCCCATCTGCATGGGCAACGGATTATCGATGTGGGCAGTGGTGCCGGCCTGCCGGGGATTCCCTTGGCGCTGGCCTTTCCCCAGCGCGAGTTTGTGTTGCTGGACAGCAATAGCAAGAAGACCCGTTTCCTGACCCAGGTGCGGGCCGAGTTGGACCTGGCCAATCTGAGCGTGGTGCATGGCCGGGTCGAGGATTATCACCCAAGTCCGGGTTTTGATTGTGTTATTTCTCGCGCATACGCCTCGATTGCTGATATTCTGTCCAGTTCCGGGCACCTGTTGGTTGAGCATGGCGAGTTTCTCGCGATGAAGGGGGGGCTTCCGGAACAGGAACTGGCGGCGTTGCCGTCGCGCTGGCGGGTGCAGGAACTGTTGCCCCTGCAGGTGCCGGGACTGGAACAGGAACAACGTCATTTGCTGCGCATTGTCGCGGCGGCGTAATGAGGTAGACAAGAGATGGGCAAGATCATCGCGGTGGCAAACCAAAAGGGCGGGGTGGCCAAAACCACCACCTGCATCAATCTGGGTGCCTCGCTGGTGGCCACCAAGCGGCGGGTGCTGGTGGTCGATCTGGACCCCCAGGGCAATGCCACGGTGGGCAGCGGGGTTAGCAAGGACGAACTGCAATACAGCAGCTACCATGTGCTGCTGGGCAAGGCCCCGGCCACGGAGGTGATCATTCACTCCGAGTCGGGCGGCTATGACATCCTGCCGACCAATGGGGACCTGACCGCCGCCGAGGTGGAGTTGATGAATATGATGGTGGCGCGCGAGCAGCGCCTGCGTCAGGCCCTGGAAACGGTGCGTGATAAATACGATTTCATCCTCATCGACTGCCCACCCTCGCTGAATATGTTGACCTTGAACGCCATGGTCGCCGCCGACTCGGTGATGATCCCAATGCAGTGCGAATACTATGCGCTGGAAGGTCTGAGTGCCCTGCTCAACACGATTGAAGAGATCCGCGCCAGTGTGAATCCGCGTCTCGAGGTCGAGGGTCTGCTGCGCACCATGTACGATCCGCGCAGCAATCTTTCTTCGGATGTCTCCGGCCAGCTGATCCTGCACTTTGGCGACAAGGTCTACCGTACCGTGATCCCGCGCAACGTGCGCCTGGCCGAGGCCCCCAGCCATGGCCTGCCCGCACTGAAATACGACCGCAGCTCCCGTGGCGCAGTGGCCTACCTGGCCCTGGCCGGCGAGATCCTGCGCCGCAGCGGCCAGCCCCAGGTACAGCAGGCAGCGATTTAGAAAAAAAGAATTTTGCCACAGAGGACACAGAGGTCACAGAGTGTTTCTCATGAGATGAAATATGGATGCGAGCCAGATAAATCGCTGCTTCCTCTGTGTTCTCTGTGATCTCTGTGGCTAATGGTTTTAAGATTTTAAGTGGAATAAGCAGATGGTGACGAAGAAACGAGGATTGGGTAAGGGGCTGGAGGCCTTGCTGGGCAGTGGTGCCAGCGCCGCCACGGGCCAGAGTGCCGATGCGGGCCGTGGTGATGGTGAGCTGAAAAACCTGCCGGTCGATATTCTGCAGCGCGGGGTCTACCAGCCGCGCATCGACATGCACCCGGATACCCTGGAAGAACTGGCCAACTCGATCCGCGCCCAGGGCGTGGTCCAGCCGATCGTGGTGCGGCCGATTGCCGGCAATCGTTACGAGATCATCGCCGGTGAGCGGCGCTGGCGCGCCGCCCAGATGGCAGGCCTGCACGAGATCCCGGCAGTGATCCGCGATGTCCCGGACCAGGCCGCGATGGCGATGGCGCTGATCGAGAACATCCAGCGCGAAGAACTCAACCCCATGGAAGAGGCCATGGCGCTGCACCGGTTGATTGAGGAGTTTGGACTCACTCACCAGCAAACCGCTGATGCGGTAGGTCGTTCCCGTGCCTCGGTCTCGAATCTGCTGCGTCTGCTTGGACTCTATGATGAGGTCAAGCGCCTGCTCGAAAACGGCGATCTGGAGATGGGCCATGCCCGTGCGCTGCTGGCCATCGAGGGCGAGCAACAGGGCGTACTGGCGCGTCAGGTGGTGGCCAGAGGGCTGTCGGTACGCGAGACCGAAAAATTGGTAAAACACACCATTGAACAGGCTGCCGCGCCGAAAAAGGCGGAAAAGCGCCTGGATCCGGACATTCAACGCCTGGCCAATGAGCTGGGCGAGCGGATCGGCGCCCCAGTGCTCATCCAGCATGGCAACAAGGGCAAGGGCAAGCTGGTGATCAACTACAACAGCCTGGACGAGCTGGACGGGATCTTGGCGCATATCAAGTAGGGGCAAGGGAGCAAGGGAGCAAGGGAGCAAGGGAGCAAGGGAGCAAGGGAGCA
>JACUTZ010000129.1 GCA_014859545.1 Gammaproteobacteria bacterium
TCAACTCATTGTTTTTATTGGTAGATCAAGTCGTTTTATTGGATCTGCACCCAACCGATATTAGGAGCCTGGTGTGTCCATTAACCCTTTGCGGTGAAATTTTTTTTCAAAATGTGCGAGTAGATACTTCATGCCAAAACAGCATAGCTGTGCCGGGTATCTATCCATGGAAGCGGGCTATTTTGCCGGGATTGGCACAAGAGGGTTAGTCTTGTTCGGGGTGTAATACCCCTGCCATGACTGTTGAATTGTCCGCGCCCGCCCATATTCAGGGTGTAACTGTTTCAATAGCGATTTTTTGGAGGGTTTTCCCCGTGCGAATGGACAAACTGACTACCAAGTTCCAGATGGCCCTGGCCGATGCCCAATCCCTGGCGATCGGGCGCGATCACCAATTTATCGAGCCGGTGCATTTGATGACCGCGATGCTCGACCAGGAGGGCGGCACGATTCGCCAACTGCTGGCCCAGGCCGGGGTGAATGTGAACGGCCTGCGCACCCAGCTAGGCGGTGCCCTGGACCACCTGTCCTCGGTGCAGGGGGCAGGCGGGGATGTACATGTCTCCAACGACACCGCGCGGCTGCTCAATCTGACCGACAAGCTGGCTCAGCAGCGCAAGGACAGCTACATCTCCAGCGAATTGTTTGTACTGGCCGCCACCGAGGATAAGGGCCAACTGGGCGAGTTGCTGCGTAACAACGGCGCCAGCAAGCCCGCACTGGAAAAGACCATTGAGGCGATGCGTGGTGGCCAGAAGGTGGACGACCCCAATGCCGAGGAGCAGCGCCAGGCACTGGAGAAGTACACCATCGACCTGACCGAGCGGGCCGAGCAGGGCAAGCTCGATCCGGTGATCGGCCGCGATGATGAGATCCGCCGCGCGGTGCAGGTGCTGCAGCGGCGCACCAAGAATAATCCGGTGCTGATCGGTGAACCCGGGGTGGGCAAGACCGCCATTGTCGAGGGCCTGGCACAGCGCATCGTCAACGGTGAGGTGCCCGAGGGGGTCAAGGGCAAGCGCCTGCTGTCGCTGGACATGGGCGCGCTGATCGCCGGGGCCAAATTCCGTGGTGAGTTTGAGGAACGCCTCAAGGCGGTGTTGAACGACCTGTCCAAGCAGGAGGGGCAGATCATCCTGTTTATCGATGAGATCCACACCATGGTTGGGGCGGGCAAGGCCGAGGGCTCGATGGATGCCGGCAATATGCTCAAGCCGGCGCTGGCCCGTGGCGAGCTGCACTGCATCGGTGCCACCACCCTGGATGAGTATCGCCAGTACATCGAAAAGGATGCCGCACTGGAGCGGCGTTTCCAGAAGGTGCTGGTGGGTGAGCCCAGCGTGGAGGACACCATCGCCATCCTGCGTGGCCTGAAGGAAAAGTACGAGGTACACCATGGGGTGCAGATCTCGGACCCGGCGATCGTCGCCGCCGCGACCCTGTCGCACCGTTACATCACCGACCGCCAGCTGCCGGACAAGGCCATCGATCTGATCGACGAGGCCGCCTCGCGCATCCGCATGGAGATCGACTCCATGCCCGAGGATATGGATCGCCTGGATCGGCGTCTGATCCAGCTCAAGATCGAGCGTGAGGCCCTGGCCAAGGAGGCCGACGAGGCCTCGAAGAAACGTCTGGACCATCTGCAAGAGGAGATCCGTCGCCTTGAAGGCGAGTACGCCGAACTGGAACAGGTGTGGAAGGCCGAGAAGGCCGCCCTGCAGGACAGCCAGCATATCAAGGAGGAGTTGGAGCGCGCCCGTCAGGAGCTGGAGACCGCCCGTCGTGCCGGTGATCTGACCCGTATGTCCGAACTGCAATACGGGCGTATCCCGGATCTGGAAAAATCCCTGCTGATGGCCGAGGCCGTCGAACCGCAGGAAACCAAACTGCTGCGCAACAAGGTGGGCGATGAGGAGATCGCCGAGGTGGTCTCCAAATGGACCGGTATCCCGGTGTCCAAGATGCTGGAAGGCGAGCGTGACAAGCTGTTGCGCATGGAGGAGGCCCTGCACCAGCGCGTGGTCGGCCAGGATGAGGCGATCCGTGCGGTGGCCGATGCGATCCGCCGTTCCCGCGCCGGGCTGTCCGATCCCAATCGTCCCAACGGCTCCTTCCTGTTCCTTGGCCCCACCGGGGTGGGCAAGACCGAGCTGTGCAAGGCCCTGGCCGGTTTCCTGTTCGATACCGAAGAGGCGCTGGTGCGCATCGATATGTCCGAGTTCATGGAGAAGCATTCGGTGGCCCGCCTGATCGGTGCCCCGCCCGGCTATGTGGGTTACGAGGAGGGCGGCTATCTGACCGAAACGGTACGCCGCAAGCCCTATTCGGTGATCCTGCTCGACGAGGTGGAAAAGGCCCACCCGGATGTGTTTAATATCCTGTTGCAGGTGCTGGATGACGGTCGCCTGACCGATGGCCACGGGCGCACCGTGGATTTCCGCAATACGGTGATCGTGATGACCTCCAATCTGGGCTCGCAACTGATCCAGGAAATGGCCGGCGACCAACACTACGAGCAGATCAAGTCCACCGTGCTGGAGGTGGTCGGGCAGCACTTCCGCCCCGAGTTCATCAACCGCATCGACGAGGTGGTGGTGTTTCATCCCCTGTTGCGGGAGCAGATCCGCGCCATTGCCGATATTCAGTTCGATTACCTGCGCAAGCGTCTGGCCGAGCGGGACCTGGCGCTGGAGCTGTCCGAGGCGGCGCTGGACAAGATCGGCGAGGCCGGTTTCGACCCGATCTATGGCGCGCGCCCGCTGAAAAGGGCGATCCAGCAGTACATCGAAAATCCGCTGGCCCAGGCGATCCTTTCCGGGCGTTATCTGCCGGGGGATACGGTTCGGGTTGCGGTGCAGGACGACAAGCTGGTGTTTGATAAATAAACCTGCTGATCCGTTCTGCGTATCATTAAAGCGCATTCACAGGTTAGTTCTTAAGCTTGTATTGTCGTTTTCTTTAGCGAAAGGCGCATGTATGGTTTATTTTTCGTAGGGTGGATAAGCGTAGCGCATCCACCGATATCCGTCCCCATGGTGGATGCGCTACGCTTATCCACCCTACAACCAAGTGATGATTTTTTCAGCGAATCTGGCTTAAGAACTAACCCATGAAAGCGCATTGGGCTCTGGGCCGATGCGCTTTTTTGTTTCAGGCTGGCATAATCGGATGGTCGAAAAAAAACGAGACAAAACTAATGAAAGGACTTATCCCTGGCGGACTTGCCACCACACTCCTGGCCGCTCTCTTGGTGGTGATGCCCTTGCATGCCGAGACGCAAGACTACGCGGCACTGCGCAGCATCCCGGCACAACTGCAAGTCAGTTTTGAGAATGTGGCCATCGATGCGGACGAGCAAATGGGCCTGTTCGGTGCCCATTACCTGTTTCAAACCCATCCAAACGGGTATCTGGGGGTCTCCGGTTATGGTGCCGTGACAGGCCAGCGCGGTGGGTTTTTTACCGGTGGATTCACCCTGGCGGCTCAATGGCCGCTGGCGCCACGGTGGTGGCTGGATGGCAGTATGTTTGTGGGTGGTGGCGGTGGTGGCTCGGCACCACAGGGTAGTGGTCTGATGCTGCGTCCACAGCTGGGTGTGAGTCGCGAACTGGCCAATCTGCGCCTTGGCGTGGGTTTGTCCCAGGTCCGTTTTCCCGATGGTGCGATTGATAGTCGTCAGCTGAATGTTTATCTGGGCATGCCCTTTGACTGGCGTTATGCCCATGCTGCCGATGCAGGTCGGCAGGTCTCTGCCGACGATCTGCGGGGTCTGGCATGGGGTGAGGGCGAATGGCAGGCGACGCTTGCCGAATATCGTCCCCGTGCCGGCGCAAGCACCACGGAAGGTACACCGATGCAATCCCTGCGTCGTGTCGGGGTGGAGTATCGTTCCTATCTGGATTCCGGGGCCTATCTGATGATCGAGTCGGGTGGCGCGATGTCTGGCGATGCGGATGGTTTTGCCGAGATCCTGGCTGGGATGGGCTATCGTCGGCCGCTGACATCCCGTCTGGGGATGAGCGCAGCCTTGTCTGCCGGTGGTGCCGGAGGTGGCCGGGTCGATACCGATGGGGGACTTGTGGCCAAGGCCCGTATCGGCATGGACTATCATCTTGGCCCGGCCGCCAAGCTGGGGGTGGATCTGGGGCGCATGCAGAGTGCCGGCAGTTTTGCTGCCGATTTCTATGGCATCAATCTGGCCTATCGCCTGGGTGGATTGCGCAGTGCGGTACCGGGGCAGGCATGGTCGGGTGAGAGATTGCCGCAGCTGCGCAAGTGGCGTCTGGTGGCGATAGAACATCGTCAGCCGAATGCCGCACGAAAAAATATCCAGGCCATGGATCTGGGTCTGTACGGCCTGAAGATCGACAAGTTTCTTGACGATAATATGTATATGACCGGCCAGGCCTACGGTGCCTATCATGGCGGTGCCGGTGGCTATGCGGTGGGCCTGTTAGGGGCTGGCTGGGAACAGTCGTTGAATGCGAGTGGTCGGCTGCGTGCGCATGTGGAACTGACCGCAGGTGCTGCAGGCGGCGGTGGCATCGATGTGGGTGGCGGCGCGATCCTTCAACCGATGCTGGGGCTGAGCTGGCGTCTGGACCATCAGTTTGGCCTGCGTCTGGAAACCGGTCGGGTGCGTGCCGTCAATGGCGAGTTGGATAGTGCCTTGTGGGGATTGGGGCTGAGTTATGAATTCAGCCGTGCCGAGCGCGCATATTGAATCCGGGGCCGGAGATGAGGCTCGTTGCATTCGGCAAACTGTGCCCCGGAACACGCTGATTTTGTGCGCTGTGTATCGTTATTGTGTCACTGCTTTGCGGACGCCTCCTGACGCTGGCTAGAATCGCCGGCCTGTTAATAAGGGAGCGCTGCCGTGCGAGGTCTGTTTTCTGTGAGCCTGTTTCTACTGTTGCTACCAGCGTATCTGCTGGCGGAACAGTTTTATGTCAGTGATGAACTGGCCCTGGACCTGCGTGGTGGCAGCGGTAATGAGTATCGCATTCTGCGCATGCTGCCGGCCGGGACACCGGTGGCGATCCTGGAGGAGGAGGCCGGTTGGACCCGGGTCAATGCTCTGGGTCTGGAAGGCTGGGTGTTGAGCCGACTGCTGACCACTGAATTGCCGGCCCGTCAGCGCGTTGCCGATGCGGAGGCGACGGCACAGCGCCTGGGCCAGGAGAACACCCGCCTGCGCCGTGAGCTGCAGGAACTGCGCGGTCAGCATGATCGCTTGCAAAGTGAAAGCAGTGTGATGCGTCGTGAGCTGGAGACCCTGTTACGGGATCATCGCGCCCTGGTGGCCTCGGCTACAGAACCCCATCGCCTGATGGAGGAAAACCAGCGCCTCAGCCAGCAACTGCAGGAGCTGTCTGAAAGCACTGAGCAGTATCAGTTGGAGAATGCGATCCTGCGCACGGATGTCCAGCGTGACTGGTTGATCGCCGGGGCGGTGGTACTGGGCAGCGGCCTGCTGTTGGGGCTGATCCTGCCGTCCTTGCTGCGCTACCGTGGCCGCCGTCGTTCCGAGTGGGCCTAGGCAGGGGCTAGGGGCTAGGGGCTAGGGGCTAGGGGCTAGGGGCTAGGGGCTAGGGGC
>JACUTZ010000130.1 GCA_014859545.1 Gammaproteobacteria bacterium
AGCGACACAAAACAAACAAGATTTCATTCTGGAATACCCCTGGATCCTCATTTCGCCCCCCCCAAAAAAAACGCCCACTGCCAGAGACGATCGGTACTTGACCTGCGTTGGCAGATAGGGGATTCTCGAGCGGTAAGATTCTTGTCATGCCAAGACATTGTTATACATTGTGAATTCGGATAGACCACGCACGTACAGGGAAGTCCCCGGTGGATACCAGCTTTAGCCTAAAATCCCGTTTTTTACTCCTGATGGCAGGCTTGTTGCTGCTGGCCACGTTTGCCAGTTGGCTGGTATTCGAGGCCATTGCCAAGCGGATTATTGAGGAATGGGGGCTGCGCACCGCCGAGATCCAGGTGCGCTACGATAGCGCCCGGCTGATGCAGCCCTTGGAGCGTGAGCTTGCCCTGGCCCGCCAAATGGCCAACTCCAATGTGCTGCGGCGCTGGATTGCAGAGCCTGGTGATGCCCAGCTCGAAGCGGAAGCTTTCGAGGAGATGGAGAGCTTTCGGCGCAATTTTCGCGAAAATAATTACTTTCTGGCACTGCGCCATTCCGGTGCCTATTACCACAACAATGCCGACAACGCCTTTGTCGAGCAGCCCTATCGCTACACCCTGAATCCTGCCCGTCCGGCCGATGCCTGGTTTTTCAAGCTGATTGAGGAGGGACGCGACTTTCATATCAACATCAATCCCGACGAGGAGTTGGGGGTGACCAAGTTGTGGATCGATGTGTTGATGCGCGACGGCGAGGAGATCCTTGGGATCATCGGCACCGGCCTGGCACTGGATGAGCTCCTGCGTGAGGTCGTGGATATACGCCAGCCGGGCATCACCACCCTGTTTCTGGATCAAAGTGGTGCCATTCAGTTGCATCGTGATGCACAGGTAATCGACTACGCCAGCGTGGTCAAACCCGAAGGTCAGAAGAATACCTTTGATCAGCTGCTGGACTCCCCTGACGATGTCGCCAGGATCCGTGCGACGATGTCGAGCCTGCGTGAAGCGGGTGCGGAGAACGGCCAGGTTAAAAGTGATTTTGTGCAGGTGAACGGCAAGCGCCATCTGGTCGGGCTGGCCTATCTGCCGGGGATCGACTGGTATGAAATGACGCTGCTCGATCTCAGTGTGTTGATGCCGGTTAGCAGCTTTGCCACGATCGCCCAGATCTTTGCGCTGACGCTGTTGCTGGCCCTGCTGTTGCTGCACGTACTGATGCGCCGCTGGATCCTCAATCCACTGGCCTCACTGGATGCGGCAATGCGCCGGGTGGGTAGTGGCGACCTTACCCTCGACACCTTGCCCGTCGGCAAGGGCGAGATCGGTCAGCTTATCCAGCATTTTGCCAGCATGTCGGCGGCGATCCGCGACAATACCCGTGACCTGGAGGCCAAGGTGCGTGAACGTACCGAGTCCCTGCATCGCCAGGCACGGATTGACCCCTTGACCGAGCTGGCGAATCGCCGCGGCATGAACGAATTGCTCGACAAGGAGATGGAGCGGGCCACGCGCCAGGGTACGCCGCTGTGCCTGATCTGGCTGGACGTGGATAATTTCAAGGAATTGAACGACAGCCTGGGCCACGCGGCCGGGGATAACGCGCTGAGCGAAGTGGCGCAAAAACTGCGGGAAACGATCCGCCCCTATGATCACGCGGCGCGCTGGGGCGGGGATGAATTTCTGATCCTCCTGCCCAATTGTGACCAGCAGGTGATGAGCGGGATCGCCGAGCGGATCCGCACCAGCATCGAGCAGGACCTATGCCACCTCGGACAGACGGTCACGGTCAGCGTCGGTGCCTGCCAGGCCATGCCCGGCGAAGACCTGGACCAGGTGCTGCAGCGCGCCGACGAGGCCCTTTACATGGCCAAACAGGCCGGGCGTAACCGTCTGATGGTGCACGCCCTGACGGGTTAAAAATAGTCCCGTACCCACCTCAGTAAGGCATACCGCCGCAAGCGCTGATCTTGCCAAGCCTGCAGCACGGTATTATCGCATGGCGTCCCGTCACGGAAGCATTGAGACGGAGTTCCCCCCCTGATCGCGTGGCGTCCTCTGCGTTCTTGGCGAGAGATATTGGTGTTCCCTGACTGAGCGGGCGAACCACTAGCTGTGCAAGCCGCTGCGCAATAACTCGATAAATGCTTCGGCCACCGGATTGTTCAAATTGGCGCGGGTGCGGGCGATCCACAGGGTACGGGCGATGTGCAGACCCTGCACCCGCAACTGAAACAATTCTCCCTTCTGCAAGGCCTCGGCCACCGCAAAGCGCGGCAGGAAGCTCAAATTCTTGCCCCGCTCCAGCATTTCGATAATCGTATCGGTGGAACCCACCTCCATGCTCACCGGGATCTGTATTCCCAGCTCGGCCAGGGCCCGATCCAGATCCCTGCGCATCGAGGCCTGTGGCTCGCGCAGCACAAAGCGCAGGCCGTTCAGCTCATCCAGACTCAGTTGCTCGCGCTCCCGCAATGGGTGCTTGGGGCCACACACCAGCACCAACTCATCTTCCAGCCATTTTTGCACCAGGATATCCGGATGGTCCGGGGCCTGTTCCAGCAGCGCCAGATCGGCCAGTCCAGTGGCCAGCCTTGTTTGAATACGGCGGGTATAGCCCATGCGGCTCTGGATGCGGTACTCCGGGTGGCGCTCGGCAAACTCCAGCAAAAGTTCTGGCAGCAGGTGATCGCCAATCGCAAAGCTCACCTCCAGACGCAGGCGGTTTTGCCCCTCGCGCAGATAGTTCAGGTCTTCCAGCAGTGCGCCCTGATGATCCAGCACCAGGCGCGCATAGGCGTAGACCCGCTCCCCGGCCGGGCTAAGGCTGAGCCTGCGACCCTTGCGTTGCATCAGCGCCACCCCGTAGCTGGCATCCAGGCTGCGCAGGCGTTTGGTCACCGCCGGCTGACCGACGAACAGCTTGCGTGCGGCCTGTTCCACTCCCCCAAGCTCGACCACCGCACGCAGGGTCGCCAGGGCATTCATGTCGGGTAGGTGTTTATATTCCATACAGGAATGTTAGTGAATATCTATTCATTTGTATACATCCACCCAAATAAACAAAATAGCGAATATCAAGCGGAATCCCTTTTTCAAATTATTTCCTTTGGGAATGTTTTAAAAAGGGGCCGCGTCAGCCCTGCCCCGGAGAGACACCATGCCCCTGGAACACCGCCGTGTGCTACTGCGCACCCTGCTATATGGTATCGCCAGTATTGGCCTGTACCTGCTGCTTTACCTCTTTCATGAACCGATCCTGACCGCCTCGCAAAAGGGTGGCTGGTACTTCCTGGTACCGATCGGCATTGCCTTTATGTTCTCGATGGTGCACGGCAATTTCACCGGGTATTTCTGGGATGTGCTTGGCGTGAAAGCCAAGACCACCAAAAAGTAAGGGGCGCGACGATGGAATTTGGCTTTATCGAACTGACACCCATGAGTGTCATCTTTCTGTTTCTGGTCGGCTTTGTCGGCGGCCTGGTCAGTGGCTTTATCGGCTCCGGCGGGGCCTTTGTGATGACCCCGGCAATGATGTCGATGGGGGTCACCGCAATCATGGCAGTGGCGGCCAATATGGCGCATAAATTCCCCAAGGCCCTGGTCGGGGCGATGAAACGCCACAAGTATGGTCAAGTGGATATCAAGCTGGGGATCGTGCTGGGGATCTCGGCCGAAGCCGGGGTCTTGTATGGTGCCGGGGTACAGCAGGGGATCAAGGAGGCCTTCGGCGCAGCCGGTTCCAACCTCTATGTCTCGGTGGTGTTTGTGGTGGTGCTGGCCATCGTCGGTGCCTTTGTGACCCGCGATGCCTGGCGCATGTATCACTCCGACAACCCGGACAAGGAAAACATCACCAGCCTGGCCAAGTGGGTACAGTCGGTCAATATTCCCGGCACTATGATGTACTTTAAGTCCATCGATGCCCGCGTCTCGGTGCTGTTTACGATTCCCATCGGCTTTGCCACCGGGATGCTGGCGGCGACCATCGCGGTCGGCGGCTTTATCGGAGTGCCGGCAATGATGTATGTGCTGGGTGTGCCCGGCCTGATCGCCTCGGCCACCGAGCTGGTGATTGCCTTCGTCATGGGCATGGGTGGCTCGATCAAGTTTGCCTGGAGTGGCCTGGTCGATATTCGCCTGGCAATGATCATCCTGGCCGGCTCCCTGTTCGGTATCCAGCTGGGCGCCATCGGTACCACCTATGTAAAGCCCTATATGGTCAAGATTGTGATGGGCAGCATCATGATCCTGGCGCTGCTCAGCCGCGCCATCATGATCCCGGTCTATCTGTCTGACCTGGGCGAGATCGCCCCGCTGCAGGAAGCCACCTACAACCTGCTCAAGGATGTCAGCTTTGCGGTGCTGATCCTGGCCCTGACCGTGGGTGCCGGTATCGTATTTGCCGCCCTGATCAAGGGCATGCGTTCGCATCACGCCAAGTTGATGGCAGAGAATGCCCCGGTTGCTACCTTTAGTCCGCCCGAGGCGACTGCCGCGCAGACGCTGTCGCCGGTGGGTCGCATGCAGCGGGTGATGCTGGTGACCGATGGCTCCGAATACACCGAAAACGCGGTACGCGAGGCCATCGACATTGCCAGCCGCTGCAAGGCCGAACTGTTTGCCTTCACCGTATTGCCCACACCATTCTATGGCAGCACCCTGGGCGAACCCCTGCATGACCAGGAAAAGCGCCAGGCCGTGGAGCGCCTGATGAGGGTGCGGGAACAGGCCGAGGCTGCTGGCGTAAACTGCGAGATCCTGCTGGGTCATGGTGACGACGCCTGGGCCGAGATCATCGAGCAGGCCGAGCAGAGCGCCATGGATGTAATCGTGATGGGCCGTCGCGACAAGGGCGACGTGATGCGCAGCCTGATGGGCAGCACCACCGAAAAGGTCATCAGTCGCACCCACTGCGATGTGTTGGTGGTGCCACGCGGCGCACATAGTGAGAGCAAGGGCTCGATCGTTGCCGTCGATGGCTCGCGCTACAGCGAGGCCGCTGCCGATACCGCGCTCAAGATGGCGCAGCGCTGCCCGATGCCGATCACCATCGTCGCGGTCGCGACAGACGAGGCAGGCATCGCCGAGGCACGCCACCTTGCCGAACGGATCCGGGTACGGATGCAGGATGCCCCGCAGCCGGTCGAGCTGGTGGTGCGCGTGGGTGAACCCGACGAGGTTATTCTCACCGTCACCAGTGACCGTCAGGCCGACATGATCGTGATGGGCAGCCATGGCCGCACCGGCCTGGATCGCCTCTTGCTGGGCAGCGTCTCCAGCAAGGTCATCGGCCAGGCGGTCTGTCCGGTGCTGGTGGTGAGGTTATAAGCAGGGCTGTTTTGTAAAAGCTAAATCAAAGGCAGCTCACCGCAGAGGGCGCAGAGGGCGCAGAGAAGGCAGGGAT
>JACUTZ010000015.1 GCA_014859545.1 Gammaproteobacteria bacterium
TGTCTCTGCGGCGAATTATCTTTTTACCCGGCAGCGGAGTAGAATACCGCTCTTTTCCGACAGCGATTCGATCATCAGCATGAGCCAAATCAGCGAACAGGCCAAAATTCAGGCAAAGCGTCGCCGCACCTTTGCGATCATCTCCCACCCCGATGCGGGCAAGACCACCCTGACCGAAAAGCTGTTGCTGTTCGGCGGTGCGATCCAGCTGGCCGGTACCGTCAAGGGTCGCAAGGCGGCGCGCCACGCCACCTCGGACTGGATGAAGATGGAGCAGGAGCGCGGCATTTCGGTCTCCTCCTCGGTGATGCAGTTCCCCTATCGTGACTGCGTGATGAACCTGCTTGATACCCCCGGCCATGAAGACTTCTCCGAGGATACCTATCGCACCCTGACCGCTGTGGATTCGGCACTGATGGTGATCGACGTGGCCAAGGGGGTTGAGGATCGCACCATCAAGCTGATGGAGGTCTGCCGTCTGCGCGATACCCCGATCACCACCTTTATCAACAAGCTCGACCGCGAGGGTCGCGAGCCCATCGAGCTGCTGGATGAGGTTGAGGATATTCTCCAGATCCGCTGCGCCCCACTGTCCTGGCCGATCGGCATGGGCAAGCGTTTTCGTGGGGTCTACGACCTGTACCGGGACCGTATCATCGTGATGTCCGCCACCCATGGGGGCAAAAAGCTGGATGGGGAGATCATCGAGGGGCTGGACAATCCGCGCCTGGATGAACTGTTCGGTAATCAGATCGTCGAGTTCCGCGAAGAGGTGGAGCTGGTGCGTGGTGCCAGCCACGAGTTTGACCAGGATGCCTACCTGCGCGGTGAGCTGACCCCGGTGCTGTTTGGCTCGGCGATCAATAACTTCGGTGTGCAAGAGATCCTCGATACCCTGGTGGACTATGCCCCCAGCCCGCTGTCGCGTGCGACCAGCGAGCGTATCGTTGCCCCGGAAGAGGAAAAATTCAGCGGTTTTGTGTTCAAGATCCAGGCCAATATGGACCCGCAGCACCGCGACCGGGTGGCCTTTATGCGGGTCTGCTCCGGCCACTTTACCCCTGGGATGAAGATGCGCCAGGTACGCCTGGGCCGCGATGTGAAGATCCCCAATGCGATCACCTTTCTCGCCCAGGAGCGCGGCCACATCGAGGAGGCCTGGCCGGGGGACATTATCGGTCTGCACAACCACGGCACCATCCAGATCGGCGACACCTTTACCGTGGGCGAGGATCTCAAGTTTACCGGCATCCCGCACTTCGCCCCGGAGCTATTCCGTCGCGCGGTGCTCAAGGACCCGCTCAAGTCCAAGCAGTTGATCAAGGGTCTGCAACAGCTCTCGGAAGAGGGAGCGACCCAGCTGTTCCGGCCCAGGAAAAATAACGACCTGATCCTCGGCGCGGTCGGGGTGCTGCAGTTTGACGTGGTGGCGCAGCGCCTCAAGGACGAATACAAGGTGGATGCGATCTTCGAGCCGGTCAATGTCAGCACCGCCCGCTGGGTGGAGTGCGATAACCCGAAGAAACTGGAAGAGTTCGAAGCCAAGGCGGCGGACAACCTGGCTGTCGACGGGGCAGGGGACCTGACCTACATCGCCCCCACCCGGGTCAATCTACAGCTGACCGAAGAGCGCTGGCCGGATATTCGCTTCCGCGCCACGCGAGAGAAGTAAAAAGCCGTTTAACCGCAAAGACGCAAAGGGCGCAAAGTGTTGTCGGTGTGTTGTGATGCCTACTGGCGCCTGATGGAGCTGGCTGTGAATCACTCCGGTCCGTGCTCAACACATTGATGGCTTTCTTTGCGTCCTTTGCGTCTTTGCGGTGAATGCTTATCCCCGCAACCCCACCCCGCGCTTTAACAGCCACAGGCTGAAGCTGAACAGGGCCACCACAAAGGCCAGCAACACCCCGTAGGCCACCCACAGATTGATGTCACTGATCCCCAGCATGCCGTAGCGCATCGCGTTGACCATGTAGAGGATGGGATTGAGCAGGGAGACGTCCTGCCATATCCCCGGCAGCATGCTGACCGAATAGAACACCCCGCCCAGATAGGTAAGCGGGGTCAGCACAAAGGTCGGGATGATCGAGATGTCATCAAAGCTTTTCGCATAGACCGCATTGATAAAGCCGCCCAGGGAAAACACGATCGAGGTCAGCAGCAGGATGCTCAGGGTGACCCAGAGATTGTGCAGCTGCAGATCGACAAACAGCGAGGCGACCACGGTGACGATGCCACCGACCATCAGCCCGCGCGCCACCCCGCCGGAGACAAAGCCGATCAGGATCAGCGACAGCGGGATCGGGGCGATCAATAACTCTTCCACATAACGCTGAAACTTGGAGCCGTAGAAGGACGACACCACGTTGGCATAGCTTTGGGTGATCACGCTCATCAGGATCAGGCCGGGGACGATGTAGTCCATGTAGCTGAAGCCGTCGATGGGGGCGATCTGGCTGCCGATCATCTTGCCAAAGATGATGAAGTACAGCGCCATGGTGATCATCGGCGGCAACACGGTTTGCACCCAGATGCGCAGGAAGCGGCGCATCTCCTTGAGCACGATGGTGGCTAGGGCGATGCGGTAGTGATGCAGGCGATTCATGATTTTTTGACCCCGCTCTCGACCAGATCCAGAAACAGCTCTTCGAGCCGGTTGGCCTTGTTGCGCATGCTCTTGACCATCACGCCCTGCCTTTCCAGTTCACCAAACAGGGCATTCAGGCCCCGGTTGCGATAGATCTCCACCTCGATGGTATGACTGTCCACCCAGGTGCTGGGATAGCCCTCGAGGTGCAGCGGGGCAGCTTGGGGCTTGGCCAGTTCGAGGATCATCGTCTCGCGATCCATTTTCCCCAGCAAGGCCTTGATGCTGGTGTTTTCGATGATCTGCCCATGGTCGATGATCGCCACATTGCGACAGAGCTGCTCGGCCTCTTCCAGGTAATGGGTGGTGAGGATGATGGTGGTGCCGCGTTGGTTGACCTCGCGCAGGTATTGCCACATCGAGCGGCGCAGTTCGATATCTACCCCGGCGGTCGGCTCATCCAGGATCAGCAGTTTGGGCTGGTGTACCAGCGCGCGGGCGATCATCAGGCGGCGCTTCATCCCGCCGGAGAGCGAACGGGCGATCTCCTTGCGCTTGTCCCACAGCCCCAGTTTCTTTAGCGATTCCTCGGCGCGCTGGCGCGCCAACACGGGCTCCACCCCGTAATAGCCGGCCTGGTTGGTGACGATCTCCAGCAGTGGCTCAAACATATTGAAGTTGAATTCCTGCGGCACCACGCCCAGGTCGCGCTTGACCTGCATGCTGTCGGCCTTCAGGTCATTGCCGAACACCTTGACGCGACCGGCGGTTTTATTCACCAGCGAGGTGATGATGCCGATGGTGGTGGATTTACCGGCGCCATTGGGGCCAAGCAGGGCAAAGAAATCGCCCTCATTCACGCTCAGGTCGATGCCCTTGAGGGCCTCGAAACCGTTGCTATAGACCTTTTTGAGGCCATGGATCTCCAAAGCGTGGGACATGGGCTGGGGGATATACCGTTGGTTGTCGATGACCGCATAGTCTACACCAGCACAGGCTGCGACTGAATACTCAAACTTGTGGGGGATTTCTGCTAATCTGCCCTGACACAAAAAAAATAAACACACAATAAAAAGGGAGTCTGTATGGAAAGCGGAAATTACATGCTGGTGTTTCGTGGCCAGCTGGTGGATGGCATCAGCCTGGAGCAAGCCAAGCAGAATCTGCAGGAACTGTTCAAACTCTCGCAGGAAAAGGTCGAACAGCTGTTTTCCCTCTCGACCGTGGTCGTCAAAAGAGACCTCAGCTACGAGCTGGCGGAAAAATTCCAGGCAAAACTGCAAACCCTGGGGATGGTAACAGTGATCCAGCCGATGGTCGGCAGTTCCGCACGGGATATGGCCAGCGCCGCCGGGATCGCGGTAGGTGTCCATACCGGTGAACGATCCACCGTGCAGGCGCGCAGCCTGCCGTTTGAATTTCTTGGCCAGGGCGGCGAGTATTTCCGGATCTGGATCGTCAACATCCTGCTCACCATCCTCACCCTGGGGATCTACTCGGCCTGGGCCAAGGTGCGCAACCATCGCTATTTCTTTGGCAACACCCGCCTGGATGGGCACAGCTTCGAATACACCGCCAGCCCCATCGCCATCCTCAAGGGCCGGCTGATCGCGATGGCCTTCCTGATCGTCTACCTGCTCAGCCAGGAATTCATGCCGATGCTCAGCGTCGTGCTGTTCCTGGTATTTCTGGTAGCACTGCCCTGGCTAGTGTGCCGGGCGATGGCCTTTCGCAACTACCACAGCCGTTATCGCAACCTGCGCTTTGGCTTTGATGGCCAGTACATGGATGCCCTCAAGGCCTTTGTACTGTGGCCGATCGCCGGGGTGCTGAGCATCGGGATCCTGATGCCCTATGCGATCTACAAACAAAAATATTTTCTGGTGGAAAACTCCCGTTATGGCACCCGCCACTTCGTGCCGGATTTTTCCCCCAAGGGTGTTTATATGATCTACCTGGTGGCGCTGGGGATTGCGGTGGCCGGTCTTGTACTGATGTGGATCCCCTTTATCGGCCCGCTGTTCCTGATGGCGGCCTATCTGCTGGCCTTTGCCTATGTCACCGCCAATACCAGCAACCTGATCTACAACCAGAGCAACCTGGATGTACACGGCTTTGACAGCCGTCTGGTGTTCACCCGCCTGGCCTTTATCTACTTCACCAATGGCCTGTTGATCCTGTTCACCCTGGGGCTGGCCATTCCCTGGGCCAAGGTGCGCCTGGCTCGTTACCGTGCCGAGTGCCTGAGCCTGAATGCCGAGGGCCCACTGGATAGCTTCATCGCCGCCGAGGATCAGCGTCGCAGCGCCCTGGGCGAGGAGATCGGTGAGGCCTTTGATATTGATATTGGGCTGTGACGGGGGCTGTAGGAGCGGCTCTGCCGCGATTCAAGCGCATATCGCGGCCGAGCCGCTCCTGGACGATGAGGATCGCCCGTGACTGAGGTGCAGGGACACTACTACGACGGCAAGACCTCTGCCAGCGAGGTGGTGACGCTGCGCATCCAGGGCCAGCAATGGCTGCTGGAGGGCGCGCAGGGGAGCCGTCACTATCCCCTCGAGCAGGTCGAGGTCGCCAATCGACTGGGCAACACCGCCCGGCACCTGTCCTTTCCCGATGGCGGTCGTTTTGAAACCACCGACAACGATGGTATCGATGCGCTCTTGCACAGCGTGGACCGTGCCGGATCATCACTCTGGCTGCACCGGCTGGAAAGCCACATGCGCTACGTGGTGCTGGGGGTGGTGGTCAGTATCGCCTTTGTCTGGGCACTGGTGGCCCATGGCCTGCCGGCCGCTGCCAAGGCGGTGGCGATGCAAATGCCGGTGTCGATCTCCACCGGCCTGAGCGAACAGGTACTGGCGCAGCTGGATGAGCGCTTCTTCGCCCCCAGCCAGCTCCCCGCCGAAACCCAATACCGCTTACAGCAACGCTTTGCCAATGTGATAGCCCCGGTCGAACAGGGCTTTCAATTCCAGCTGCTGTTTCGCCAGGGTGGGCCCCGCCTCGGTGCCAATGCCTTTGCCCTGCCCTCCGGATTGATTCTGATGACCGACGAACTGGTCAAACTGGCCGAGCACGACGATGAGCTGGTGGCGATCATGGCCCACGAAGTCGGCCACGTGGTCTACCGGCATGGCCTGCGCCAGGTACTGCAACACACCGCCCTGGGCCTGGTGATGACCTACCTCACCGGTGATGTCTCCTCCCTGGTCGGTGCCCTGCCGGTGATGCTGATGCAGCTGGGCTACTCGCGCGCCTTCGAGCGCGAGGCGGATCGCTACGCCCTGGATTATCTGCGCAGCCAGAACATTCCCAGCGCACACTTTGCCCACATTATGCAGCGCCTGGACAAGCAGCATGATCAGGAACCGGGGATCGGTAATTACCTCTCCACCCACCCGGCCACCAGTGAGCGTATTCAGCCGTTTTTGGGGGATTAAAAGCGTGTTCACCGCAGACGACTACATGGGTGAAGCGGATCAAGAAAAAGCAGCGCTTTTTCCCGCTGAACGGGCAGTCCACGGATGGACTGCCCCGGCCTTGCCAGAAATGCAGAACAGCATTTTGCCAGCAAGTAGTCGGTTGGCGATGTCGGGAACATATCGCCTAGGACGCAGAGAAAACAAGTGAGATGTGAGTGATTGAACTGGGCAGGGGTAGTTGTTCTGGTTTACTGATGTCTGTTATCGGCCAGGAGCGGAATTGATGGCTAGAATGACAGACTTCCAATTATGGCCAGGGAGCAGACATTAAAGTTTGATCTGTCCCACTTGTCAGTCTGCGCCAGGGTGAGGTAGACAGTGTCCTGAATAAGCTGTTTCAGGGCTAGCCTACAGCAAACACTGACTGCAGCACATCGACAGCGTGCTGGCGCTACCAGTTACGTCACACCCGCCGCCTGGCCTCTTGCAAATATACGGCATTGCCGTATGATATAAGCTATGATATTTATCGAAACCAGCGCTTTTACAAAGCTCCTCCTGGATTACCTTTCCGACGAAGAGTATCGGGCTTTGCAGGCCTATCTTCTGCAAAAACCCGATGCTGGCGATATTGTGAAAGGTTCAGGAGGCGTAAGGAAGGTTCGGTGGGCTTCCGACGGAAAGGGAAAAAGCGGTGGTGTTCGCGTTATCTACTATTGGAAGAAACCTGACCATGAGATCTGGATGCTCACGATTTATAGCAAATCGGAGCAATCTACGATTCCAGGTCATATTTTGAAACAAATCGCAGAGGCAATCGATCATGAGTAAACGAGATATCGGTGCTGAAATCCTGGATGGTATTAAAGAAATTCAGCAGTACAAGAAAGGTAAGCTTCAATTGAAAACGACTGAGCTGTCGGAGCCATCACCCCCGCAGATAATCCGCTCAAAGCTCAAATTGTCGCAATCCGCATTCGCCGGATTGCTGGGTGTTAGCACGCGTACGCTCCAAGATTGGGAGCAAGGTCGCCGTGAACCACAGGGCCCGGCTGTGGCGCTATTGCGTATCGCGGAACAACATCCGGAAGTATTCACACAGCTCCACTAAACGTGTAACAAGAGCAGGCTGTCGGACAAATAATTCACTGCGCTCGTAATTTGCCACAGCCGCAGGTGCTCATGTCAGCTCCTGGCTTCCTAGCTGACGAAATACCCGCTATCGGCTAATGTCCGCAACGGTCGCACAGCGGGAATATCGAATGTTAGTGACGCCCTGAATTACCACAGTGCGGATGAACACCCTGGCCCGTTCACCCCTGATTTGTCCCGATTGATGTTTTTTCCTGCGGCCCCGCGCGAGATATATCTTCAGAGGTTGCCTGATTTTCGATAGAAGGTGACCCGGGGCAATGCCGCGAAATGGTCGTCAGCGGTGGCCAGCGTTGCCTGATGTTGTTGTGCCGTGGCGTAGATCAGGGCATCGGCAAAGGATAGGTGGTGTGCCAATGATAGATCTGCGGCGAGCAGGGCGGTTGAGGTGTCGAGGGGGACGACCTGGCATTGTTCGGTGAGCGCAATTACTTCCAGTGCCGTGACCTCGTCTCGCTCCCGTTTGACCCATTTGTAGATTTCAAACTGGATGACTGTCGGCACGACTAAATCTGCGGGGGTGCTCAGGTAGGGGGCAAAGCAATCTGCCAGCTCACCATCCGTCAACCATTCTATCCAACCGCAGGTATCGACCAGCACCGGCATCAGACGCGATCCTGTCGATCCCGATAATCTTGCGTATTCGCTCCCTTAAGCCGGCCGCGTGCCTTGGCGATATCGCCAATAGGTACCAGTTCGATGGTGGAACCCTTGGCAATGACGGCAAAGCGCTGGCCGGGCTTCAGGCCCATGGCCTCGCGGATTCCCTTGGGAATGGACATCTGAAATTTGCTAGACAAGGTGGCTGCGTGCATTTTACAAATTCTCTATCGATCATGGATTTGTATGAATCTAGATGCATCAGGGCGCAAAATCAAGTTGCATGGAAAGATTAAAGGTGTCAATTAAAGGTGTCAGTACCCTTATCCTTCGTAACGGCGTGCCATGGCATGTCGGGTTACGCTGCGCTAACCCGACTTACTGGACTGAATGCCATATTGTTGTTGTTCCAGCACCAGCCAGGCGGGCAGTGTTGTTTTCTTTTTTGGCGTCTTCGCGGCGCGAAACAATGCCGTTTTAGAGCTTTACCCGCTCCAGCCCCAGCTCGGGGTGTTTCTCCAGGGTCTGCGCATCGGTGATCACCACGGTGCTGGCCTGTTCCGGTTTGAGGTATGTTTCGGCGACGCGCTTGATGTCGGCCTCGCGTACCGCGAGGATGCGCGCGCGGTAGCGACGGCGCTGTTCGGGGGTGCGCCCGTGCAGGTTGCCGTGGAAGGTCTTCTTGGCCTCGCCGGCGGGGGAGCCGGGTTTGTCGATGTTGCTGACGATGCCGAGGATGGCCTCTTCGACCAGGCGCCATTCGTGCTGATTTTCCAGCAGCCATTGTACCGACTGATCGAAGTCGGCCAGGGTTTCGCCCAGGCGCGGGTCGCGGTAGGAATAGAAACGGAACGCGCCGCTGTCCACGTCGAAGCTGGCGCCGCCTCCGTAGGCACCGCCCTGTTCGCGGATCGCCCGGTGCAGGTAGTTGTTGCGCAGGAAGGCGGCCAGCACGGTCAGTGCCGGGGCGTCTTCGTGCTCGGCGGCGACGCAGGGATAGGCGCGGGCGCAGAAGTTGACCTGGGTGGAGGTGGTCCAGGCCTGGGCCAGACGGCCGGGTGCAGCCGGTGCGGCAAAGGCGGTTCCGTTCTGGATGGCCGGGCGCTGTTGCCAAATTGCACTGAGGCTGTCGCGCTGGGCGTTGAGGTGTTCGGCCTCGCCGATCAGCAGTAGCTGGCGCGGTGCCTGGCTCAGTTGTTGGTGGATCGCGGCCAGTTGTTCGGCCAGCTTTTCCAGTGCCTTGGGCTCATCCAGACTGTCGTCCAGGGCCTTGAGTGCCTTGATCCCGGCCAGTCCGCTCCAGCGGTGTTGCAGGGCGGCATTGGGGGCCAGCCCGCTGCTGGCGGCGGCCATCGCCAGGGAATGTCCGGCGCTGGTGACGCGCTGTTCCCGGTACATGCGTTCCTGGGCGACCAGCTCGCGGATGCGTGGCAGTTCGTCAAAGCGGGCGCTGGTAAACATACTGTGCATGATCTCGGCCAGGGCGGTGTGATTGCGCAGCAGGGCCTTGCCGGAGAGGGTGAAATAGCTGCGGTCGCGTTGCACGTCGTCCACCGCGCCGCGAATGCCGACACTGGCACCGATCCCACCGGTGACGGCGGCCTGCTGGGACTGGGCCTGCAGGTAATCCAGTTCACCATAGCCCAGTTCGGGGAGCAGCTCGGTGTAGAGCGGCAGCAGTTCGACCAGTTCATCGGCCAGGGCGGGCAGCTCGACCACTACCTGCTGGTAGACCAGGCCATTGGTGCCACGGGCAAAGGAGGTGGCGGGCATCTCCAGTAGCTGGTCTTGCTGGCCGGTGGGGATGCTCAGTTCGGCGGGGACATCCTCCAGGCCGACGCGGGGCAGTACCTCCGGGTCGTCCTGTTGGTTTTGCCGGGCCAGCAGTTGTTCGGCCATGTGGATCACCTGCTGTTTGGCGGCATCGTCCATGCCTGCCTTGATCGCGGCCAGGCGGGCGGCCTCGGCGGCGGACTGTTGCTCGCTCAGTTGGGGATCGGGGCGCATCACCAGGCGGACCCGGTGCGGGTTGTTGAGCAGTTTGCAGGCCAGGCCCTTGATGAACTCCGGGTCCTTGATCTGCTCGCGCAGACGCGCCAGCACCGGGTCGATGTCGATCGCCTCGATGGCCGCAGCGCCATGCAGGATCGGCCCAAGGCCGTGTACCATCAGTTGCAGGCCGAAGGGGAAGCCATCGCCGCTGATCTCGCGCTGGGACAGTTCCAGCTGGTGCAGCACCGCCTCGACGGTGTCCTGCGGCACGCCTTCACTGGCAACTTTTTCCAGTACCGCCAGGATCAGATTTTCCACTGCCTCGGCATGTTCCGGGTTGCTGCCTTCCAGGCCGGCGACAAAGAACATCTCGCGGCTGGAATCGGACAGCCCGCACAGCGGCGAGGGGGCGCAACCCAGCTTGGTGGTTTCCAGGGCATGGCGCAGTGGTGAGGCACCGTTGTCCAGCAATACCCCGGAGAGCAGGTGGCCGCGCATCAGCGCCTCGGCGTCGGTGATGTTGTCCAGCAGCCAGCCGACCACGATATGGGTCTTGTCCTCGGTGTCCTCTTCCCCGTCCAGAGCATAGTGATCATCGACCTGTACCGGGGTGCGGTAGCGCTGCTCGTCCGGCACCGCGATGTTCAGCTCCAGCGCGTCGAACTGCTGCAGGGCACCCTGCTCGAAGTGGGCCTGGTGCGCGGCAGCGGGGATGTCGCCATAGGTCATGAATACCGCATTGCTGGGGTGGTAGTGGCGGGCATGAAAGGCCTTGAGCTGCTGGTAGCTGAGATCCGGGATATGTGCCGGGTCGCCGCCGGAGTTGTGATGATAGGTGATGCTGGGAAACAGCTCGCGGGTCATGGTCTGGTAGAGCGTCGAGACCGGGGCGCTCATCGCGCCCTTCATCTCGTTATAGACCACCCCCTTGTAGACCAGCTCGCTGTCGGGGTTACCCGGCTCGGCGAATTCGACCCGGTGGCCCTCCTGCAGGAAGTCCAGTTCGTTCAGGCTGGGGAAGAACACCGCATCCAGGTAGACATCCAGCAGGTTGTCGAAGTCCTTGCGGTTGCGGGTGGCGAAGGGGTAAGCGGTCCAGTCCGAGGCGGTGAAGGCGTTCATGAAGGTGTTGAGCGAGCGGCGCGTCATCATGAAGAAGGGGTCGCGCACCGGGTACTTGCGGCTGCCGCAGAGGCTGGTGTGTTCGAGGATATGGGCCACCCCGCTGGAATCCTGCGGTACGGTGCGAAAGGCCACCAGGAAGGCATTCTGATCATCCTCGGCGGCCAGGTGATAGTGCACCGCGCCGGTGCCACGGTGGCGATATTCTTCCAGACCGATGTTGAGGGCCGGGATGGCGTGCTGGCGGATGAAGTCGAAGGCGGGGTGGGCTTGGCTCATGTTTGGGGGCATTCCTGTGATGGATTCATATGAACAGATTGGGGCTATGGGCTGCAGTATACAAGAGCGACTCCGGCACGCCTAACCTGACAGTGCTGGGCAGATGGCATAGAATGCCGGGATGCCGAGCTGGAGCCCCCGTATGTCCTGGAAGACCGTGATCCTTTCTTTTTGCCTGCTGCCCCTGCTAGGTGCCTGCGCCACTCCGGTGCATCGGCAGGATGCCCTGCTGGCACGGCTGTATCTGGAATGAGGCCCGGGAGTGAGGCGCGGCCATTCCCAATGAAACACCATCAGGTGATCGTGATCGGCGCGGGCGCTGCCGGGCTGATGTGTGCGGCAGTGGCGGGTCAGCGCGGGCGCGAGGTGCTGGTGCTGGACCAGTCGGCCAAGCCCGGCAACAAGATCCGCATGTCCGGGGGCGGGCGCTGCAACTTCACCAATTACGATGTGGGGCCACAGCACTACCTCTGCCACAACCCGCACTTCGTCAAATCGGCGCTGAGCCGTTTCAGTCAGTGGGATTTCCTCGCCCTGGTGGAGCGCTATCGCATCCCCTGGCATGAGCGCGAGCATGGCCAGTTGTTTTGCAATGACAGCGCCAGGGACATCCTCGAGATGCTGCTCAGCGAATGCGGTACCGGCAAGGTGGCCTTTCAGTACAAGACCCGGATTGAAACCGTTTCACGCAGTGAGGGTGGCTTTGTGCTGCACACCGACCAGGACACGCTGGGCTGCGAGGCGCTGGTGGTGGCCAGCGGCGGTCTGTCCATCCCCAGCATGGGTTCCAGTCCCTTCGGCTATCGCATCGCCGAGCAGTTTGGGATCAAGGTCTGGCCACCCTCGGCCGGGCTGGTACCACTGACCCTGCAGCCCCAGGACAAGCAGCGCCTGGCCCCGCTGGCCGGGATCGCGGTGCGGGCGCAGGTCGAAACCGGCGGGCAGACCTTTGTTGAAAATGTGCTGTTCACCCACCGGGGATTGAGCGGCCCGGCGATCCTGCAGGCCTCCAATTACTGGCAGCCGGGGCAGGTCTTGACGGTCGATTGGCTACCACAACTGGCGCTGACCGAGGCGCTGGCCGAGGCCCGTCGCAGCCATCCCAAGCAACAGCTCAAGACCTGGCTGAGCCAGCAACTGCCGACCCGCTTGCTGGCCGCGCTACTGACACCTGCCCTGCTGGAAACTCCGCTGGCCCAGCTTGGCAAGGCACAGCTCGTAGCGCTGGCGGGGCAACTGCAACACTGGCAGATCATCCCCAATGGCACCGAGGGCTATCGTACCGCCGAGGTGACCCGTGGCGGGGTGGATTGTGATGCGATCTCCTCCAAGACCATGCAGGCCACGACGGTGCCCGGTCTGTATTTCATCGGCGAGGTGCTGGATGTGACCGGCTGGCTGGGGGGCTACAATTTCCAGTGGGCCTGGGCCTCGGGCTGGTGTGCCGGGCAGTATGTGTAGGGGTGGTGTTGTCAGTCATGGGGTGTATTGACGAAATAAAGGCAATTCACCGCAGAGACGCAGAGGACGCAGAGAAATCAAATTCGTTGGTGCCGCTGACCGCAAACCGGCTGATAGACAGGGAAGTGGGCTGCGCGCAGCATGGTGTATATGGCCATGGGGCCTGAGGGTTTGCCGGGCCATCGTCTGGTCCAAACAAGCCATGTATATCTTTATCTTCGCGCCTCTGCGTCCTCTGCGTCTCTGCGGTGAATTTCTCTTGTCTTATCTGCCGCAACCATTTGGCGCCCCAGTGGTCTTAGGGGTATTCACAACCCAGGCCACCCAGGGATGGGGCCCATTGACAGCCTGCCGCTTTGCGGCTTGAATAGCAGTATGCCCTGCCAAGGGCGCTGCAACATCTAGAGGTATTCCCCTTGCAACTTCATGGTTTGTTTAGTTTTTCCTGGTGGGAGGTGGTGCTTTACGCCCTCCTGCTGACCCATATCACCATCGCCTCGGTCACCATCTTCCTGCATCGGCACCAGGCCCATCGGGCGCTGGAGCTGCATCCCGTTGTGAGCCATTTTTTCCGCTTCTGGCTGTGGCTGAGCACCGGGATGGTCACCCGTGAATGGGTGTCCATCCATCGCAAGCATCACAGTCATTGCGAGACCGAACAGGACCCGCACAGCCCCCAGGTGAAGGGGATCAAGACCGTGTTCTGGCGTGGTGCCGAGTTGTATCGCGACGAGGCGCTGAATGCCGAGACACTGGAAAAATTTGGCAAGGGTACCCCGAACGACTGGCTGGAGCGGAAGATCTATAGCCCTTATCCCTATCTGGGGATCAGTCTGATGATGATCATCAATCTACTGGTGTTCGGCCCGATCGGCCTCACCGTCTGGGCGGTGCAGATGATCTGGATCCCGCTGTTTGCCGCCGGGGTGATCAATGGCCTGGGGCACTACGTGGGCTATCGCAATGCCGAATCCCCGGATGCCTCGACCAATCTTGTACCCTGGGGGATCCTGATCGGCGGCGAGGAGTTGCACAATAATCACCATGCCTGGCCGGGTTCGGCCAAGCTGTCCTTTCAGCCCTGGGAGTTTGATATCGGCTGGTTCTACATCCGCATCCTTGAGCGCCTGGGGCTGGCAAGGGTCAAGCGGGTCTCGCCGAGCCCGGCGCGCCTCAAGGCCAGGGCACAGGGACTGGAGCCGGAGGCGATGCACGCGATTATCCAGAGCCGCATGCAGGTGCTGGGCCGCTATGGGCGTGATGTGATCAGTCGGGTCTATCGCGAGGAGCGTCGTCGCCTGGCAGATAACCCGGTGCTAAGCCGCCTGCTCAAACAGGTCAAGCTGGCGTTGTTACGCGATCAGGCGCAGCTGGATGAATCCTCACGCCAGCAACTGGGTGGGGTTTTGAAGGAAAGTCAGGCCTTGCATCTGGCAATGGAATTTCGTGAACGCCTGCTGCAGATCTGGCAGCAGGCCGGTGCTGGTCAGGAAGAGGCGCTGCGTGCCCTGCAGGCATGGTGCGCCGAGGCCGAGGCCAGTGGTAACCGTTACCTGCAGGCCTTTGCCCGTCAGCTCGGCGGCTATCGCCTGGCTGGGGCATGAGCATCGCAGAACGGTTTATGAAGATGTCGGGAAGACGCTGACTCGGTTGCGCCCGTTTTCCTTGGCATGATAGAGGGCTTGATCGGCATGTTTGAGCCAGCGCTCGTAACCGCCGACGAAATTACCGGTCCCGGCCAGACCGATGCTGATGGTGAAGCAGATCGCATGGCCATCGCATAGCACCGTACTGCTCTCGATGGCATGGCGCAGGCGTTCGGCAAAATGCTCCGCCCCTTCCATCCCGGTGTCCACCAGGATCAGGCAAAACTCCTCACCACCATAACGTCCGGCAATGTCGGCCTCGCGCTTGACCTGGCGCATGCTCTCGGCCACATGGCGGATGACCTCGTCACCGGCCTGGTGGCCGTAGCTGTCATTGATATTCTTGAAGTGATCGATGTCGAACATCGCCAGTACCGAGCCATGCCCGTTACGTTCCATGCGCTTGAACTCGGCGGCGAGTAGTTCTTCCCAGGCACTGCGGTTGTAGAGGCCGGTGAGACCATCGGTGCGTCCGAATATTTCCAATTGTTTATTGGCTGTTTGCAGGGCTTGGTGATCAACGGCACTATCGGTCACGTCGTAGAGGATCAGGCAGACCTGATCGACCTCACCGCTGACCGAGGCCAGCGGGATGATGGTCAGGTTCTGATACATGAACTCGGCCTGGCCAGTGATCGGATGATAGCTGTCAAAGCGAAACAGGTAGGGACGTTGCTGCCAGGTACAAAAGGCGCGGTTATTGAGCAGGAATACCGACTCGATCTTTTGCACCAGCCACTGCTGTGGCAGCTCGGGAAACAGGCTGAACAGGTTTTGATTTTGGACCTTATGCGGGGCGAGTCCGCTGTGGTTCTCCATGAAAGCATTCCACAGCTGGATGCGCATGTTCCGATCCAGTACCACCAGACCCACGTCCACATCCTGCAGGATCCCCAGTAGCCAGTGCAGTTCGGCGATATGTTTTTCCTGGCTGGGGATCATGGCTGCATTATCTCCATGCGTTGGCGCAGTGCTGCGATGGAATGTTCAGTAAACAGCAGTAACTGGTCACAGTGTACCTTGGCATGCCCGATCTGGTAACTGAGCTCGATGGCCAGGATTTTGTCGGCCAGGGGGCGATGCAGCAGGGCATCCTGGCGGGCATGCAGGTAGATCTGCGGATGCCCCTGGCTGAACTTGATTGCCAGCTGCTCGGCCAGGCCCTTGAGGAAGGCCCCCACCAGCACATTGCCCACATCCATCAGGATGTCCTGGTCCATGTGTGCCTCGGCCAATTCACCGTAATACATCAGTTTGACCAGCGCCGGAACGCTACTATCGTCAAAAAACAGCAGGGTTTCGCCGGTTATCCCTGCACCAATGAAGCCCTGGGCGACCATCGACACACCGCGTTGGCCAGTGGTCGTCAGCATCATGTGCAGTTCGGCCGCTTCCAGCAGGTGTACCCGGGGAACGGAGAGGGTCACCCCTTCGTGGATCACCCCGGCCAACAGGCTGGCGGCACGGCCCATCGCCACATTGGCGATCTCCTGATTCCAGTCGAAAAAATCCAGGCTCTCGTCCTGCTGACGAGCCGGGGCCTGGGCATGCTCCACCAGCCCAAACTGGTGCAGCACAGCAGATAGCTTGTCCGCATCGACGGGTTTTTTGATGAAGGCAATGGCGCCCAGCTCGCTGACACGCTGCTGGCTTTCGGGCTGGATGTCGCCGGAAACGACAATCGGCAGGGTTGGCAAGTCGTGGGAGCGAATGTATTCGAGCACCTGAAAACCATCCATGTCCGGCATGGTCAGGTCAAGAAACAGCACATCGCCCTTACCGGCACGGATCGCCTCGATGCCCTCGCGGCCATTACTGGCGAAACTGAGCGAGACCTCCCAGTTGGCGGGAAGGACGCGGGCGATCTGTTTGCGCGCAAAGCTGGAGTCGTCGCAGATGAGCACCGAGGTTGTCATGAAGCTTACTGTCCTGGAAAAAAGGCGAGTATAGCCCCAAGCCTGAGCGGGCCGAAAGAGTCAAAAGCGCTCGGCTGTCTGGGTTTTTTCTTGTATCGATGGTGAATAGCTATACAGGTATGCTGGCCTGAATCCACTGTCCCTTAGCAGGCTGTTGTTGTCTACTCATGCGTCGCGATAGGGCGTTACAAAGCCCGTCCATGGGCTTTGCCCCAAGGGGTCAGCTCTACGAGCTGTTCCAAATCGCTCCCGGCGATTTGGTAAAATCGGGCTCAAAATGCGCATTTACTACGTGTAAACGGCGCATTCTACTCCGGGCATCCTGCCCTTCGCCCTTGCGGGCCAGCCTTCGGCTGTTCCGTTTTGCTCCCTGCAATACGGTCGCCCGCAATGCCTTCTCTCGCACTCGCCTGAGCGACAACAACAGCCTGCTAGAGTTCATTACCCAGGCTGGCCAGATCGGCCTTCTGCAGGAATTCGATGAATTTGAGTGCGGCCGAGGTGAGGTGCTTGCCCTTGCGGTGCACCACGTACCAGGTGCGCGGGATGGGCATGTGTTCCACATCCAGGATCACCACACGCTTGTTTTCCATTTCCATGCGCAGGCTGAAATTGGACAAAAAGGCGATCCCCATCCCGGACATCACCGCCTGCTTGATCGCCTCGCCACTACCCAGTTCCATGTAGGGTTCGATCTTGACCCCATTTTCGGTCATCAGGCGTTCCACGGTCATGCGGATCCCCGAGCCCTTTTCACGAGAGATGATGCGTTCCTCGCAGATCCGCGACAGGGGGATATTCTTTTGCTTGGCCATCGGGTGCTTAGGGCTGGCAAAGGCCACCAGCTCATCACGCAGGAAGCTGGTGACCTCGATGTCCTGGCGATCCGGCAGGGTGGCGACGATATAGAGATCGTCCTCGTTCTCCTCCATACGCTCGAAGATGCGGATCCGGTTGCTGGCGCGAAGCTGAGGGACAACCTTGGGATAGAGGCGCAGGAATGCCCCCATATAATGAGGAAGGAAATACTTGGCGGTGGTCACCGCAGCCAGGTTGAGTGGACCGGCCACCTCGCCACGCAGCTCGTCGAGTTTGCCTTCAAACTTCTCCAGGCGTGCGAACACATCCTCGCAGGCGGCATAGAGTTCCTTGCCGGCGGCGGTCAGATAGATGCGTTTGCCCATCTGCTCGAATAACTGGGTGCCAAGGGTGCCTTCCAGGCGCTTGACCTGGATCGAGACCGCCGGCTGGGTCAGGTGGATGGCCTCTGCGGCACGGGTAAAGCTGCCATGGCGGGCTACGGCCTCAAACAGGCGCAGTTGCTGGAGTGTCGCCTTGATCACGGATGAGGGGCTCGCTTAGTTATTAACAAAAGTATATGCCAAGTATATTAACAATTAATTTTAATTTATCCAACATGTCGTCTATAGTTAGTCCCGTCAAGGCAAGATACGTCAGTCGCCGATAAGCCTGCTGACACTGATTTGTAAACCACGAGGAGACCATCCCATGGCAGTGAAGAGCTATAGCGCGGGTGTAAAAGAATACCGCGAAACATATTGGATGCCGGAATATACCCCCAAGGATACTGATATCCTGGCATGCTTCAAAGTAACCCCTCAGCCGGGTGTACCCCGTGAAGAAGTGGCCGCTGCGGTAGCCGCTGAATCTTCCACCGGTACCTGGACCACCGTATGGACCGACCTGCTGACCGACCTGGACTACTACAAGGGCCGTGCCTACGCCATCGAAGACGTACCGGGTGATGATACCTGTTTCTACGCCTTCGTTGCATACCCGATCGACCTGTTCGAAGAAGGCTCGGTAGTTAACGTACTGACCTCCCTGGTGGGTAACGTATTCGGTTTCAAGGCCCTGCGCGCCCTTCGCCTGGAAGACATCCGCTTCCCGGTTGCCTACGTGATGACCTGTAATGGTCCGCCGCAGGGGATCCAGGTTGAGCGTGACATCCTGAACAAATATGGCCGCCCAATGCTGGGCTGCACCATCAAGCCGAAGCTGGGTCTGTCTGCCAAGAACTATGGCCGCGCCTGCTACGAAGGCCTGCGTGGTGGTCTGGACTTCACCAAGGATGACGAAAACGTCAACTCCCAGCCCTTCATGCGCTGGCGTCACCGCTTCGACTTCGTAATGGAAGCCATTCTGAAGGCCGAAGCCGAAACCGGCGAGCGCAAGGGTCACTACCTGAACGTTACCGCGCCGACCTCTGACGAAATGATGCGCCGCGCCGAGTACGCCAAGGAAATCGGTGCGCCGATCATCATGCACGACTACCTGACCGGTGGTCTGTCTGCCAACACCCAGTTGGCCCAGTGGTGTCAGGATAACGGCATGCTGCTGCACATCCATCGTGCCATGCACGCGGTACTCGACCGCAACCCCCATCACGGTATCCACTTCCGTGTGCTGACCAAGATTCTGCGTCTGTCCGGTGGTGACCACCTGCACTCCGGTACCGTTGTCGGCAAGCTGGAAGGCGACCGCGAAGCGACCTTGGGCTGGATCGACATCATGCGCGATAGCTACGTCAAGGAAGACCGTTCACGCGGTATCTTCTTTGACCAGGATTGGGGCTCCATGCCTGGCGTTATCCCGGTTGCTTCCGGTGGTATCCACGTATGGCACATGCCTGCACTGGTCAGCATCTTCGGTGACGATTCCGTACTGCAGTTCGGTGGCGGTACCCTGGGTCATCCCTGGGGTAATGCTGCCGGCGCCGCTGCCAACCGTGTTGCGGTTGAGGCCTGTGTGGAAGCCCGTAACCAGGGTCGTGAACTTGAGAAGGAAGGTAAGGACATCCTTACCACCGCTGCGGCCCACAGCCCGGAACTCAAGATCGCCATGGAAACCTGGAAGGAAATCAAGTTCGAATTTGACACCGTTGACAAGCTGGACGTTAAGCACAAGTAAGCGTGCTGCCTGAGTACCGGGGCGGCAGGATCTTCCGGCCACTCCCGGGCTCGCCAGATGCAACGAGACCTTCGAATTTGAAAACCATTTTGGAGAATTGAAATGAGCACTATGCAAGATTACAAGTCAAGCCTGAGCGATCCGAGCAGCCGCAAGTTTGAAACCTTTTCATACCTGCCTGCCCTGACCCCTGAACAGATCCGCAAGCAGATCGAATACATCGTCAGCAAGGGCTGGAATCCCGGCATCGAGCACACCGAGCCAGAAAACGCCTTTGGCAACTACTGGTACATGTGGAAGCTGCCGATGTTCGGTGAAACCAATGTTGACGCCATCCTGGCTGAAATCGAAGCCTGTCACAAGACCCATCCGGCGAACCACGTTCGTCTGCTCGGCTTTGACAACTTTGCCCAGTCCGCTGGCGCAGCCATGGTTATCTACCGCGGTAAGACTGTTTAATTCAGCAGGGTAGCATCGCAGTATCGAGCCCCTGCCCGAGTACACCACGGTCAGGGGCCTTTTTATGTAATTCGCCAAGTCAACCAAGTCCCGGGAATACCATGAGCAAGCCAGATAAATATGTCGGTATCCATAATGATGTGAATGGCGGGATGACCACCATTGGCAAGCTGATTCGTGATGCCTGGGTGTTCGGCGTGTTGCCGGAAACAGAGGACTGTGAGGGTTGGAACCTAGCCGGGATTGACGCTTTGTTACAGAAGGTGAATGCCGAGTGGGATAAATATGGCTGCATGGTCAGTCATTTGCCTCAGGAATTATTTGAACGCCACCAACGCATCCATGGTGAATGGTTGGAAAAGGCAAGAGCGTCCGGTTGGTCTGGTGAGGCCGAAACGGATGATGAAGTGAACTAGCACGGAGCTTGCATAAATTCGCGCGCTGATCGCGTGTGATGGACGCAAGGTTCGGGCTAATACCATCAGCGATAAAACGAGGGTGTGTCATGTCCAAGAATGAAAGCACAGTAGATCCAAAGCAATACATCATCAATAACGAGCCCTACTATGAGCCGGTAGGCAATGAGATTGCACTCTACGAGGCGGCCTACAATGTACGCATGCCGGTGATGCTCAAGGGCCCGACCGGCTGTGGCAAGTCTCGTTTTGTCGAATATATGGCCTACAAGCTCGGCAAGCCTCTGATCACCGTGGCCTGTAATGAGGATATGACTGCCTCTGATCTGGTCGGTCGCTTCCTGCTGGACAAGGATGGCACCAAGTGGCAGGACGGCCCCCTGACCACCGCCGCGCGCATCGGTGCGATCTGCTACTTGGATGAAGTGGTCGAGGCCCGCCAGGACACCACCGTGGTAATCCATCCGCTTACCGACCACCGCCGCTCCCTGCCGCTGGACAAGAAGGGCGAGCTGATCGAGGCCCATCCGGACTTCCAGCTGGTGATCTCCTACAACCCGGGTTACCAGAGCCTAATGAAGGACCTCAAGCAGTCCACCAAGCAGCGTTTCGGTGGCATGGACTTCGATTATCCAGAAGAGAAGATCGAAACGGCCATCGTTGCCAAGGAATCCGGTGTGGATGAAAAGACCGCCGGCAAGCTGGTACAGATTGCCCATCGCGCCCGCAACCTCAAGGGCCATGGCCTGGACGAGGGGATCTCCACCCGTCTGCTGGTTTATGCAGGGCAGCTGATCAGTAAGGGTGTCGAACCCACCGCGGCCTGCCAGATGACCATGGTGACCCCGCTGACCGACGACCCGGATATGCGCGAAACCCTCAATGCGGCGGTGCAGACCTTCTTTGTATCGTAAAAAGGCGTGTTACAGCGCAGAGGTCGCTGAGATCGCCGAGTCGTAAAGCGTGAGCGTGTCCTTGTGTGAAGGCTTGATAGCCCGCATCAGTTGGTGTGTCCGGGAATTTTCTGGTGCGCAGAGACCCTCCGCGTCCTCCGCGTCCTCTGCGGTGAAAGTGTTTTTGGAGTGATCCAGTATGAGCATAAAACTCGAAGATTACGCAGAGCAGTTGCAGGATATTGCCCCTGAGGTGCGTGATGTGCTGGAGGCTACCTTCATCGAGGCCTCCCGGAGTATGTCGCCTGCAGGGCTTCGTGAATACCTTGAAGGGGCCAAGGCCCTTTGCAATCTGGGACGCGGCAAGGACCTGGTGATCTCCTTTCTGCAGGAGATGCCACTGGTGACCAAGGAATGTGGTGAGGACGTCATCAACGATTGCCTGACCGCGGCGATGCGTCTCTCCTCGATGACCTCGGGCGAGGTCATCACGCTAATGTTCAACAGTCTGCCCACTGCGGCCCGCCGCCTTGGCGATGCGGAGCTGTTGCGTGGTTATCTGACCCTGATCCACCAGCTTTCCTCCACCGCCGCCCGTGGCCTGCGGCCGATGCTCAATCACATCGATGATCTGCTGACCAAGTTGACCCTGAGCGGCCTGCGTCGCTGGGCGAATTTTGGCGCCCAGGCCTACCGGCGCGATTTCGACAACCTGACTGCCTACTTTAATCTGGAGTCCAAGGACAGTCTGGCGATGCTGCAAAAAGAGCGTCGCGGCACGCTGTTCATCGATACCCAGCGCAAGCTGAATTTCTATCTGCGCGCGCTGTGGGGGCGTGATTTCTTCCTGCGTCCCACCGGTGCCGATTACACCGATTTTCGCCCCTACCTGGAGGCGCATATCCTGCATATGCCCGATGCGGTCGACGCCATCGGCGAGGTCTCCGGTCTGGAACTCTATCGTGCCACGGCGGCACACATGGCCGCGCATATCTGTTATACCAGCGCGCCGATCTCGGCCGAGCAGCTCAGCCCGGCACAGATGTTTTTCATCGCCTTCATGGAAGATGCCCGTGTCGAATACAAGGCGGTACAGGATTTTCCCGGCCTGAAAAAACTTTGGCGCAACCTGCTGGAGATGCCGCCACAGGAGGCGGTAGAGCACCCCAGTATGCCCCTGCTGGAACGCACCGCATTGATGTTGCTCGATCCGGATAGTCGTACCGGCGATGCGCAGATCGATACCCTGTGTGAACAATTCCATGCCCGCATCGAGGCCGAGCAGGATAACAATCAGTTCTCTTGGCACATGGGTCTGGAGTTGTTCAATCTGCTGACGACCCGGAAAGAGGTGCCCAGCCTGCGCATCCTGGAGCGGATTCGTGTTCCCTATCGCGATGACAATCGCTTTGTCTGGGAGTTTGAGGAGTTCAGCTTTAATACCTTCAATGAGTACGTGGCAGCCAATCAGCGCCAGCAGCGCAAGACTGTCAGTGTGATGGAGATGGTCAACGAGCTTGATTGCGAACTGGCCGGTGACGATGCCCAGGAGATCTGGACCTGTTCCACCGAAATGTTTCCCTATGAGGATGATCTGGAGAACACCAGGAGCTTTAACGATATGTGGGGCAAGGAACCGGTATCGGCACCCTACCACTATCAGGAATGGGATTACCAGATCCAGTTGTTCCGACCCGACTGGACCACGGTGTATGAGCGTCGCCAGCCCAAGGGTGACCCCAAGGATATCGATGACATCCTTACCCGGCACAAGCCGATCGCGCATCGCATCAAGCAGATCATCGATCTGCTCAGCCCGGAAGGGGTGCAGCGTATTCGTAATATGGAGGATGGCGACGAGATCGACATCAATGCCGCGGTGGACGCGATGATCTCGATCCGCATGGGCGAACAGCCCAATCCGCGCATCACCATGCGCAACGTGATCAAGAATCGTGACCTGGCGGTGACGGTGTTACTGGATCTGTCCGAATCCACCAACGAAACCATCGATGGTTCGGACAAGACCGTGCTGGAACTGACCCGCGAGGCGGCCACCCTGGTGGCCACCGCGATCAACGGCATCGGCGACCCCTTTGCGATCCATGGTTTCTCCTCTGATGGCCGACATGACGTGCAATACTTCCGCTTCAAGGACTTCAACCAGAAACTGGATGACGAGGTCAAGGGGCGTCTGGCCGGGATGAAGGGCGGTCTGTCCACCCGGATGGGGGCGGCGATGCGCCATGCCGCCCACCATCTACTCAAGCAACCGGAGCGTCGCAAGCTACTGTTGCTGGTGACCGACGGTGAGCCGGCGGATATCGATGAACGCGATCCGCAGCATCTGCGCCACGATACCAAGAAGGCGGTCGAGGAGATGTATACCAAGGGTGTGCATACCTACTGCCTGACCCTGGATGCGAATGCCGACAACTACGTCAAACGCATCTTCGGCGCCAACAACTACACGATCATCGATCATGTGGACCGTCTGCCGGAGCAGCTCCCGGTGCTGTTTGCCAGTCTGACGCGTTAGCCGTAAGGCTGATACGATGGCCTAGGCCCGGTTGCAACAGGGGGTGGCATGTTTACCCGACACGATGAATTGCCGGTCTATGCATATCGTCAGAGCAGTGTGGATGCGGCCTTCTACAACCACGTGCAACTGGCCTTCAATCGGCTGGGCAAGGAATTGCGCCTGCACATCCCCGGGCTCAAGACGCTCGACCTGATCCTCCAGGCCGACGCCTGGATCATCGTCGATCAGGCTTTCAATGACATGCCGGTCGCGGCCTGGGCGGATTTTGATCGCAGCGGACGTGCGGGACTGCATCAGCCGGTGCCCTGTCGGCTGCGCCTGTTCCACGCCCATGCGGATCTGATCCTGCAACGCACCCTGGAAGCCATGGATGAGCAGTTGCTGCAGCAGCTGGATACTAGCGGTGACCAGCACAAGGTCTTGCGCTTTCCCGAGAAAAAGCCCGAGCAGGATTGACGCCATTCGTCCAGGCCACTGGATGTCGGCCTGTGGATGAGCTGCCAGTCGATCATGGCGATCCTGATGTAGTCCCTACCCGCGTAAAAAACTTCTATCAAGTCGTCGCAGCGTGTGTAAATGCGCCTTGAACGACAGGTTTGCTATGTTCTTAATGGTAAAAAACATTGTAACTACTCGCCCTGTCCATGATGTATTCACACTGTAGAGGGAGTTAACCGTTTCCGATGAAAAACACCTCTACCGCAAAGGCGCAAAGGCGCAAAGGTGTTCAATGGTGCATGATTACCACGCAGGATCGAACCTGCATTCTCGATCGTCCGCTGATGCTGGGCGGCGATCATCGCCTCGATCATCGGCAGCCTGTTCGTCAAGGCCAATCGCGGCGTGGATATCATGAAGGCGCTGTATACCGGTATGGCGGTCTCCGGGGTACTCTCGGCGGTGGCTATCTTGCCGATCACCCAAATGCTGGTACCTGAAACCGCCCTGCAGGCCAGCATGGGTCTGGAGGATGGCGCGCCGATGCGCCTCTACGGTGCCGCGCTGGTCAAGGTGATTAACATCATCGCACTGCTGATGGTGCCGCTGCTCTGAAGCGCGGTGTTTTCGCAGATAATCAGACACGAAATGGATAGCAGGAGAAGAAGATCAGCAAGATTCGCGTACAGATTTCCCCAGAATTGGAGTTCAAGATGGAGATTACCCTGAGCGGGGTGGACGTGGATAGCCGCGACTGGGACGTGCAGCAACACAAGGCCGAGGTTTATGCGGAGTTCGAGCGTCGCTTGCAAAAGGCCTTTCCGGAAGGCTTGCGCATCCACAGCTTCGAGTTTGGCCATGGATCATGTCTGGCATGCGGAATTGAAAGAGGATTAGTTCTGTCTCGGGCATCGGGATAGAATGGGCAGATGGAATTATTCGATACCCATTGCCATCTTGATGTACCCGAGTTTGCCACCGACCGCGCCGAGGTATTGAGACGGACGCGCGCCGCCGGAGTGTGTTGGCAGCTGATCCCAGCGGTCAGTGCGGCAGGCTGGGGTGAGTTACTGGCCCTGTGCCGGGCTGAGCACGGTCTCTATCCGGCACTGGGTCTGCATCCAGTCTATCTTGCCGAACACAGCGCCGCCGATGTGGCGGCGCTGGATGCTTGGGTGGCGCGCGAGCACCCCCTGGCTATCGGTGAGGTCGGGCTGGATTTTTTTGTGCCCGGCCTGGACCCACAGCAACAGCGCGAGTTGTTCGAGGCACAGTTGGCCGTGGCCGAAAAATATCAGTTGCCGGTGTTGCTGCACGTGCGCAAGGCCCATGACCAGGTGCTGCAAAGCCTGAAAAAATTTCGCCTGGTCGGCGGCATCGCCCATGCCTTCAATGGCAGCCTGCAGCAGGCCGAGCAATACATGACGCTGGGATTCTGTTTCGGTTTTGGTGGCATGCTCAGCTACCCGAGATCCACCCGTCTGCACGCCCTGGCCCGGAGCTTGCCTCTGGCGCATCTGGTATTGGAAACCGATGCCCCGGACATGACGCCGGTAGCCCATCATGGCCAGCGCAACAGCCCCGAGTATCTGCCGGAGGTGCTTGCAGTCCTGGCTGAACTGCGTGGCATGGACGAGGCAGAGCTGGCCTTGCAGACCACCGCCAATGCACGGCGGGTACTGCGTATCGATACCTGGAAACCATGAGGCCAGGATTCAAATGTATTACAGAGCGAGGCAATCGTCCTGATGCTAGCTTGGCAGGCAGGGGGAAGTGGAAATAGCCCCCCGACACCTGTTCGAATAATGCCTGTGCATAGTGGATCTTTGCTACACTGCCGGACATGAGTGAACTGGACTATCAAGAGCGATTTGATGGCATCCGCCGTCTCTACGGCGATACGGGGGCGACGGTCATCCGTGCCTGCCATGTCTGCGTGATCGGTATCGGTGGGGTCGGTTCCTGGGCGGTGGAGGCACTCGCCCGCAGTGGCGTCGGGGCGATCAGCCTGATTGACCATGACGACATCGCGCCCAGCAATACCAATCGTCAATTGCACACCCTGAGCAACACTCTCGGCCAGCAAAAGACCGCGGTGATGGCCGAGCGTGTCAGGGGGATCAATCCGGACTGTGTGCTGCAGGTGTTCGATACCCGCATCGACGAGGGAAACCAGGTGGCATTGCTCGGCCAGGGCTATGACTATGTGATCGACGCCATCGACCAGGTGCGTCCCAAGGCGGCGCTGCTCTATTACTGCAAGCGCAACAAGATCCCGGTGATCACCACCGGCGGCGCAGGTGGGATGATCGACCCCACCCGCATCCGCATCAGCGACCTCAGCCGCACCGAACACGATCCGCTGGCGGCCAAGCTGCGCCAGACCCTGCGCAGGGACTACGGTTTTAGCCGCAACCCGCAGCGGCGCTTTGGCATCGACTGTGTGTATTCCGACGAACAGCCCCGCTTTCCCGCCAGCGATGGCGGGGTCTGTCGCGGCAAACCCGCCGCCAGTGGGGTCAAACTGGATTGCGCCAGCGGCTATGGCTCGGCCAGCTTCGTTACCGCTGGCTTCGGCTTTGCCGCCGTGTCGCGGGTGTTGCAAAAGATTGTGGATAAAAGACAGTGAACCGCAAAGGGCGCAAAGAGCGCAAAGAGATTGATCGGCAGTCTGTTTGTGACATTCTCCATGAGTGGGGCTTCTGCCTTGGCATCTTTATCAGCACTGCAGGCCGTCGAAACGACCCCTGGGCCAGATGAGTGTTATCTTGTCTTCCTTTGCGGCCTTTGCGTCTTTGCGGTGAGATCTTTTCTGGGGATACCTTATGACGGTGAATCAAAAAATACCGATTGCGATCAGTGCCTGTCTGTTGGGCCAAGAGGTGCGTTTTGACGGTGGCCACAAGAATGATTCTTATATCAATGGCACCCTCAGCGAATATTTTGAATTCTTTCCGGTTTGTCCCGAGGTGGGGATCGGTCTTGGGATCCCGCGCCCGCCGATCCGCCTGGTGCAAAAGGAGCAGGGGCTGCGCCTGGTCGGGGTGAAGGACCCCTCTCAGGATTTTACCGAACCGATGCAGGCCTATGCCGAGCGTATGACCATCGAGCTGGGCGAGATGTGCGGGATGATTCTGAAGAAGGGCTCACCCAGTTGTGGCATGGAGCGGGTCAAGGTCTATGCTCCTGATGGGCGCAGTATCGACAAGGCCAGCGGCATGTTTGCCGCGCAGATGCTCAAGCGCCATCCGCTGATGCCCATCGAGGAAGAGGGGCGGCTAGGGGATCCGGGTCTGCGCGAGAATTTCATTACCCGGGTGTTTGTCTATCATCGCTGGCGTGAGTTGAACAAGCAGGGTATCAGCCCCGCCAAGCTGATCGCCTTTCACTCCGATCACAAATACCTGATCATGGCCCACAACCAGGCGGCCTATAAACGCATGGGCAAGCTGCTGTCTAATGCGGGCAAGGCAGAGATGGCGAGCCTGATCACAAGTTATGAGCAGGAACTGATGGGTGCCCTGGCCAAGCCGGCCAAGCGTCAGCAACAGGTGAATGTGTTGCAACACCTGATGGGTTATCTGAGCAAGGCGCTGGATGCCGAGGACAAGGCCGAGATGCTGGAAATTATCGAGCAATACCGCCAGGGGATCGTGCCACTGATCGTGCCGATCACCCTGCTCAAGCATCACTTTCGTCGCCACCCGCACGAGTACATCGAACGCCAGGTGTATCTCACCCCGCATCCGCATGAGCTGATGCTGCGTAATTTGGTTTGATTGTGAATAACTTCGAAAAAATATTTCACCGCAAAGATGCGAAGTACGCAAAGAAATGAACTATATGGTTGATTATTGCATGGCGTGGTTTTTTCCGAGAAGAATTATTAAGTTCTAAATTTCGACAAAACGTAAGCGACTGTGAGATTGAAATCTTTGCGTCCTTTGCGTCTTTGCGGTGAGATAAATTATGCGATTGGACAAGTTTCTTTGCCATGCCACCGGTCTGAGCCGTTCCCGTGCCCAGGGGGTGATCCGGGGTGGGCAGGTGCAGGTGGATGGCGAGCCGGTGCGCAATCCGGCCACGGCCATTGCGGCCGATGCCCAGGTCGTGTTTCGTGATACACCGGTTGGCCTCACGGGCAAGCGTTATTTCATGCTCCACAAGCCGCAGGGCGTGGTCTGCGCCACCGAGGATGCCCAGCATCGTACCGTGCTGGACCTGATGCCGGATGAATTGCCACGCGGGCTGCATGTGGCCGGTCGCCTGGATGCGGATACCACCGGCCTGGTGTTGATCAGCGACGATGGCGACTGGACCCATCGGATCAGCTCGCCGAAACGCGATTGTGCCAAGGTCTATCGGGTGAGCCTGGCCGAGCCGCTGGACGAGGATGTTGCGACACGTTTTGCCGAGGGAATCCTGCTGCGCAATGAAGATAAACCAACACGACCGGCACAGCTGCAGGTCCTGTCGCCGACCGAGGTCTTGCTGAGCCTGCACGAGGGCCGCTACCATCAGGTCAAGCGCATGTTCGCCGCCGTCGGCAACAGGGTGATTGCCCTGCACCGGCAGCAGATCGGTGCGCTGCAACTGGACCCGGCACTGGCAGCTGGCGAATACCGTGCCCTGAGCGATGACGAGGTGGCGCTGTTTTGAGTGACAGGCAACGGGTCTTTCATACCCGCAATCTGACCCGCGTGTTTCAGATGGGCGAGGTGGCGATCCATGCGCTGCGCGGGGTGGATCTGGATCTCTACGCGGGTGAATTTACCGTGTTGCTCGGAGCCTCCGGCAGCGGCAAATCCACCCTGCTCAATATCCTCGGTGGCCTGGATGTGGCCAGCGCTGGCGAAGTGTTCTACCGCGAGATGGACCTCAGCCATGCCGACGAGGCCCTGCTGACCCGTTACCGTCGCCAGCACGTGGGCTTTGTGTTCCAGTTCTACAATCTCATCCCCAGTCTGACCGCGCGCGAGAATGTCGCCATCGTCACCGAGATCGCCGAAAACCCCATGGACCCTGCCGAGGCGCTGGCCCTGGTCGGCCTGCAGGACCGCCTCGATCATTTTCCCTCCCAGCTATCCGGCGGCGAACAGCAACGCGTCGCGATCGCCCGCGCCATCGCCAAGCGCCCGGCCGTATTGCTGTGTGACGAGCCCACCGGCGCACTGGATTCCGCCACCGGCACCCGTGTGCTGGAGGTCTTGCAGACCATCAACGAGGAACTGGGTACCACCACCGTGGTGGTCAGCCACAACGCGGTGATCGCCGACATGGCCGAGCGGATGATCCGCCTGACCGATGGCAGGGTCAGCGAAACCCGCCGCAACGAGCAGCGCATCGCAGCATCGTCCTTGCAGTGGTAAGGAATAAAGATGTTTACCGCAGAGAACGCAGAGAGCGCAGAGGATGCATGAATTGATAATCGTGCATCCCGGAACCGGGACCCCATCGTTACCCACTGGGAGCAATAATTCCTGCGGGTATATTCAAGTCGTCCGGGCGTGTGCCGAGAGGAACAACTTGATGTCGTTTTTTTGTAACTACTCGCCCTATCCATGATGTATTCACACTGTAGAGGGCGTTAACCGTTT
>JACUTZ010000131.1 GCA_014859545.1 Gammaproteobacteria bacterium
CGGGCTTTGTAACGCCCTATCGCGACGCATGAGTAGACAACAACAGCCTGCTAGATTGGTCAAGAGATGTAATTATATTGCGATAATTAGTGAATGACAGCGATATTATGCTAATAAATAGCGATTTTACACCGAAAAAAGCAAGCATATTTCCCGAGAAAGAAACTAAGCTATATCCATCGTCGGGCCACAAGCCGGGTGATGGGGTAAGGCTCACAAGGCTGCACCCCGCTGGGCAGGCGCAGACCAAAAGTCCTTCGCGCCCTTCGCGCCCTTTGCGGTTAGCTGTTTTTTTACTCGATTATCAGGAGACGTGTCATGCAAGGCTTTGATCACCGTAAATACCGCCCGATGGCCCCGCTGGCGTTGACCCGCCGCCAGTGGCCGGAGAAGACCCTCAGCCAGGCCCCGCGCTGGGCCAGTGTGGATCTGCGTGACGGTAATCAGGCCCTGCTGGAGCCGATGAGCGTGGCGCAGAAGCGGCGCATGTGGGAGTTGTTGGTGGAGGTCGGTTTCAAGGAGATCGAGGTGGGCTTTCCCTCTGCCAGCCAGCCCGATTATGACTTCGTGCGCTGGTTGATCGAGGAGAATCGCATCCCCGAGGATGTCACCATCCAGGTTCTGGTGCAGGCCCGCGAGGCCTTGATCCAGCGTAGCTTTGAGGCGCTGCGCGGGGTGCGTCGGGCGATTGTGCACGTCTATAACTCCACCTCCACGGTGCAGCGCGAGCGGGTGTTTGGCATGGACCGCGCTGGGATCAAGGCGATGGCGGTGGCCGGGGCGCAGATGGTACGGGATGAGGCGGCCAAGTATCCGGATAGCGAATGGCTGTTCCAGTACTCGCCGGAGAGCTTCTCCAACACCGAGATGGATTACGCGGTGGAGGTCTGTGCGGCGGTGATGGAGGTCTGGCAGCCCAGTGCCGAGCGGCCCTGCATCCTCAATCTGCCGGCCACGGTGGAGAGCAGCACGCCGAATGTGTTTGCCGATCAGGTGGAATACTTCTGCACCCATCTGCCGAACCGTGAGGCGGCGATTGTCTCCCTGCATACCCACAATGATCGGGGCACCGCCGTGGCGGCGGCCGAGCTGGGCCTGTTGGCCGGGGCGGATCGGGTCGAGGGCACCTTGATGGGCAACGGCGAGCGCACCGGCAATATGGACATCGTGACCATGGCGATGAACCTCTACAGCCAGGGGATCGATCCCGAGCTGAATCTGGCCAATCCGGATGCGATCATCGAGACCTACACCGCCTGCACCGGCCTGCCGGTACACCCGCGCCACCCGTGGATCGGTGAGCTGGTCTACACCGCCTTCTCCGGCAGCCATCAGGATGCGATCCGCAAGTCCCTGGCCCGGCAGGGCGAGGAAGAGCATTGGCAGGTGGCCTATCTGCCCATCGACCCGCGTGACATCGGGCGCGACTACCAGGCGGTGATCCGGGTCAATAGCCAGTCCGGCAAGGGCGGGGTGGCCTTTGTGATGGAGCGCGATCACGGCCTGCAACTGCCGCGCTGGATGCAGGTGGAGCTGGCGCAGATCGTCCAGCGCGAGAGTGAACGGCGCAGCAGCGAGGTGGACAGCGCCACTATCTATCAATTGTTTTGCGAGCACTTCGGCGTCAGCGACAACCCGGCGGCGATGGGTGACTATCAATTGGATCGCAAGGGCGGGGTGGACGTGATCGCCGTGCAATGGCAGATCGACGGCAACAGCCACCGCCTGCAGGGCGAGGGGGAAGGGGCCATCGCCGCCTTCATCGCCGCGCTGGAAGCCCATGGTGGGCAACGCATCGCCGTGGTGGACTACAGCGAACACGCCATCGGCAGCGGCACCGACGCCGAAGCGGTGGCCTATATCCAGCTCAATGTGGACGGGCGGCGGGTCTCCGGCGCGGCGCGGGACCACGACACCGTCAGTGCCTCGCTGCGGGCGGTGGTGGCGGCCTATAACCGGGTGCGGATGCTGCAGGCCCAGGCGGCCTAGTGGTTCACGCGCTTATCAGCTAACACAGCTGGGCATCGGCTTGAGGGGGTATAACCACCGCAAGGCGTTGAGATCGTCAAGCCGCCAGGATCGCCGAGAAAATCTCGATGCCCATTTTATCTATTCAGGCTTTGGGATATGCTCTTTGGCTCAATAGCCCCGGTCACAGGGGTGCCACAGATCTGTAGGGGTTAAGGCCTTGTCTTCCGAACTCACCAACCAGTGTATCGATGCCCTGTGCCACTGCGGTTGCGAGGTGGTGCGTGCCACCATTACCGCGCTGGAAAGCGGCACGGTGGTGCCGCAGGTACAGGAGCTGTCCGAGCCTGAGCGCCTGCAGGTGTTGAACGAATTGAAGGCCATCATGGCGGTGTACGACCGCGAGAGTGATGGCTTTGGCATGGACGACTAGTTGGTCCCGTTGCTACAGATATCTGGACCAGTTCTGGCCCTTGTCGCCAAAAGCCAAAAAGTGCGGATTTAGCAGCTTATCGCGGGTGTTATAGCGCAATGGCTGCATATTCGTGTCCGTTATCGCCCCGCCTGCCTCTTCCAGAATGCACTGGGCGGCGGCGGTGTCCCATTCCGAGGTCGGCCCCAGGCGGGGATAGAGATCGGCCTTGCCCTCGGCCACCAGGCAGGATTTGAGCGCCCCGCCCAGGGTGAGGATCTCGTGGTGGCAGGCAAATTTTTCCAGCAGCGCGTCCAGGTGCCCACCTCGCTGGGTGGCGCGGCTGCACACCACCGTCAGGCATTGCCCGTCCCAGGGTCGGGTCTGGAGTCGCCGGGGTTCATTGGTGGCCTCGCGCTTGTAGGCCCCCTGGCCGCGACAGGCGTAGTAATACACCCCAAGTACCGGTGCATAGATGATCCCCATCACCGCCTCGTGATTGTCGATCAGGGCGATGTTGATGGAAAACTCACCACTGCGCTCGATGAACTCGCGGGTGCCATCCAGTGGGTCGACCAGCCAATAGCGATTCCAGTCCTGGCGTTGCACAAAGGGAATGTTGATGGACTCTTCGGTGAGCACCGGCAGTTCCGGGGTAAGTTCACGCAGGCCTGCCTCGATGATGCGATGGGCGGCCATGTCGGCCTCGGTCAGCGGGGTATCGTCGGCCTTGGACTGCACCTCAAAGCCGCCTTCGTAGATCTCCAGGATGCGTTTGCCGGCGGTGATGGCGATCTCCAGTGCCGGGGTCAGCAGGATGCAGGGATCGCAGTCGCGTTTGTCGGGCCGATCAGCCATGGGCCAGGTACTCTCGGGTTAGAAATAAGGCCGCAATGCTGCGGGCCTCGCTGCAATCCTCACGGGCAATGAGGGCATTAAGTTCAGTCAGCTTCCAGCTTACTACTTCCAGGGGTTCGGGTTCATCCCCGGGGCGTTGCTGTGGGTAGAGGTCGCGGGCCAGGACCACATGGGTGAAATGGCTGGAATAGCCCGGGGCCAGGCTGAGGGAGTTCAGCAACTGCAGCCTGCGGGAGGCATAGCTGACCTCTTCCATTAGTTCGCGATTGGCTGCTTCCAGCAGCGCTTCGTCGGCCTCGATGCGCCCCTTGGGCAGGGCCAATTCATAGCGCTCGGTGCCGACACAGTACTCGCGTATCAGCAATACCGTGTCGTCGTCCAGTAGCGGGACGATCAACACCGCACCCTGCGGCGCGCCACGCAGCCGCTCAAAACGGGTTTCCACCCCATTGGCAAAGCGCAGTCCGACCTGCTCGATATGAAACAGGGCGGTGCGCGCCAGGGTTTGGGTTTGTAATATCTCGGGTTTCTGCGACATGCTGGACCTGAGTGGTGGCAGTTAGGGCATGATACCTAGGCGTCCGCATACTGATGAGCAGGCGTCACCCCCTGATTTCTGGTCGTAGGTCGCAGGGATGTGACCTTCGAGCCTACATGGATGTATTTACGGCGTACCAGAAATCATGGGGTGACGCCTGCCTGGGTACGAACTTCATGTAAGTATGCGCTCACCCTGGCATGATACCCCGCAAAGGCGGTACAGGCCATGTTCCTTTGCTAGAATGCGCAGAGCAAATATGGGGTTACGAGCGATGATCGACTGGCAGGCAATAGATACGGTATTTCTGGACATGGACGGCACCTTGCTGGACCTGCACTTCGATACCTATTTCTGGGTCGAGCATGTGCCCCGACGTTACGCGGAGAAACACGGCATGCCCCTGGCCGATGCCAAGGACTACGTGATGAAGCGCTCTCACTCGATGCTGGGTACCATTAATTGGTATTGCATCGATTATTGGAGTAATGAGCTGGACCTGGACATCGCCCTGCTCAAGGAAGAGGTGGACCACCTGATCGCCGTACACCCGCATGTGACCGATTTTCTGGATGCGGTGCGGGCCAGCGAGCGGCGGGTGGTGCTGGTAACCAATGCACACATGAAGAGCCTGGCCCTGAAGATGGAGCGCACCCAGCTGGGCGGGCATTTCGATGCGATGATCTGTTCCCATGAATTCGGCATGGCCAAGGAACAGCCCGGTTTCTGGCAGACCCTGCAGCAGCGCGAACCCTATGACCCGCGCCGCACCCTGCTGGTGGATGACAGCCTTGCGGTGCTACGCTCGGCCAGGGACTATGGCCTGAGCTGGTTGCTGGCGGTGTATCAGCCCGACAGCACGGAGGCCCGGCGGGACGTGGGGGAATTTGATGCGATCGAGAGCTTTGCCGACATTATTCCACAGGCTTACTTGAAACGCTGATCCCATTTTTTGTAGCGCCTGCGGCAATATTGTTGCAGGCTGTCGTAGTTAGGGAAGAACAGCTTGAAGCCCTCCTCGGCGGGGGCGTCGTATTCGCAATAGTCATTGCTGTGGGTGCGACAGATCTGCGGGCGTGTTTCGTAGATCCCGCAGCCGCCATCGGGCAGCAGGTTCAGGCAGGGAGTATTGAACATCAGGAACCAGCCATCCTCGTCCTGGTAGGCCTGTACATTCTGGTGGGCCAGCTGCCAGAGCAGCACATCGAAATCCGCCATGCTGCGCGGCGTATCGATCTGCTGGGTGATATAACTGCAGCATTTGGATGGCTGACAATGGGAACACTTGTTGTCGGCGGTGATGCGAAGGGGTTTGGCCATGTATGCGGTTCCAGGCGAACGGTGATGGGGATAATGCTAACAGAGAGCGCTTGCTATTTCACAGCTCGCACTTAAATTAC
>JACUTZ010000016.1 GCA_014859545.1 Gammaproteobacteria bacterium
TTGGGGCAAAGCCCATGGACGGGCTTTGTAACGCCCTATCGCGACGCATGAGTAGCGTTTCAACAGCCTGTTAACTCTTTGAGCTTAAGCGTCCACAGCCCTAGCCCCCAGCGAGCATCTCCGCCAGTTCGCGCTCCAGCAGGGCCTCGTCGCCCATGTTCAGTTCTAGCAGACGCTTGAGATGGCCGATGCTTTCCATGTCAATGTGTTGACAGTGAAAGCCCAGGTGGTCTGCCTCGCTGTGCACGATGTGTCCGTGCATGCTGATGATAAAGTTGCTTGGTTCCAGCTGTAATTCGAGGGTACAGGCCTCACCGCTGTCGATAAAGTCTTCGGGGCGGTAGAGCAGGGCCCCCTTGAGGGAGACATCCAGTAGCCGGGTCTGCCAGAGACGGTCGGTGCAGATCAGTTCTGCCTTGCAGTCGATGGCAACTCGGGTGAAATGTCGTTGATCCGAATGCTTGTCTGTCATGGTGACCTCGTGGCGGCTAGGCCAGGGTGAACTGCATTTTGACGTTGCCGATTTGAATGATATTGCCATCCTGCAGCGGATAGCTTTGATCACCGATTGCAACGCCATCCACACTGGGGCTGCGTTCACCTTCCAGATGTGAAAGGTAATACCCCTCACCACGGCGGGCGATCACGGCCAGTTGCACCCCGGGTTTGCCCAGGTTGGTGAGGGTGCGATTGAGGCTGATGGTCTTGCCCACATTGGCACCGTTGAGTATTTGCATCCAGGCATGTTTTTGGAGCGATTTGGCGCTGATCTGGACAGGTTCTGGCTCGGGCTCGCTCAGGCCACCTTCCTGGGCGGCCAGATCGGCCAGATCGGCGGTATAGGTCAGGCTGTGTTTGCCGAGACGGATCTCATCATCGTGTTTGAGGGTTTGTGTTTCGGTAATCGCCTTGCCATTCAGAAAGGTGCCACCCTCGCCACCCAGATCCTGCAAAGTGGAGATATGGTTCGCGGTCATGATGCTGGCGTGCTTGGGGGACAGGGCCAGGGTGTCGATATGGATCTGGCAGCCGGAGTCGCTGCCAATCAGCATTTCCCCTGCTGTCACCTGATAGGCCTTCAATACCTTCCCTTTGAATGTCAGGGTCAACTTTGACACACACGCTCTCCATTACCCGGTTAATCCAAAGGCTCATTATAGTCAGCCAAGTGCTTGGCGTGTAGTGATTTTTTTACTCAGTTTTATCCAATCTTGGGTCGATGCGCACAGTCTTGATGGAGTTATTGGCGGTTTGCATGATTTCGATGGGATAACCCTGCAATAACAGGCTGGTACCCGGTTCAGGGATGGTTTCCAGATATTCGGTAATCATGCCGTTGAGGGTCTTGGGACCATTGGTGGGCAGGTCCCATTGCATAATCCGGTTCAGCTCGCGAATATTGGTGCCACCATCGACCAGAAAGCTGCCGTCCTCCTGTGGGTGGATGTCCTTGCTGGTAGCGGCCGCCGGGTCGGTGGTGAATTCGCCGACGATCTCTTCGAGGATGTCATCCAGTGTCACCAATCCACGAATATCGCCGTATTCATCCACCACCAGGCCGATACGACGGCGTTGTGCCTGGAAGTTGAGTAGTTGGGTGTGGAGGGGGGTGCCTTCCGGGATGAAGTAGGCCTCGCGGATGACCTTTTCCAGCTCCTCGCGTTGCGGGCTGCGATTGGCCCCCAGCGCAAGCACATTGCGCAGGTGGATGAAGCCCAGCACATTGTCGATATCGCCCCGATAGACCGGCAGGCGGGTGTGTTGGCTGGTGCTGATTTGCTTGAGGATAGTTTCCCAGTCGTCGTCCAGATCGATGCCGGTGATCTCATTGCGTGGCACCATGATGTCTTCCACGGTGACCTGCTCCAGGTCGAGGATACTGAGCAGCATTTCCTGGTGGCGCTGGGGGATCAGACTGCCGGCTTCATTGACGACGGTGCGCAGTTCATCACTGCTGAGGTGATGTCCCTCGAGGGCCCGTTGACTGACCCCGAGCAGGCGCAGCAAGCCGCTGGGGATGGTGTTGATTAGCCATATCAGGGGATAGAGCGTCTTGAGCAATGGACGAATGATCAGCGTGGCGGGGAAGGCAACTCGTTCCGGGTGCAGGGCGGCCAGGGTTTTGGGGGTGATTTCGGCGAAGATCAGGATCACCAGCGTCAATAGCAGGGTGGCGATCATGATCCCTTCCTCACCGATCAGACGCAGCGCAATGATCGTGGCAATCGCCGAGGCCAGGATGTTGACAAAATTATTGCCCAACAGGATCACCCCGATCAGACGATCGGGACGCTTGAGCAACTCACTGGCACGCACAGCACCGGGATGGCCATCCCGGCTCATGTGACGCAGGCGATAGCGGTTGAGGCTGATCAGCCCGGTTTCAGAACCGGAAAAAAAGGCGGAAAGCAGAATCAGTACAAACAGGCTGGTGAGTAACAGCCATATGGGAATGTCGGTTAGCAAAGAGGGGGGAACCTATGGTGAGGGTACAGGGCGACAATTACAGGGCTTTAGGCGCTGGGTGTCAAGGGGCTTGTTTTGGCTGAGGATCGCCGAAATACTGCTGTTTCGATCAGGGTGACTAGTGTAGTGTCTCACTAGCCCTGCAGGATCAGCTCCAGCACCAGTTTGCTGCCAAAATAGGCCAGCATCAGCACCACAAAGCCGCTCAGGGTCCAGCGTACTGCGATACGTCCACGCCAGCCGTAGTGCCAGCGCCCCCACAGTAGGATGGCGAACACGACCCAGGCGATCGAGGCCAGCACGGTCTTGTGTACCAACTGTTGGGCGAAGATGTCCTGAATGAAGGTCACCCCGGTCAACAGCGCCGCACTCAGCAGGATGTAGCCCAAACCGATCATCCGAAACAGCAGTTGTTCCATGGTTTCCAGGGGTGGCAGGGCACGGATGAAACCGCCGGGATGGCGGTTGCGCAGGTGGCGGGTCTGGATCGCCAGCAAGATCGCCTGAATGGCGGCGATACTGAGCAGACTGAAGGAAAAGATCGATAGCAGAATATGAATCTTGACCCCCAGGGTATCGGTGCTCACCTGGCCGGCGGTGGTGAGATTGCTGGCCTGTAGCAGCAATGCCAGGGCCGCGATAGGCAGTACCACGATGCCCAGGTTTTCCAGGGGTTGGCGCAGGGCGGTAAACATGACCAGGGTGGCGATCAACCAACTGGTTAGCGACAATACGTGGAACAGGCTGAGATTGAGCCCTTCGGGGAGAATGATCAGGTGGTACATCACCATCAGATGCAGGGCCACGGCCAGGGTACCCGGGATCAGCGCTAGGGTCTTGCCGCGCTGATCGACCTGGATACCACTGGTCAGGCGGCGCAACAGTAGGCCGGCACTTAGCAGGTACAGCAAGACGCTAATGGTGGTGGTGAGAATGATCATGTTTGTTTCGTATCGAAGAACCAGCGACAATAATCGCACATCGCCGCGTGCGGTTGAAGCAGATTTGCGTTGTCGGCGCTGGGGTCGGCGATGGTTTTGTGAACCGGATTCGGGATGTCGTATTGCATTTAGTGGGAGAATGGATCATTTTCCAGTGCAGGTATATATTCACAGCGAGAGCCCTAAGGGCTGATGACAGGGCGAGTTGGGGGCCGGAATGGAATTAAGGATATTGGGCTGTAGTGGTGGTATCGGTGGACAACGCCGCACCACCTCTTTTCTCCTGGACGGAGAAATTTTGATCGATGCCGGCAGCGGGGTAGGTGATCTTAGCCTGGACGAGCTGGCCCGTATCCGTCATATCTTTCTGACCCACGCCCACCTGGACCACATCCTTTCCATCCCGCTGTTGATCGATAGTGTCTTTGACCGGCTGGACCAGCCGCTGGTGATCCATGCCCAGCCCCATACCCTCAAGGCCCTGCGTGAACATATCTTCAATTGGATCATTTGGCCCGATTTTACCGCGCTGCCGAGTAAGGAGCTGCCGGTCGTGGTGCTGCAGGAGATGCGCCCAGGCGAAGAACGCATGGTCAATGACTGCCGCTTCAGCATGATCCCGGTCAATCACATCGTTCCCACGGTTGCCTATGTGATCGAATATCCCGGCGGTGCCCTGGCCTTTAGTGGTGACACCACCACCAACGATAGCCTGTGGGATGGTCTGAATCGTCTCTCGCGCCTGGATCACCTGATCGTCGAGGCGGCTTTTTCCAGCGCGGAACTGGAATTGTGCAAGATCTCCAAGCACTACTGCCCACAGTTATTGGCCAGCGATCTCCAAAAGCTGCGGCATCAACCGCATGTCTATCTGACCCACGCCAAACCTGGTGAGGAAGAGATGATTTACCAGGAATGCCGCGAGCTTATTCGCGAGCGACCGCTTTCGCACCTGACAGGCGGGGAGCGTTTGGCGTTATAATGGTCAGGCCCTGCAAAGGGGGCTGGTTCGATGCCTGCCGTCTATTCGTTTATCCAACAGCCCTTCCCAGCCGTCTCTTTTCCGGAAGCGCCCAAGATGATTACCAACAGGATTACCCCGCCCTATGTTTGAAAATCTGACATCCCGACTGAGCAAGACCCTGCGCAATTTGCGCGGTAGCGGTCGCCTCACCGAAGAGAATATCAAGGACACCCTGCGCGAGGTGCGCATGGCCCTGCTGGAGGCCGATGTGGCCCTGCCGGTGGTGCGTGATTTTGTCGAACAGGTCAAACAGCGTGCCGTTGGCAAGGAGGTGTTGGAGAGCCTCACCCCAGGCCAGGCCCTGGTCAAGGTGGTACACGAGGAGCTGATCGCCCTGATGGGCGCGGCCAATGAGGAACTGGACCTGCATGCCCAGCCGCCAGCGGTGGTACTGATGGCCGGTCTGCAGGGTGCCGGTAAGACCACCAGTGTTGCCAAGCTGGCCCGCTGGCTCAAGGAGCGCAAGAAAAAGTCGGTACTGGTAGTCAGTGCCGATATCTATCGTCCTGCGGCGATCGAGCAGCTCAAAACCCTGGCCAATGAGGTCGGGGTGGAATTTTTTCCCAGCGATCCCAGCCAGAAACCGGTGGATATCGCCCGTAATGCGGTGGATGCGGCGCGCAAGAAATATATCGACGTGGTACTGGTGGATACCGCCGGGCGTCTGCATATCGACGCCGAGATGATGACCGAGATCCAGCAGGTCCATGCGGCCATCAATCCGGTGGAAACCCTGTTTGTGGTCGACAGCATGACCGGCCAGGACGCGGCCAATACTGCCAAGGCCTTTGGCGAGGCACTGCCGCTGACCGGGGTGATCCTGACCAAGACCGACGGTGACAGTCGTGGTGGTGCGGCCCTGTCGGTGCGCCAGATTACCGGCAAGCCGATCAAGTTTCTGGGGGTAGGGGAGAAGACCACCGCACTGGAGCCCTTTCACCCGGATCGCCTGGCCTCACGCATCCTGGATATGGGCGATGTACTCAGCCTGGTCGAGGAGGTACAGCACAAGGTCGATCATGCCAAGGCCGAAAAACTGGCGGCCAAGTTCAAAAAGGGCCAGGGCTTTGACCTGGAGGATTTTCGTGACCAGCTCCAGCAGCTGCAGAACATGGGGGGGCTTGGGGCGCTGATGGACAAGCTGCCGGGCATGGCCAATATCCCCGAGGCGGCGAAAAACCAGGTCAACGAGAAGGAATTTGGCCGCCTGGAAGCGATGATCAATTCCATGACTCCAGGTGAACGACGCCATCCGGATATCATCAAGGGTTCGCGCAAGCGCCGTATCGCGATGGGCTCCGGCACCCAGGTTCAGGATGTGAATCGCCTGCTCAAGCAGTTTACCCAAATGCAGAAGATGATGAAAAAGATGTCCAAGGGCGGCGGGATCGGTAAAATGATGCGTGGTCTCAAGGGCCGGATGCCCGGTGGCTTGCCATTCTAAGGTGGATTTTCCCTGGAATAGGGCTTTCTTTTTCTCTGGTTTCCGGCGTACAATAGTCGGCTTACCGAATCTGAGGGTCGCCAAAAGGCGGCCCCGTTTGTTTGTATTGATGAGGATTTCATTGGCATGGTAACCATCCGTATGGCTCGTGGCGGCGCAAAGAAGCGTCCTTTTTATCAGATCGTAGTCACCGACAGTCGCAACCGTCGTGACGGTCGCTTCATTGAGCGCGTTGGCTTCTTCAACCCGGTAGCCCGTGGTAACGAAGAGCGTCTGCGCATCGATCGTGAGCGTATTGAGTACTGGCTGTCCCAGGGTGCCCAGGCATCCGATCGCGTAGCCAGCCTGCTCAAGGCCAGCTAAATCGCTGCCACCGTCCTGGCGGGCGCTGATCAATGACGGGCGCAACACCGGACGAACTCATCGTACTGGGCCGCATTACCGGCCTGTACGGTGTGCGTGGCTGGGTCAAGGTCTTTTCCCACACCCAGCCGCGTGAAAATATCCTTGGCTATCCCCTGTGGCTGATCGGCGATGCCGGTCAGTGGCGCAGCATCGCCCTGGAAGATGGGCGGGTGCATGGCAAGGGGGTCGTGGCCAAGCTCAAGGGCTGTGACGATCGTGATGCGGCCGCCGCACTGATGGGCCAGAGCATCGCCATCCGCCGTGAGCAGTTACCGCCGGCACCCGAGGGTGAATACTATTGGGCCGACCTGCTCGGCCTGGCGGTCAGCAATCTCGAGGGCGTGTCCCTGGGGGTAGTTGAACAGCTGCTGGAAACCGGTGCCAATGATGTGTTGGTGGTGGTGCAAGACGAGCTGGAGCGGTTGATCCCCTTTGTCCAGGGGCAGTTTGTCAAGGAGATTGATTTGGCAAACCGTCGTCTGATCGTGGACTGGGATCCCGAATTCTGATGCGCATTGATGTGGTGACACTGTTTCCACAGTTGCTCACCGGCTTTGTGCAATACGGAATACCGGCGCGCGCCCTTGAGCGCGGCCTGTATACGCTGGGTCTGTGGAATCCACGTGATTTTACCCACGACCGGCACCGCACCGTGGACGATCGCCCTTATGGCGGTGGTCCGGGCATGCTGATGAAGATCCAGCCGCTGCGAGATGCGATTAACGCGGCACGCCAAGCCGGTGATGATAAGGCGCATGTGGTCTATCTCTCGCCCCAGGGGCGGCGCCTGGACCAGCATGGTGTCGAGCAGCTGGCCGGTCATCGACATCTGGTGTTGATCGCCGGGCGATATGAGGGTGTGGACGAGCGCCTGGTTGAGGCCGAAGTCGATGAGGAGTGGTCGATCGGTGACTACGTCCTCAGCGGCGGCGAAGTGGCCGCGATGGCGATGATGGATGCCTTGATCCGTTTGTTGCCAGGTGCGCTGGGACACGATGATTCGGCGCAACAGGATTCCTTTAGCGAGGGCCTGCTGGATTACCCGCACTACACCCGTCCGGATGTGTTCGAGGGTCGGGAGGTGCCGGGGGTGTTGCTCAGTGGTGATCATGCTGCGATTGAGCGCTGGCGACACAAGCAGGCACTGGGGCGAACCTGGCTGCGCAGGCCGGATTTGCTAGAACAGATGGTCCTGGATGAACGGCAGCAAAAATTGTTGCAAGAATTCATTCATGAGTATGAACAAAACTGACAACTGTGTATAATTGGCGGATAATTTTCCGGGAGTTTTCGAAATGAGCAACATCATCCAACAACTCGAAGCTGAACAGATGAGCCGTGAGGTGCCGGTATTCGGCCCTGGCGATACCGTAGTGGTTCAGGTTAAGGTAAAGGAAGGCAATCGTGAGCGTTTGCAGGCCTTTGAAGGCGTGGTTATCGCCAAGCGTAATCGTGGTCTGAACTCTGCGTTTACCGTGCGCAAGATTTCCCATGGTGAAGGCGTTGAACGCGTATTCCAGACCTACAGTCCGGCTATCGAAGCGATCGAAGTCAAGCGTCGTGGTGATGTGCGTCGCGCCAAGCTGTATTACCTGCGTGAGCGTTCCGGCAAGTCCGCACGCATCAAGGAAAAGCTCTAAACATCGGACTATCTATGTTCCTCAAGCGGAACAGCGATAGCGCCAGTGTTGGTGAGAACAAAAACGGGCGACACCCTCGGGGTATCGCCCGTTTTTTGCGTTTGATGCTTTTGCTTGTGGCTGGATTTTCCGGGCTTGCCTCGGCCAGCACTGAGCTTCCCGAAATTGCCCAGCTGGCACGCGGTGGTGCCAGTGAGTTGGCCTTGCAACTGCTTGATCAGTCTCAGCCGGCCCCGACGACCCAGCAGCTCAGCGAATGGATGCGCTGGGAGCGTCTGCGTCTGCGTATTATGGAGCAGAGCGAGTTATGGCCGCAGTTGGCACAGCGGCTGGCACAACTGCCAGAAGGTTTGCCACCTGAGTTTGTCGACTGGGCGTTGCTGCGCCGAGCCATTGCCCTGTTGCACAGTGGTGACTACGCCGCGTCACGCCAGCTGCTGCGTGAGTTGTTATGGCGTGAAACCTCTCCTCCTCCTTCCACACAGATCGCCGAATACCGTCAGTGGTTGATCCAAGGTTATCTGCAGGAAGGGCGTCATGCCGATGCGCTGACGGCGATGCAACGCCATCAACTGGATTACCAGGAGCGCGATCCGGCGGCGCTGATGTTGCAGGCTCGGGTGCTTCTGGCTGCAGGACGGGCTGCTGAGGCGATGGGTGTGCTGAATCGACTGGGTAGCCAGCCCGAGGCGCGCATTCTGTTGCAGCTGGCGGCACTGCGCAGCACGGCACCGGCAAAACAGGTCATGAGCCGACTACAGGCACTGGCCGACGAACTCCCGCTCGATGCGGCGCAACATGGCTTGCTGTCCGGGAGCATGGCCGAGGCAGCGCTGGCGGCCCATGATCAGGCCAGACTGATTCTGGCCCTGCAAAATTATCTTTCCCAGCCGCATCGCGGCAGTGCCGAAGAGGGCCTGTTTGCCTTTGATGGGGATGCGCTCTGGCAAGCCTGGTTGGCCTATGGGATGCGTTTGGGTAATCAGGAGCAATTGCTGATCGGTGATGATGCGGCCTGGCTGGCGGCGGCAGAAAAAACCGAGTTGCGCTATCCGGTGCGCAAGCGCTCCCTGTATGCGGTATTGGCACTGCGCGGTACGGACCCTGCATATCGTGAGCAGGCCCACCATGCACTGGTGGCGATGTTGGCGACAGCGCAGGGAGGGAATGCCTTGGTGCAGCAACTGTACCTGCATGCAGCCAGGCAGCTGCCACGGGAGCAGTTGCCGCAAAGCGTAGCCCATCAACTGGTGGATCGGGCGATACGTGATGGTGATCTGCAACTGGCCTCTAGCCTGCTGCAGCAACTTCCTGAGCCGCCAGGTGGTACCGCACGTTTTGCCTGGCAGATGCGTCGCGCCAAGGTCTTTATCCTGGCTGCCGAATTCGATGCCTTTACCCGCCTGATTGAAGGGATACTGCCCCAGCTGTCACAATTGAGCGCAGAACAGCGGGATCAGTTGATACAAGTATTGTTCGATCTGCAACATGTGGGTGAACATCAGCGCGCCTATCAGTTGCTGCTGGCGCTACATGATGCCCTGCCGATTCAGAGCCTGCGTCGTGAATTGCTATTCTGGATGGCGGATTCCCGCGCGGCCCAGGGGCAACACCTGGAGGCGGCGCGGCTTTATTTGCAGTCCGCGACTCTCGGCGATGCCAATAGCATGGATCCCTGGGCACAGACCGCACGCTATCAGGCTGCCGGTAGCCTGAGTCAGGCAGGCTTGTTGCGCGACGCGCAGTATATCTACCGACAGTTGTTGCGCGTTACCGATAACCCGGAACGCCGCGCGGTGCTGCTGCGGGAGATGGAGCAGCTGCAGATGCGCCTTGCCGCCCGTGGTCGCTAAGACGGTGATTGTTCCGGACAAGATCGTAGTCATCCCCACGCCTCTGCCCGGTGCCTGGCGTCTGGCCCTGTCCTTTTGCGATCAGCAGCTGTGCGCGATGGATTTTGTCGACGATCGCCACGCCCTTGCGGAGGCGGATTCTGCGTCACAGTGGCTGGCGGTGCAGGCCGTGGTCGACTATTTTGAAGATCCGGCAGTTGTGCGGCCATTGCCGCAGCTGCGCTTGCAAGCTAGCCCGTTCCAGCAGCGGGTGTGGCAGGCCCTTTGCGAGATCCCCAGTGGCGAGACGCGTAGCTATGGGACCTTGGCACGCCAGTTACAGACCTCGGCTCGCGCGCTTGCCGCTGCCTGCCGGGCCAATCCAGTGCCGATCCTGGTGCCCTGTCACCGGGTCGTGGCCGCCCACGGTCCCGGTGGTTATATGGGTGAAACAGCGGGGCCTGCACTGGCAATCAAGCAGTGGTTGTTGCACCATGAGCGACATGCAAGATGACGCCCAATTGATCGAGCGCTTTGTCGATGCGCTGTGGCTGGAGCGCGGCCTGAGCAGTAATACCCTGTCTGCCTACCGCAGCGATCTACAGGGTTTTAGCGAGTGGTTGCGTGGCGAGGGTGTTGCTGGGCTGCTGCTGGCAGGACGTGCCGAGCTGCAAGGCTATTTGCAACAGCGCAGTCTGGATGGCGCAAAACCACGCTCCATGGCGCGCCTGCTGTCCAGTATGCGACGTCTTTATCGTTATGCCTTGCGCGAGCGGCTGATCGACGAGGACCCGAGTACCCGTATTGACCCGCCGCGCCTGGGCCGTGCCTTACCCAACTCACTGACCGAGGCCGAGGTTGAGGCCTTGCTGGCGGCGCCAGACCCGAGCAGTCCCCGTGGCCTGCGCGATCGCAGTATGTTGGAAGTCCTGTATGCGGCGGGGCTGCGTGTCTCCGAACTGACCGGCCTGGTACTGGGGCAAATCAATCTGCAACAGGGCCTGGTGCGGGTGATGGGCAAGGGCAGCAAGGAGCGTTTGGTGCCGCTGGGCGAGGAGGCCCTCAGCTGGTTGGAGCGCTACCTGCGTGAGGGACGCGCTAGTCTGCTGGGGCTGGCCAGCAGCGATGTGGTGTTTCCCGGTAATCGCGGTACCGCGATGACACGTCAGGCCTTTTGGCAACACATCAAGCGCTATGCAATCCAGGCCGGGATCCACAAACCGCTTTCGCCCCATACTTTGCGCCACGCCTTCGCGACCCATCTGCTGAACCACGGTGCGGATCTGCGGGTGGTGCAATTACTGCTTGGGCACAGCAACCTGTCCACCACGCAGATCTATACCCATGTGGCCAGTGAGCGGCTCAAGAGCCTGCATGCCAGCCACCATCCACGAGGATAGGACGATGGGACAACGAAAGCTTCAGGTTGATGCACTTAAGCTGGGTATGTACGTCAGCGAGCTGGATCGTCCCTGGCTGGAAACGCCGTTTTTGTTCCAGGGCTTTCCGATCCTCAGCAAGCAGGAATTGTTACAGCTGCAGCAATGCTGTGAGTACGTGTTCATTGACGAAGAACAAAGCGTGATACTCAATCATGAGGCGATCGTTCAAACCCCGCACGGCAAGCCGGTACAGCGCTTCCAGACACGGCGGCTGAATACCCATCTGGACAAGGGGATCAAGTCCCGGGGCCAGCGTCGTGCCTTTGTCGACAGTGTTCCCGAGGCACGCGAAATCTACACACGTAGCCATGAGTACATCGATAATCTGTTCGAAGATATTCGCCTTGGCAATACCCTGGACCTGGACAGCGCCCGTGAATTGGCCAGCCGTACCGTCGAGAACATTATCGACAATGAAAATGCCATGCTGTGGCTGACCTTGCTCAAGCGCAAGGATGCCTATACCAGTTATCACAGCATCAATGTCGGTACCCTGTCGGTGCTGTTCGGGAATTATCTGGGCCTGAGCGAGGGGGACCTGCGTCTGTTGGGCATGGGGGCATTGCTGCATGATATCGGCAAGATGCGGGTGCCAGCGGCCGTCTTGAATAAATCACAGCGTCTGGACGCGCAGGAGATGAGTATCATGCGCCAGCATCCAGAGCTGGGGATCGCGATCCTCGAGGAGGCCAAGGGGATCCCTCCCCAGGTCCGGGAGATCATCTATGCCCATCACGAACGATATGATGGCAGTGGTTATCCCCGTGGTCTCAAGGGGGACGAGATCCAGTTGTTTCCGATGATCGTCTCGATGGTCGATGTCTATGATGCGATGACCAGTGATCGGGCCTATCACGAGCGGATCTCGGCCCATGAGGTGCTGAATCTGATGTATGGCTGGGGCGAGAGTGTCTTTAAGCGCGAATTACTGGAAGAGTTCATTCGCTGCCTGGGGATCTATCCGATCGGTTCGATTGTGGAACTGAGTTCCGGTGAGGTGGCCGTTGTGATGACGGTCAATCGTACCTATCATTTGCGTCCGCAGGTGATGCTGATCCTGGATAAGCATAAAAAGCCCTATGACCTGCACAAGGTGATGAACCTGGAATTGCATCAGCAAAGTGGTCTGCATATCCACATTACCCGGATATTGCCTTCCGATGCCTATGATATCGACGTGCGCCAGGTGGCAATGAATAGCTACCCTGAACAACTGGAACAACTGACTTGAGTAAAACAGCAGGAGGAATCACGCACCATGCCATCTTTTGATGTGGTATCCGAGATCGACAAACATGAATTGACCAACGCGATTGATCAAACCAATCGTGAGGTAGGGAACCGATTCGACTTCAAGGGCTCTAACGCCAGGGTAGAAGAGGAAGAAGGTGGGATGCTGCTGGAGGCGCAGAGCGAGTTTCAGATCCGCCAGATCCAGGACATTCTCCTTCAGAAGATGTCCAAGCGCGGCATCGATGTCGGTTCGCTGGAAGAAAAGCCGGTCGAGGAAGGCAATGGCCGGGCGCGCATGCATGTGCTGGTGCGCCAGGGTATCGACACCGATACCGCCCGCAAGCTGGTCAAGCTGGTCAAAGAGAGCAAGATCAAGGTGCAGGCGGCGATCCAGGGTGATCAGGTCCGTATCACCGGCAAGAAGCGCGATGACCTGCAAGAGGTGATCGCCATGCTGCGTGGTGCCGATGTGGGCCTCCCTCTGCAATTTTCCAATTTTCGTGATTAATTTAAATAAGAGAGCGCAATGAAAATATTCCCAGGTAGTTTGCTGTTACTGGCCCTGACCCTGCCCGCCATGCTGTTGGCGCAGCCCAGCGCCGAACAGATCGAAAAGGCCATGATCCAAGTATTCGAGACCAAGCCCGACTTTATCGCCGCCTCACCGGTCGCGGGCCTGTATGAGGTGCGCATTGCCGGGCAGATTTTTTATGTCACCGCCGACGGCAGCCACCTGCTTAATGGCGAGTTGTTCAGCATCAAGGACCGTATCAACCTGACCGAGAAGAGTCGCGGTGAAAGCCGTCTGGACTTTATCAAGTCTCTGGATGAGAAAGAGATGATCCATTATCCGGCCAAGGGCGAGGAAAAACACGTGATCACCGTGTTCACCGACATCGACTGTGGTTATTGCCGCCGCCTGCACCGTGGCATGAAGGAAATGAATGAACTGGGCATTACCGTGCGCTACATGGCCTTTTCACGCTCTGCACCCGGTTCCGCCTCCTACAACAAGCTGGTTGGGGTATGGTGTAGCAAGGATCGCAATGACGCGATGGACAAGGCCAAGCTGCAGGGCGAGGTGAGTAACCCGCTGTGTGAGAACAATCCAGTCGCCAAGCACATGGAGATCGGCCAGGGTCTGGGGGTGCGTGGTACCCCGGCGATCCTGCTGCAAAACGGGGTATTGCTGCCCGGTTATTTGCCGCCGCAGCAGCTACTGGAAGAGCTGGACAAACGCAGCTGAGTCTTTTCTGTAGGTTGCCACACAAAGAGCCCCGCAAGGGGCTTTTTGTTATCTGATCAATGCAGCGCGGTAAACATCTTACGTCGGTAACTGGAAACCAACTCTCCCTGCCCGCCGAGCAGGTCAAACACCATCAGCATGCCCTTGCGTGCGGCGCCATCCTGAAAGTCGGGGGCGCGGCGTAATAGCTCCAGGAAGTTTTCCAGCGCGGCCTCAAACTGCTCCTCGCGGCTATAGCTGCTGGCCAGCAGGTAGCGGGCCTGGTGGTCGTTGGGGTCAAGCCCCAGGCGCTGTAGCAATTCATCGATCCCCGGTGCCGACTGGGCCTCCATCGCCAGTTGCAGCCGCGACTTGGCTTGGATCACCTCCGAGTCGGTGGCGAAGTTGGCCGGCAGGCCACTGAGCAGGGCCTCGGCGGCGGGATAGTCTTGCATACGTTGCAGGAAGGCGACTTCACACAGGATCAGTTGCAGATTGTCCGGTTCCAGGCTGCGTAGTTGCTGCAGCTGTGCCAGCGCCGCCTTTTCCTGGCCGCTGGCGAAGGCCTCGAGGATGCCTGGCATCTGCCGATCCGATTCCCGTTCCACATATTGATCGATAAAAGTACGGATCTGCGACTCGGGCAGGGCGCCGGTGAATTCGTCGGCGACCTTGCCGTGGCGTACCAGCTTGACGGTGGGCACGCTGCGTACCCCGAATTGCTGGGCCAGTTCCGGTTGTTCATCGATATTGACCTTGGCCAGCAAAAAGCCCCCCGCATATTGTTCGGCCAGTTTTGTCAGCATCGGCATCAGGCTTTGACAGGGGCCGCACCAAGGGGCCCAGAAATCCACCAGTACCGGCACGTGGGCGGAGTTATCGAGTACGTACTGCTGAAAATTTTCCACACTGACATCAAAACTGTATTCACTTGCGCTCATCGGGATTATTCCTGTTGCGTCATCGGTTTAACTGAATTCGTACAGCTGGGCACTGTGGGTAAACAGCAGCATGCGGCGTAGTTGCCGTGTTGGCCACAGGGCTTGCACTCCCCTGGCGTAGTAGTCCAGCTGTGCTTGATAGTGTTTGGCCAGGGTGTCCAGTGCATTGCGATCCTGCAGACGATGGCTTTTATAGTCGATGATCCACACTGCATCCTCGCTGATGCGCAGTCGATCAATGATGCCATGCACGGTCTGCCCATCCTGGGTGTAGATAATGGGTACTTCGTTGAGAAATTCCACCCCGGTTTGTGGGGCAAATACTGCCTGCAAGGCGGCGGCATTCAGGACGGTCTGTACCTCCCGATAGCAGTCCTTGAACAGGGGATCATCGATGTGCATGCCAAACTCAGTGGCGACAGCATGCTGACGTGTCGGCTGTTGCTCCGGAGTCGTGTCGCTGAGGCGCTGCAACAGGCGATGGATCAGGGTGCCGCGCAGGCGACCATCCTCATCCTCGCCACTGCCCCCCAAGCCGGACCAGTGAGTTTCATCGCTGTGTAGCAGACTGGGGGCGATCTCCCGTGGCAGATCTTGTATCGGGATGGGCCGAGTCAGCGCCGGATCGATGCTGGCCAGTGCGGCGGTTTGCTCTGGCAGTGTGGCGGTGGCCAGTTGTGGTGCTCCGCTGTGCAGGCGAAGTGCCTCCTCCAGCGCTACATTGCCCAGTGGATCGAGGGCCTGGCGCAGCAGCATATACCAGCTTTGTTCCATGCCCCGTTTGCTCTCTGCCGCGCTGATATAAAGCCACTGGCGGGCGCGGGTCAGCGCCACATAGCAGAGGTTGCCCAGTTCCCGTTGCAGCTCCAGTTGTTCGCGCGCCAGTTGTTCGCGCACCAGCTCCGGTTGCTGGGCCTTTTTGCCGGCCAGCAGGAAGGAAGCCGGGCGCTCGGCCTGCGGCGGCCAGTCCAGCAGGGCCCGCCAGGGTTTTTCGCCGCTGTCGCTATTACTGCTGTCGGCGAGGAATACCACCGGTGCCTCCAGACCCTTGGAGGCATGGATGGTCATGATGCGCACCCGCGCCTGATCGCTGTCGGCGGGGGCCTCATCGGGGGCCTCATTATGACGGTTGCGCAGCGCCTCCAGACGCGCCAGAAAATGCCCCAGACTGGGGTAGCGGCCACTGTCGATATCCAGCGCCAGCTCGATAAAGCGGGTCAGATTGGCCACCACCCGGCCGCGCAGATGGGCCGGGACCGCTGCCTGGTAGCACTGCAGTACATTGGCCTCGGCGTAGATGTGATCCAGCAGGTCGTGGATGGGCAGGGAGCCGGTCAGTGCTCGCCAGCGCTGCAAGGATTGCGCCGCGCGATGCAGCGGGCCGGATTGTGAGGGCGGGATGGCCTGCAGGCGCGGATACCAGTTGCCCTTGCCGACGCTGGCCAGCTGGATCAGGTCGTCGTCACTGCAGGCGAACAGTGGCGAGCGCAGCACCGTGGCCAGGGCCAGATTATTCAGTGGGGTGAGCAGGCATTCCAGCAGGGCCAGCATGTCGCGCACCTCGATGCTGTCCAGCAAGGTACCGCGCTCGGCACCGAGGTAGGGGATTTGCTGCTCGCGCAGGGCCTGCTCGTAGTCGCCCACATGGCTGCGCTTGCGCACCAGGATCATGATGTCGCCATAGCCGATGGGGTGGGCATCTTCTCCCTGACCCACGCGATAGCCCTGCTGGATCAGTTGCTGGATGTTGGCAGCAATCTGCCGACCCTCTTCGAGGAAGCGGGTGTCGCTGGCAAGTCGGCGGGGTGACTGCAACGGATCACGCAGACCTGAGTCCGGCGGGGCATCCTGCGCCTCACTGGCACGGATCAGTGGCAGTACCGTGACCTGCCCCGGTAAGTCCTGATGGTGGGTTCGGTGCGGGCTGAAATCGCGTAACAACCCACCCATCGGACCATCCGGGCCAAACAGCTGATTGACGCATTGCATGATGGCCGGGGCAGAGCGCCAGGAGGTATGCAGTGGAAAGGTCTGCGCCTGAAGCTGGTTTTCCAGCCATTGGTGGGCGGCCTGAAACAGGCGCGGCTCGGCGCGGCGAAAGCGATAGATTGACTGCTTGGCATCACCGACCAGGAACACGCTGCGGGCATGTTCGCCCGCCCCGGCGGCCATCTCCTGCAGGATCGGTAGCAGCAGCCGCCATTGGGTGGGGTTGGTGTCCTGAAACTCATCCACCAGCAGATGGTCGATGTGCTGGTCGAGCTTGTACTGCACCCAATGGGCCTGCTCGGCACGATTGAGCAGTTGGTAGGCCTGCCATTCCAGATCGGTGAAGTCGAGCAGGCGTTGCTCGCGCTTGAGGCGCTGGTAATGCGCCAACAGTTGCGTACCGGCCAGATACCAGGCCTGGTTGGCCCGCCAGCACTGCGCGGCATTGCGTTGCTCCTGGGCGGCCAGCAAGGCCGCACAGACTTGCTGATGGATGGCCAAAAAGCGGGCTTCACCGGCCTCGCCCATTTTCTCTTTCAGCACCTTGCTGGGGTTTCTGGCACGCGGTTCGCCCTTTTGGGTCAAAAAGGCCTGTTGGCAGGCGGCAAAGCGCTGCGCCAGCGGCAATGCCTCACTGCGCGCCAGGGCCAGTTGCTCCAGCGCCTCCAGGTGGGTCTTGGTCGGATGGGCACGCAGCAGCTCGGCAAACTCGCCCAGCATCGCCAGATGTGTGGAATGGAAAAAGTCATACAGCGGATCGTGATCGCTCTCGATGGCCAACTGGGCAGCCAGCTGGGCCGAGGCATGGGCCTCGGGCTGGGCTTGTTGTTCGGTATAGGCCCACCAGTCACCGCGATGGTCGAGAAAGCTGTTCAGGGCCTGGCCCAGGTTGTGCAGGCCACCACAGTAGTCCAGTAGCTGCTGCAGGGCCAGGGCCAGCTCACCATCCGGGCGCTGACTGGCCTGGGCCAGCATCGCCTGCCAGGCGGCATCCCGTAATTCGCCGGTACTCTCCAGCAGACCAAAGCCGGGGGGAACATCGGCCTCCAGCGGGAAGCGCAGCAGGATCTCCTGGCAGAAGGCATGAAAGGTGGTGGTGCGAACACTCTGGCGCTGTTGCAGCAGGATTTCGTAGAGTCGGCGGGCACGATTCTGCATACTGGCATCGGCCTGCATGTCCAGCTCGTGCAGTCGCTCGGCCAGTTCGTCGGCATCGGCGGCGGCCAATTGCCGCAGCCGCTCGGCCAGACGACTCTGCATCTCGGCAGCGGCCTTGCGGGTGAAGGTGATCGCCAGGATTGCATCGGGCCTGGCCCCGGCCAGCAGCAGGCGCAGCAGGCGGCTGACCAGCAAAAAGGTTTTGCCGGTGCCGGCCGAGGCCATCACGGTGGCATTGAGTTCCGGGGAGCTGGGTGAGAGGGCCTTGTGCATCGCTGCAGCATACTGCGAGGTGCTGGCCGGGTAAACCTCGATGCCGTTTACCCGGTCGGCGGCGGATGAAAGCTTGTAGGGGAATCCCTATATGTTTGTAGTCCCTGGCAAGACCAGAGGCTCTGTTTTTTCTGGTGTGTGATCTATCTATATGAATTTTAATCGAATTTATGGGGTTTTAATCGTGTCAATCGCTCCCCTGCCTGAATTTGTGCACCACTTGTTAGTTCATGGACAAGTGGTTAGCATCGGTGTCGCATGGACAGCAACAGGGACGTATCAGGACAGGCATGACAGGAGTCGTGCCGCACGGAAGCGTTAAGAAACAAAAGGCAGTGGGTTCAGGACGAACTGAGGGAATGGGTAACACGATGTTGCCGGTCGTGGCAGGACGCCGGCAAGGACGAGACATCACAACGGTCGAGCAAATTGCTCAGACCGTTTTTTTTTGCCCGCAGGATTAGGGGCCCAGGCGAGTCTTGCCTAAGTGACTTATTTACAGATTTACAGGTTCAATTACTTCACCTGAGACGGCCGCATCGTAGTTGATAGATGGTGCTTTTAGGCATATTTTCGTTAATACAGTCCGCAAAATTAGCAAATTCTTGGCAAGGCCTCCTGTTCCAGTTCCGGTAATACACGCTCTCCCCCCAATTCGGTTTCCAGGATGACGATGCTCTGGCCGACCTCGATCACGCCGATGATCGCGGCCTGTTCGCCGTTGGGGAGTGCTTGCCAGCGCTGCAGGGCCTGTTCGGCCTGTGCCTCGGACACCACTGCCACCACCCGGCCTTCGCAGGCCAGATAATAGGGGTCGTAGCCGAGGATCTGGCAGACCGCGTGTACCGGTTCGCGTACCGGGATCCGGCTGGCGTGCAGGCGGATTGTCGTGCCGCTGGCCTGGGCCAGTTCGTGGGCGACGGTGGCCAGGCCGCCGCGGGTTGGGTCGCGCATGAAGCGCAGACCGTTAAGGTCGAGCAGGGCTTGGGTGAGGGGCAGCACCGAGGCGGCATCCGATTGCAGATCACCTCGCAATCCAAACTCTTCACGCGCCAGCATCACCGCGGTGCCGTGGTCGCCCAGCGGGCCGCTGACCAGCAGCCTGTCGCCTGGCTGGCAATAGCCCATTCCCAGCTGCAGGCCCGGCTGACGGATGCCGATCCCGGTGGTGGCCAGGTAGATGCCGCTGCCTTCACCGCGTGGCACCACCTTGGTGTCGCCGGCCAGTACCTTCACGCCGCATGCCTTTGCAGCCCTGGCCAGGGAGACGACGATGCGTTCCAGCAGGGCGATTTCCAGGCCTTCTTCGAGGATCACATTCAGGCTGAGGTAGAGCGGGGTGGCACCGCTGACCGCCAGATCGTTCACGGTGCCGTGTACCGCCAGGCTGCCGATATCACCGCCGGGAAATTCCAGCGGTTTGACGGTAAAGGCATCGGTGGTGATCAGGGCTTCGCCCGGTGGCAGGACCATCGGTGCGGCATCGAGCTGGTTACTGCCAGGGCTTTCGTAGAGCAGCGGGGTGAACAGATCTTCAATCAGCTGGCGCATCTTGCGCCCGCCATTGCCGTGGGCAAGGCTGATGTGTGTCATGGCGCCTCGGCGGTCTGGATCTGTGCCGGGCTGCTGAGGGTATAGGCGGTCAGACACCAGGTATTCTTGCCGGATTCCTTGGCGGCATACATGGCATCGTCGGCCAGGCGCAGCAGATTGTCCGGGTCCCTGGCGTTATGCGGGAAGATGGCGATGCCAATACTGGTGCCCAGTTGGCAGAGGTGCTCGTCGATCAGATAGGGGCGGTTGATGGTCTCGATCAGTTTTTGCGCCACCAGGGTGGCATCCTCGGCCTTGTTGATCTCGCGCAGCAACACGGTGAATTCGTCGCCGCCCATGCGTGCCACCATGTCCTCGCGGCGCAGCGCCAGTGACAGCCGTTGGGCGACCTCGATGAGGATCTTGTCGCCGATGCCGTGCCCATGCTGATCGTTGATCGCCTTGAAGCCGTCCAGGTCCAGGAATAGCAGGGCGACCAGGCGTTGGTGGCGTCGGGCCTGATGGATGGCAATATCGAGTTGTTCTGAAAAATTGGCGCGATTGGGTAGTTGAGTCAGGCTGTCGTGTTTGGCCAGGTGTTCGAGTTTTTGCTGGTTGAGCACACGGGCATCGATCTCATCGCGCAGCATCGCGTTGGCCTGGCTCAACTCCTCGGTGCGCTCGCGTACCCGGTGTTCCAGTTGCTGGTTCATGCGGGCCAGCTGCTGGCGTGCCGCCAGTTGCTCGCTGATGTCGCGCACCACGATGATGAAGACCTCTTCCCCATCCAGGCTGATGGAAGAGATAGCCATTTCCGCCGGGAATTCGCTGCCATCCATGCGCATGCAGGTGAAGTGCTTGCCGGTGCCGGTGAGGCGCGCTCCCCAGCGACGCAGATAGTCGGGCAGTCGCCGTTCCAGTCGCTGGCGCCGTGCCGGTGGCAGCAACAGGCTCACCAGTTGTCCCTGCAAGGCATCCTTGCTGTAGCCAAAGATGGTGGTGCAGGCGCGATTGGAGGACAGGATCCGACCGTCGTCATGCAGGGTGAGGACGCCGTCGATGATGTTGTCGCGGATGGTGCGCTCGTGCAATTCCTGCTTGCGCAGTCTGGCCTCGGAGCGAAGTCGGCGAGCCATTTCATTGTTGATACGCCTGCTGACCACCAGGGCGATGGCCAGGCTGATCACTATGCCGATCCCCCCCAGCAGCAGCATCAGCCGGTAGGTGTTATTGATGGAGCTGGCAGTGTTCTGCAGGGTTTGCAGGTTTTGCTCGCGCTTGAGCTGGATGAACTCATCCATCATCTCCATGGCCAGACGCTGACTGGGCACCGTCTGGCTGATCAGCACGCTGGCGGCATGGCTAACCTGTTCATCGCGCAGCAGGTTCATTACCTCGGTGTGGTAAAGTCCGGTTTGGATGGTCTGATCATTCTGACGGGCCAGCAGGGCGTGCTCCTGCTCATTCAGCGCCATTTGCATCAGCGGGATACGTGCCTGCATGTAGCGTTCGGCGGCCTCACCCATGGCGGTGGCATGGGCGTCAAAGGTGAAGGGATCGGGTTCGATCAGCGCCGCCAGCAGGATCAACAGGCGGTCCTGGGAGGCACGGCGCATTTCGTACATCTGTGCGCTTTGGGTTGCCTGGTGGTGGATGACGTGGTCGAGATGGGCGGAGATGACGCGTATCCGCAGAAAGCCGGTCAGGCTGATCGCCAGCATGATGGCGATGACCAGCAGGATCGCATAGAACACGAAGGATCGTGATGCATGATGATCGTTATCGAGCGCTGCTGTGGTGTCTGTGTTCAATGACTTTTCCGTTTTTTTATGTGCGACAGACGTCGTGTCGCCGACTTTGAAAAGGCTGTGTTTGTTGACAAGACCCTCATTGTTATCCTGTATAACATATGCGTATAACAGCATCAATTGGCGAGCAGCACAGCAGTAATGCGATATCTCATTGTTTTTATTGTGTGCATTATCCTGTTTGGGCTGTTGATTGATGCAGTGACTGGATGATTTGTCCCCAGGCCAGACCGGCGTCATTACAGGGGACTTGCTGATGAAACAGGACTTCAATGCCCTGCGCTGTCAGGCCCTGCTGTAGCATCTGGCAGAGCAAGCGATTCTGGAAGACCCCGCCGCTCAAGCCCACCTGCCGGATACCGTGGCTGGCCCGCGCCTCCAGGGCCTTTTGCAGGATGTATCCGGCCAGGGCCTGGTGAAACTGCCGCGCACGCGCCGCCGGTGACTGCTGTGAATCCAGCAGATTTATCAGCAGGGGCTGCCAGTCCCACTGCCAGGGGGTGTCGGTCTCGGGTGATGCCCATGCGGGCTGGGGAAGATGGGGGGCAGTCTCGGCCAGAGCTTCCAGCCACATCGCCGCCTGACCCTCGAAGCTGCCATGATGGCACAGGCCGAGCAGGGCACTGGCGGCATCGAAGAGTCGTCCGACCGAACTGCTGCGGGGGCAGTTGATGCCTTGCCGCCAGGCCTGTTGCAGCATCCTTGCCGTGTCGTCCTGCCAGGGACTGGGCAAACCGGCCTGCCAGCACAGCGCGGCGGCCACCCGCCAGGGCTCGCGCAGGGCCTGTTCGGCCCCGGGCAGGGCGAGTGGGCGCATCTGCCCAAGGTGTTGCCATTGTCCCGGCTGTCCAAGAAAGGCCTCGCCGCCCCACAAGGCCCCGTCTTCGCCATAGCCTGTGCCATCCCAGGTGAAGACCAGGATGGGCTGTGTGAGGGCGGGGTATTCCCCGTACAGCGCCGAGGCATGGGCGTGGTGGTGGAGCACGGTATGGATCGGCAGGCCGCTTTGCCGTGCCCAGGGCCAGTAGCCGTAGCCGGGATGGGCATCGACGACAAGTTGTTCCGCCTCGATGCCATAGAGGCGCTGTAGCGCAGCGATGCTGGCCTGGAATTCCTGCAAGGCACGGGGCGAATCCAGATCACCGATGTGTGGTGAGAGCACGCAGCGATCCTCCCAGGCCAGCGCCACGGTGTTTTTCATCTGTCCGCCCAGGGCGAGGGTCGGTTGCGGGATCGGTCTGGGCAGGCGCAGTTCCACCGGGGCATCGCCCCGGCCCATGCGCAGGGGGCGCAGCCGCCCGGCGATGGGACGGTATACCGGGTCATCGGCGCGCTGGCGGATCGGGCGGTTATGGTGCAAAAAGCCATCGGCAATTCCAAGCAATGCCGCCTCGGCCTGGTCCTCGCGATAGACCACCGGCTCGCCACGGCGATTGCCTGAGGTGGCCACCAGCGGGCCACCAAAGTCGGTGAGCAGCAGGGCATGTAGTGGCGAGCCAGGCAGCATCACGCCGATCGCATTCAGACCGGGGGCGATACCGGGTAGCTGGCTGGTGTCGGTATCACAGAGCACGATGGGCCGGGCGGTGGAGCGCAGTCTCTCGGCCTGCTCGGTGCTCAGGGAAAAAGCACCCCGCAGGGCGTCCAGACCATCCTTGCCATACTCGGGATACATCAGCGCCAGGGGTTTGTCCGGGCGTTGCTTGCGCTGGCGCAATCGCGCCACCGCCTCGGCATTATGCGCATCGCAAAGCAGTTGATAGGCCGCTACGCCTTTTAGCGCCAGAATACCGCCCTGGCGCAGCAGCGCGATGGCGGCGGCCAGGGCTGCCTCGTTGTCTTCGACAATCTGATGCTCATCCCGATAGCGCAGGGTCGGGCCGCAGTCGGGGCAGGCGATGGGCTCGGCATGAAAGCGGCGGTCTCTCGGGTCCTGGTATTCCCGTGTGCAGGCCGGACACATCGGGAACCCCTGCATGCTGGTGTTGGCCCGGTCATAGGGAAGCTGATCGAGCAGGCTGTAACGCGGCCCGCAATGACTGCAATTGATGAAGGGATAGCGATAACGGCGGTTGCCAGGATCAAACAATTCCTGGCAGCAGGCGCTGCACAGATAGCTATCCAGCGGCAGGTCAGCCATCCCTGCACGGTCGGATAGGCTGGGCAGGATGACAAACGCCTGCTCACCCAGACAGGCGCGGGTTTCGGCGCGCTCGATCCGTGGGCAGGCCCCTGCTGGGGCCTGGGCGATCAGGGCCAGACAAAATGCCTCGATGCTTTCGATACGGCCCTCGACTTCGATGCGCAAGGCTCCACCCTGATTACGCACCCAACCTGCCAGCCCCAGCTCCCTGGCGAGGCGATAGACAAAGGGGCGAAAGCCCACCCCCTGGACCCGGCCGGATAGTTGCAAACATTGGCGAATTATCTGTACCGACATGGATGCAGAATACATCAGCTAACAGGGAGTGTCCCGTGGTGACTATGCTAAGATCGCGCAATTGTTCATGTTCAGCGGGCCTAATTGATGACTGAAGATTTAATCACGAAGGCGCATTACATCGTGCTGTTTTTTACCACGGTCATCGTGGTGGTGGCCGTGATGTTGCACTATGAGGTTTCATTGGCTCTGACTCGCTGGGTTGCCAAGACAAATCTAAATCACCGTCGCCGTATTCTGATCCTTGTATTTGGTCTGCTTTTGCTACACATTGCCGAAATATGGTTGTTTGGTGTGTCGAGCTGGTTTTTGGTCCAGGTGATGGGTGCCGGTGAGATCCGTGAGGTACTGGGGCAGAACAATTTCGACTTGTTTGATTATATTTATTTTTCTGCGGTGACCTATACCACGGTGGGTTATGGTGATATGTGGGCTACCGGTCCGGTGCGCTTTCTCTATGGAAGTCAGTCTTTGGTTGGTCTGGTTTTGATCACCTGGTCTGCATCGCTAACCTTTATTGAAATGCAACGGCATTGGCGGCTACATAACAACGATGCGGGATAATACTTGGCTGAGCAGGCCTTGCGGTGGTGTTGTTTGGGGGATAGATGGTTTACTTCGAGTGGTTTTATTCCTGGGTGGATGAGAATGCCTGGGCATCCATGGCAGCCGGACTGCTCCTTTTGTTGGCGATTGTCTGGTTATCCAGCTATCTGACCATCCAGATCCTGATGAAGGCGGTGCGCCGTGGCCTGGCCATCACCTCGCTGGGTAAGGACCCGGAAACCGGTCTGGACAAGATCATCACCCGTCTGGCGCATATCGTTCCGGCGCTGGTGTTGTGGGCCGGTATCGGGCTGATTCCGGATCTGCCCGAAGCGCTGGTGGTGGTGGTGCGCAATCTCTGTAATGCCTACATCGTACTGACGGTGGCGCTGGCGTTGAGTGCCTTGCTGCACACCATTAACGTGATCTACGGCTATCGTCCCGAGGCCAAGGATCGTCCGATCAAGGGCTATCTGCAGGTGATCAATATCCTGATCTACGTGATTGCGGCGATCCTGATCATCGCCTCCTTGCTGGATCGTTCACCGCTGATCCTGCTTTCCGGTCTGGGGGCGATGGCGGCGGTGTTGATGCTGGTATTTCAGGACACCTTGCTGTCACTGGTGGCCAGTGTGCAGCTCAGCTCCAATGACATGGTACGGGTGGGTGACTGGATCGAGATGCCCCAGTTGAATGCCGATGGGGATGTGATCGACATTGCCCTGCACACCGTCAAGGTGCAGAACTGGGATCGCACCATTACCACCATTCCCACCAAAAGGATGATCGCCGAGTCGTTCAAAAACTGGCGCGGTATGCAGGAAAGCGGCGGACGTCGGATCAAGCGGGCCATCTACCTGGATCAGAACAGCATTGGCTTTTTGAGCGAGCAGGCACAGGGAAAACTGCACCGCTTTTCGTTGCTGGCCGATTACCTGGACGAGAAGAAACAGGAACTCAGGGAATGGAACGCGCGCCTGGCCGAACAGGGCCTGGATCCGGTCAATGGTCGGCAGATCACCAATATCGGCACCTTCCGCGCCTATGTGGATCGCTATCTTCGCCACCATCCCAGCGTACACCAGGGAATGACCCTGATGGTGCGCCAGCTCAGTTCCGGGCCGGAGGGGCTGCCGCTGGAGATCTATTGTTTTACCAATACCACAGCCTGGGTGGCCTACGAGGGGATCCAGTCGGATATCTTTGACCACCTGCTGGCGATCCTGCCCGAGTTCGGCCTGCGGGTCTTCCAGCAACCCAGCGGCCAGGACATGCGCACCGCACTGGAATCCGTACGAAGATGAAAAGCTTGCAACACAGAAGCATGCAACACAGAGGGCAGGGAGGACACAGGGAGCACAAGGTTTGCAGGATGCAATCGGTTAGCGATCCCCGAATGATATCGCCTGGATGCTGAATGTCACAATTCGCTGTGATGGCTTCAATGCGATAATGCCATATCACATCGATGACATCTCTGTGCTCTCTGTGTTAAATATTTTTTTCAGCTCACATGCTGATCAAGGAATTCCCGGATCCCCTGGGCCGGTTTGGCACCGCCAAAGCGGTCCACCTCTTCGCCGTTGATGAACAGGATGATGGTCGGAAAGCCACGCAGTTTATAGCGCCCGGCCAGCTTCATGTTTTCATCCGCATCGATCTTGGCCAACAACACCCGTCCTTCATATTCCGGGATCACCATCGCCAGCTGCGGGGCGATCACCCGGCAGGGGCTGCACCAGTCGGCCCAGAAATCCACCAGCACCGGCTGCTGATGGGAGGCCTGGATCACGCGTGCCTCAAAGTCGGCTTCATCGATATTGATGATGTAAGGGCTGTCACTCATGATCTGCTCGGCGGTGGTGGACGATGGCGGCATTGTAAGCATCGTTACGGCGAATGCAAGATCTCCTCCCCTGTCACCATTGCCTTGAAGGGCATACAATACTGGGAAATATCAAAGTTCGGGGGAAGGTTTATGAATCTGGAAAAGGTCTTGTTTGGCTTTTTTATCGTCCTGGCGTTGACGCTGAATTTCGGTTTTTTTATCGGCGAGATTGATAATCCGGCCCACCACAATGTCTATGAGCTGTTTTTTGCCATCGTGGTGAACCTGATTGCCACCGTGCTCAAGTTTGGGGATCGTACCCAAATGGGTGCGGTGTTGCTGGCCACCTCGCTGGTGGCGGACCTGCAATTGATCATCGCCGCCTCGCTGTGGGGCTATGTGCTCTATGTCTCGCAGACCGGCATGGACTCGGCCACCATGGCCAGTATCGTCTCGCTCTCCGGCGGGGCATTGCTGGCGAATGTCATTTCGGTGGTACTGCTGATCATCGAAACATCCAACCTGCGCCGTTGAAAAAAAGCTTTCACCGCAGAGGCGCAGAGGATTAGCGGTCAATACACTAAACGCTTGTTCGATACCCAGATGAGAGGCGTCCTTACGGATGGTCGATAATGCAGGGACCAGCCTATGTGGTACACATATACCATTGAACATCTCTGCGTCTCTGCGGTGAGTGTGTTTTTTTGGAAAAGCCGTTGCGTTTTTCCAAGCCATAATCAGGGGTCATAGCACAATGAATCAGGTGATCTTTCTGTTCCTGCGTCGGATGCGCTCGCCCTTGCTGGTGCTGATTAGCGCCTATGCGATTGCGGTACTTGGCATGGTGTTAATCCCTGGTGTGGATGACCAGGGCCAGCCCTGGCGTATGGATTTCATGCATGCCTTTTATTTTGCCAGCTACATGGCTACCACCATTGGCTTTGGCGAGGTCCCCTACCCGTTTACCCCTGCCCAGCGGATGTGGGTGATCTTTTGCATCTACCTGACCGTCAGTGCCTGGCTGTATGCCTTCGGCAAGATCCTCAGCCTGATCCAGGATCCGGCCTTCCGTCAGGCGGTTACCGAGCAGAGCTTTGCCCGCAGCGTGCGGCATATCCGTGAGCCTTTTTATATTATTTGTGGCTATGGGGATACCGGCGCACTACTGGTGCAGGCGATGGCCGGACGGGGGATGCGCTGCGTAGTGATTGATCGGCGTATCGAGCGTATTAACGAATTGGAGCTGGAGGACCTTGGTAGCTATGTACCGGGTCTGTGTGCCGATGCCAGTCTGTCGCTGAGCCTGAAGGAGGCGGGCCTGCTGAGCCGCCATTGTATCGGGGTGGTGGCCCTGACCGACGATGATCATGTGAATTTGAAGATCGCCATTACCACCAAACTGCTGCATCCGGGTCTGAAGGTGATCTGTCGTGCCGAGCACCATGACGCCCAGGCCAACATGGACTCCTTTGGCACCGATCGGATTATCAACCCCTATGACACCTTTGCCACCCGTTTGGCGCTGGCGCTGCATTCCCCCGGGAGTCATCTATTGCATGAATGGCTGACCGGGGTGCCTGGTAGCCCCTTGCCTACGCCGCTCTATCCACCCCACGGCACCTGGGTGTTGTGTGGCTATGGTCGTCTGGGCAAGGCGATCCGTGAGCGGCTGGATGCCGAGGGGATCCCCTCGGTGATCATCGAGGCCAATCCGGATGTCACCGGTTGTGAGGAATTTTGTGTACTCGGGCGCGGCACCGAGGCCGAGACCCTCAGCGCTGCCGGAGTAGAAAATGCGGTGGGCATCGTCGCCGGCACCGACGATGATGCCAACAACCTGTCGATCGTGATGACCGCCGCCCAGCTGAATCCGGACCTGTTCATGGTGGCACGGCAGAACAAGTGCGATAACGACGATGTGTTTCAGGCGGCCCTGCTGGACCTGGTGATGCAGCGCAGCGAGATCATCGCGCGCGACATCCTGGCCTTGCTGACCACCCCGCTGCTGGACGAGTTCTTGCATCTGATCCGTCACAAGGACAATGACTGGGCCAATGAAAAGATCAGCCGACTCAGTGCGGTGCTGGGCGAGACGGTGCCTGATAGTTGGCATGTGGCGCTGGATGAGGAACAGGCCCCGGCGGTGTTCGAGGCGCTGGAGGCCGGGGAGGTGGTTCTGCTGGATGCCTTGCTGCGCGATTCACGTGAGCGTGATCGGGCGCTGCCCTGCGTTCTCTTGATGCTGCGCCGTCGTAGTGGTGATGTCCTGTTGTTCCCCGACGATCGCCTGGAACTGCATGGCGGCGATCAGCTGTTGTTTGCCGGCAATACCGGCAGCGCGGCACGCATGGTCTGGGTGTTGCAGAATCGTCATGCCCTGCGTTATGTGCAGAGCGGACAGCAGCAGGCCAGTGGCTGGTTGTGGCGTCGCCTGGTGCACTAAGGAGGCAGGTCAAAATACTATTTACATTCGGCCGCAGCTGGGCCATCACTGCTGTGTTAGGTTTCTTGGCAAGGGCGC
>JACUTZ010000132.1 GCA_014859545.1 Gammaproteobacteria bacterium
TACGGCTATACCATGGCAGAAATTGCCCGTGCAGTGGGATTACACTATTCAACCATCAGCAAGGTGCTGAAAGGAAGTCGCTGAACCATTATGTCAAGACCTGACCCCCGACAGTATGTCAAGACCTGACCCCCGACATGACCCCCGACAGTACGATGTGCATGACAAATACGGTTATACTTATTCGGTGCTTAGCCGTGAACTCAGGCTGGATTATTCAACAATAAGAGAAAATCACAACGGTGCGCGATAGTCTCATGTCAAAACCTTCCCCACAGAAAGGGTTTACGCTGACCGAGTTAATCATGGTGATCGTGATCCTTGGGGTGCTGTCTGCGGTGGCCTTGCCGATGTGGTTCAGCAAGAGTGATTTCGAGGAACGGGGTTACTTCGATGAGGTGTTGCAGGCGGCACGTTATGCGCAAAAATATGCGGTCGCCAGCAACTGCAATGTCGCCTTCTCGGTAACAGCCAATAACTTTTCGCTCAGCATCCAGCCCACCACTAACCACCCCCACTGTGGCAGTGGGGCTATCCCGCTTTCCCTGCCGGCCAAGAATCAAACCAGCTACACCGCACCTAGCGGAGTCAGTGTAACTGGCGCGTTTTCCACCAACTTCCTGCCCTCTAGTGCAGCCAGTGTCGGCGGTCAAATGCAGATCGGTAATCATCGACTGCAGATCCACCCCAGTACCGGCTATGTGGAACGCCTATGAGCGTCTCTGCACAGCGAGGCATGACCTTCATCGAATTGATCATCAGCATGGTGATCATTGGCATTGCCCTGGCCGGGATATTATCCGTAATGAACCTGACCACCGTACGCAGTGCCGATCCGATGATCCAGCATCAGGCACTGGCCATCGCCGAGGCCTACATGGAGGAAATCCTCACCAAGGAATACAATGCCAGCAACTGCCCTGCCGGTTCTGGTGCCAGCCGCAGCACCTATTGTGCCATTGCGCATTATCACGATCCGGCTGGCGGGGTGGTATTGAACCAGCTTGGCGAGCAGATATTTCCAGCGGGTAGCTATAGCGTTTCGGTCGATGTCGGCCCGGCCGCAGCCTGGGAAGGCGTTACTGCCAGGCGCATTGCCGTCACAGCCAGCCATGGCAGCGGCGTGAACATCACCCTCGTCGCCTACCGTGCGGATTACTAAGATGCTGGATTTAAGTCACGGTCAGAAAGGCTTCACCCTGATGGAGCTCATCATGGTGATCGTGATCGCCGGGATCCTCGGCACTATGACCGTGTCCTTCATTACCAAACCCATGGAAGGCTATATCGATCTGACTCGTCGTGCCGAACTGGTGGACAGTGCCGATATGGCGATGCGGCAGATGGCGCGTGATATTCGTGCGGCCTTGCCCAATAGTATTCATATTCCCGATGTCACCCGCCTTGAGATGATCCATGTTCGCGGGGGAGGGCGCTATGACGAGCTCGACTTTTCCAGCGAAGACACGGATTTTATTGTCCATGGCGGCAGCATGCCAAGTGGTAGCGGCGGTCGGCTGGTGATCTACAATCTGGGGGTCGCCGGTGCCGATGCGCGCTCCGGTGATGCGGTGATCACCCCTGCCTCCACCGACGTTGCCATTTCCGGCAGCGGCATGCAGCAGAGCGTCGCTCTGAATCCCGGCCATCAGTTCGCCTTCGAGTCGCCATTGCAGCGGGTCTACCTGGTGGATCAACACATTGGCTATTGCTGTGCCGGCAATGCCCTGTATCGCCACAATTATGCCATCGGCACGGCCATGCCGGCCTGTACCAGCGGCAGCCTGGTGACACGGCACATGCAAAGCTGCGCCTTCAGCTATGACCCCGGCACCCAGACCCGCTCGGCGCTGGCCACACTGCAACTGGTGCTGGAGCAGGCCGGCGAGCGTATCAGCCTGCTGCACCAGGTCCATGTGGGGAATCTGCCATGAACAACAGGTACAGACCCATGGGGCTCGCCGCCAGACAACGCGGCATCTCGCTGGTCACGGCGATCTTCGTGCTGGTAGTGCTCGGCGCCCTGGGCGGCTATATGGTCAGTATCAGCGGCAGCCAACACTACACCAGCTTGCACGCTCTGCAAGGTGCCAAGGCCTATCATGCAGCACGCAGCGGCCTGGAGTGGGGGATCGCCTCGCTTTCGGGGGATGACTGTTTTGCCGCGACCACCCTGCTTATCGATGACATGCAGGTCTCGCTTGCCTGCGAGGCCGCGGATGGCGTATTCAGACTACAGGTATTGGCACAAAGCGGCACGCTGGGTTCCGCCGGTTTTGCCGCGCGCCAGCTTGAGGCAAGCATTTCGAGGGATGAACCATGATCCGTCTCAGCAACACCGATCGCTGCCACACGCAGCAGCACCGTACGTCAGCCTGCCGCGCCCCGCTCAGATCAGGCATGGCTCTGGCCCTGTTCGCGTTGCTGGCCCTGTTTGCTCCCGGCCTGCATGCCGCCTGTTCCACCTTTCTGGGCCAGGCCACCCTGAATGAAATATTCAACGGATCGGGCACAGGTGGCGGGCGTTTCATGGAGGTCAAGCTGCTGGATACCACCATCCCCGCCACAACCTATGCCAACTGGCGAATCAGCATCTGTTATGTTTCGGGCGGCGCACAAAGCTGCACCAGCATCGCCTTGGGCAGTGAGGCCACCGGCCCGTATGTGGTGACCGGCAATGCCCTGTCCACCGACTATTACTACAGCAGCCAAAACACCGCGATGGATTTCGCCCTGCTGGATGGGAGCGGGGCCTATATCGATTACTTTTCCATCAACGGCTACAGCCGTGGTGGGGTAAGTGCCTGTGCCTTCCCCTACGACACCAGCATCACCCTCGCACAAAATCCCTTCAATATCTCGCGTGTTCCAGATGGCACCGGCGACTGGTCCTATCAACCCGGCAATTCGGGGCTGGTCACCGAGGCCAGCAGCAATGATGGTGGCGGCAACGGCACCCTGCACCATCTGCGCCTGCTGCACGATGGCCAGGGCCTGACCTGCCAGGCCGAGCCCGTCACGGTGCATGCCTGCGCCGATGCCGGCAGCGACGCGACGTGTACCGCGTTTACGGATGGCGTGGCGGGCACGGTTACTGCTGGCAGCCACAGTCTCGCCTTCAGCATCCCGGCTGGGCAGTCATCAACCCAGGTTTCCATCCCGCAGACCACCGCGGCCACCCTGGCACTCGGCACCAGCGTCGCGGGCTACGACGATGGCCTGACCCGTTGTTACGTTGGCACCACCCAACAGTGCCAGCTCACCTTCGTCGATACCGGTCTGTTGTTCAGCCCCAATCCCTATCAACAGACACTGCCGCACCAGGTCTCCGGCGTCGCCAGCACCATCTACCTGGCGGCGGTGCGCACCGATGACAACACTGGCACCTGCGGCCCGGCGCTGAGCGGCAGCCAGCCGGTCGGCCTGGCCTATGAGTGCCTCAACCCTTCGCTTTGTCATGCCCAGAGCATGTTGCTGCTGAACGGTGCATCGATTGTGCGCAACAACGCGGGCGCTGCGCTCTCCTACAGCAGCATCAACCTGGACTTCAATGCCTCGGGCATCGCCGAGCTTGGCTTTGACTATCGCGATGTGGGCAGCATCGCACTGCATGCCCGCCTGACGCTGAGCGAGCCGGCCACCACCCTGATCGGCCGCTCCAACGATCTGGTCGTCAGGCCCCATGACCTGGTATTAAATATCCCTGACAACCCGGCCGCAGCCAATCACCTGGGCGATGTGTTTCGGGTCGCGGGCGATGATTTCCCGATGATCCTCACCGCCATGAATGCCCTCAACCAGCCCACCCCAAGCTTTGGTCGCGAGACCATCCCGCAACTGCCGGGTCTGACCACCACCCTGGTCGCACCCGTAGGGGGTGTAACACCCGCCCAGGCAGGTAACTTCGGCAGCTTTGGCCTGGATTGCGAGGGCAACCCGGGCCAGGCGGGCGCGGCCTGCGGCCAGTTCCACTGGCCCGAGGTCGGCATCATCTCGCTGCGCGCATCGGTATCCGATTACCTTGGCACCGGTGAGGTGCTGGGTACCGCCAGCGGGAATATCGGACGCTTCATCCCCGCACATTTTGATCTCACACCGCTGCTGCAGGCCGCGGCCTGCGAGGGCGGCGCCGCGCCCTTCAGCTATTACGGACAGGATGGCCTGGAGACGGAGTTTCGCATCGAGGCGCACAACAGGGCAGGGGCGGTCACCCAAAATTATCGGGATAACTTTGCCAAACTCGCGCTGAATGACTGGGCGGTCTATGGTTTTACCGGCGAGGGCCTGCCGGACGGGCTGAGTCTGGCATCGACCGAGACCGCCCCCACGGGCAGCTGGCAGAACGGGGTGGCCGAGGTGCTGGCGCAACACCGCGTCAGCCGTTCGGCCACGCCAGTTGCCCCCGCCACGCTGCGTATCCTTGCCGCACCCAAGGACAGCGATGGGGTCACCACCGACCCGGCACAGGCGGTCCATGACAGCGATTTTCTGCTGCGCCATGGGCGGCTGCGCCTGCAAAACGCGCATGGCTCGGAGCTGCTGCCGCTGCAGATCCCCCTGCAGTTGGAATACTTGCACGCCGATGGGGTGTTCGTGGCCAACACGGATGATGCCTGTACTGTCATTGATCTCGCCACCCAGCTGCAGCTGCGCGGCAGCGGCGAATGGCTCGCGGCGGATCAGCCGGTCTTGCTGGCTGGCGGGAGTGGCTCAACCAGCGCCAGCCTGGGTGCGTGGGAGAATGGTCGTGCGCAACTGACCCTCAGCGCCCCTGGCGTCGGCAATACCGGCTATGTGGATCTGCGCAGCCTGATCTCCGCCAACCAGGCGTGGCTGAGCCACCCATGGCAATGCGATACCAGCGCCCCCAACGAGGCCTGCGCACGCGCCACCTTTGGCATCTTCGAGGGCAGTCCGCGCCAGATCTTTCTGCGCGAGCGGTATTGACGTGAAGCGTTTCGGTTGACTTGCGGCGCGCATGGGGGCTGGGTCGTTAGCTAAATGCATAGTAGGGTGTGGTGAGCTGGCGAACCGCACCGATGTTAAACAGTCACGGTGCGGTTCGACCCTCACCACACCCTACAAATACACAGATGAAATAGGGGGCGAGTCGTTACGATTA
>JACUTZ010000133.1 GCA_014859545.1 Gammaproteobacteria bacterium
CTGTTCCGCTGTCTGTTCCGCTGGTGGCGATACCGCCGACACCACCGTCTCCGCCTGAATATGGCGCACGCTGTCGCTCATCAGGATCCCCATCCAGCGGGTTTGTGGATTGGCCTCCAGAGCCAGCTTGGCCACCATGGTCAGCGGGATCGACAGCAACATCCCCACCGGCCCGAACACCCAGCCCCACACCAGCAGGGATACCAGCACCACCAGTGGCGACAGCCCCAGGGTACGCCCCATGAAGCGCGGTTCCAGCACGCTACCGATCCCCACGTTGACACTGACATACAACAGTAAGACCAGCACCACCTCACTGACCCCATGCCCCAGCAGGGCCATCAGCAGCGCCGGGATGGCGGCAATGATCGAGCCGATATTGGGAATAAAATTCAGCAGCGCGGCAAGGATACCCCACAGCAGTGCAAAGTCGATGCCAATCAGGGCCAGGCCGATCCCGACGATAAGACCAGTGGCGGCACTGGCAGCACTCTTGATCAGCAGATAGCGGTAGACCGAACGCAGGAAGCGGCGGCTGCGCACCCGTGCACGACGACGACCCGGAAAGGCCACCGCCAGTTTTTCCATCAGGGTACGTTCTTCCATCAGCAGGAACATGAAGATCAGCAACACCAGGAAGGTGCTGGCGGTAAAGGCACCCAGCCCACCGGCAATACCGCCAGCGGCACCGCTGATGGTGGCCATGGTCGGCAGGGGCAGGCTCTCGGGAAACAATTCTTGCGGGACCCCGCGCGCCACCAACAACTCACGGGCATGCAGTACCCAACCGGCCAGCCGCTCCTGATACAAGGGTGCCTGGGTGGCCATGCTCTCCGCAGCACCCTTGAGGGCGAGAAATAGCAGAAAAAAACTGAAGCCGACCACTGAAAACAGGATCAACACCGCCAACGGACCGGGTACCCGTTTCCGGTGCATCCAGGCCAGCGGCGGGGCGCAGATAATCGCCATGAAGGCCGCCATCAAAAAGGGCGTAATGATATGGCTGACCGCCTTCATCGACCCCAGGATGATCAACAACGCCGCCGCCGCGATCAGCCAGTGCCAGGTGGTCAGTACGGTTTGATTCTTCATCGCCACTTCGGGCATTGCCATTCCTCGGATATCGTAAAAAACAGTGTTCACCGCAAAGCGCGCAAAGGACGCAAAGTTTTAGTCCTGGCAGTGCGCGTCACCGGGTGCCGTTTGGCGTGTCAAGCACGAACAAGGCATGGCCAGCGCGCCAGCCTATCTTTGCGTCCTTTGCGCCTTTGCGGTGAGATCCTTTTCGCACACCATCACTGGCGCAATCGAACCCGGCTGCCTTCGAGGATATCCCCGCCGGGATGCAGGACCACCTGCTCGCCGGGCGACAGCCCGTGCAACACCTCGCGCAACAGGCCGCTGCGCCGACCGGCCTGTACCGGGCGCAGCCGGGCAATACCATCCTCAATCACATAGGCAGCCCAGGCCTCGTCGTGGCGAAACAGGGCGCTGGCCGGTACCTGCAGGATATCTTCGCCCTGCCAGAGGATGAAACGCGCTTCGATGCGATAGGCATCGCCCAGGCCCTGCCAGTGTTCGCGCTCGCTGGCAAAATCAACGATCACCCAGACCCGCTGTTCTTCTACCCCCAGTGCCGAGATACGGGTAAAACCGGCCGGCTCGATACGCCGTACCTGTCCCTGCAGGGTCGCCTCACCTCCCCAACGTTCCAGTTCCACCGCCATACCGGGACGCAGCCGTACCGCATCGGCAGAGAGCACATCCACCTCGACCTCCAGGCTGTCGAGATTGCTGATCGCCAGCACCGGCTCACCGGCCTGCACCGCGCCCTCGCTCTGGCGCAGACGGCGCAACACCTGGCCGGAGACCGGCGAATACACCGTGATCGGAGCACTGCCCTGACCATTGCTTTGCAGCACAGCGCGGGCGTTGTCACGTTCGTGACGGGCGATATCCACCGCAAAGCGCGCCGAGCGCTCGCTGGCGCGGGCGCGTCGTGCCTCGGCCTCGATGCGTTCGAACTGTTCGACGCTGATCAGTGCCTGCTCCAGCAAGGGGCGGGCGCGGCGAAGTTCTGACTCGGCCAGCGCCAGGCGGGACTGCTCTGCCTCCAGCTGGCTTCCCGCCAACTGTACCGAGACCTCGGCACCGGCGAGCATCGCCTCGGCCTGGGCGCGGCTGCGCGCATCCAGCGGCGGGGTTTGCAGGGGGTGGATCACAAACAGGGCATCACCGGCCTGAACCGCATCGCCGGGTTCGAGCAGGACCCGCGCCAGCTGGCCGGGCACCGGGGCATAGACCTCGTAGCGATCCGCCACGCGGGTACGCCCTTCCTGCTCCACACTGATGCGAAAATCGCCGCGCTTGACCTCGGCACTATCGACCAGCACCGGCGGGGCGCGAAAACCCAGCGCCAGCGCCGCGATGATCAACAGGGCCAGGCCTATCAACAGCCAGTTTCGCAGGGATGGCTTTTCCAAACGCATGCCTAATCCTTTTTACAAAATGGGTATCCACTCGACCCAAAAAAACATTTAACCGCAAAGGACGCAAAGAACGCAAAGGTATTCAGGCCGTAGTATCACACCTGTCGCCCAGGCATGACTTCAACACATTTATACCCATGGCTGGATGGTATCAGGATGCCGATGGCCATTTGCACTCTTTGCGCCCTTTGCGTCCTTTCCGGTTAAGTACTTCCTATTCCGCCGCCTTGAGCGCCGTCACCATATCCAGCCTGGCGGCGCGGCGCGAGATCAGCCAGGCAGAGATCAGCGTGGCCACCAGCACCACCGCTGCGGCCAGCGCAAAGGTATCGGCACTGATGATCATCGGGATCCGGTATAAATCGGTTTCGATACTGAGGATCAGCAACCAGATCAGCCCGATCCCAAACAGGAAGCCCAGCGGCAGCGCCAACAGGGTCAACAGCATCAACTCGCCCAACAGGATAAAGCTGGTCTCGCCACGGGTAAAACCCAGCACCCGCAGGGTAGCCATCTCGCGGCTGCGCTCGGCCAGGGCGATGCGGGCGTTGTTGTACACCACCGCGAAGGCGATCGAACCGGCCATGAACATGATAAACAGGGTAAACAGCAACATGGTCTCGTCCATCAGCTCGTTGAAGGCCCGGATCGCATTCTCGCGCTGGGTTACCGCGGCCACGCTGGGCATGCGCTCAAGCCGATGCTGCAAAGCGCCAATACTGTCTGGTTCTACCGCCATGAACACCCCGCTCAAACGGGGGCCCTCGCGCAGCATCACCGCGAGGCTCTCCCTTTGCATATAGGCCCCGACCCCGACAAACTCGGTGACCAGCGCCGCCACCGGGATCTGCAGCAGGGGGCGATGCCCCTCCAGCACCTGTACCTCCAAGTAATCACCGGGGGCCACATGCAGCAGTTTGCCCAGGTGTTCGGTGAGCATCAGGCCACCCTCGGTCAGCGGCATCGGTTGCAGGCGATCATTGAGTACATGGTGCAACTGCCCAGCTGCGGGATAGCCCTGAATACTGCTTCGGTATTCATGCTGCCCATTGCGCAGCACCGCTGGCACCACCCTGAAGCCATCCACATGACGCACCCCCGGCAGGGCCTGCAGTTCATAGGCGGCGCGCGCCGCCACCGGTTCATTGAAAAACACCGTCACATCCTGTTTTTGTGACAGGCGAAACTGCACATCCAGCATATGGCCCACCGCACCCTGCTGGAAATTGCTCATCATCATGATCGCCACCGCAAAGGCGATGCCGACCATCGACAAGAGCGACTTCCATGGATGGCGTTCCAGGTTGCGCAGGATCATCCGCACCGGCTGGCTGAACCAGTGCATGCCGAGATATTCCAGCAGGGTCTTGCGATATCGCGCGGGTTGCTCCGGACGCATCGCCTCGGCGGGATGCAGGCGAAAGGCGCTGCGCAAGGCCCCGATGCAGCCCAGCACCGCGGCCACAGCAGCCACCAGGATCGCGCTCAGCGCCACCACCGGGCGCAGCTCAAACACCAGGTAGGGAAAGCGAAAGAATTCCTGGTAGAGCGCCGCCATCCCATCGGCCAACCATAGCCCGAGCAATAGCCCGCACAGCGAACCGATCAAAACGATCAGCAGGATCAGCGCCAGATAGTGCGTGGTGATCGCCAGGCTGGTGTAGCCAAAGGCCTTGAGCACCGCGATCTGCTCGCGCTGGGTGCGGATCAAACGGGTGGTGACCACGTTCAGCAAAAAGGCCGCCACCGCCAGAAAGATCAGCGGCATGAATCTCGCCATGCCCTCCAGCTGGGTCAGTTCCTCGTCGATATAACGGTGCGAGGTTTGTTCATCCCGATCATAGGCACCGAGGCCGCCGTAGGGCTCCAGTAGCTGATCGATTGCGGCAATCACCGGCTTGCTGCCAACACCCTGCGCCAGGGTAAATGCTGCATTGTTGAAGGCCCCATCCATGCCAAAGGCCGCCGCCAGCGCCGGGCGGTTCATCCACAGGATCGCATAGCGGGAAAAATCCGGGAACAGATCGCCCGGACGGATGTGATAGATGAACTCCGGCGAGAGGGCAATACCGCTAATGCGCAGGCGCTGGTAGCGACCATTGATCACCACCTCGAGCAGATCGCCCGACTGCAGGCCATGGGCCTCGGCGAAGGCCTCGCTGAGCAGGACCTGATCGCCACGCCCTGCATCGGGCAGCGCGCCCTCGCGCAGGAACAGACGATTCAGTTGCGGTGGTGTTCCATCGCCAATAGACAGCACCAGGCCTGGCACCGGTTCACCAAAGGCCGGCATCTGCAGATTCACCGGGGCCATTACCCGGGTTTCCACCGTCGCCACCCCCGGTAGCTCGGCGAGGCGTTCGGCCAGGGATTCAGGGGCGCGCTTGAGCTGGGCAAACACTTCGGCAAAATACTGCTGCTGGTACATCTGCTGCTGGGTCAGACGCAGCGAATCCAGCGACACCAGCGACATGATCATCGTCGCCACCCCGATCGCCACCACCAGCGCGATCGCCGCCGCCTGGCCCTTGAGCGACCAGAGATTACGCCAGAGCTTGATCTGCAGTGCCTGCATAGACCATCCCTAATCAAACATCAAACATCAAACATCAAA
>JACUTZ010000134.1 GCA_014859545.1 Gammaproteobacteria bacterium
TATTCCCCTGCGCCGCAAGGCGCGCCACAACCACCGCTGCCACAGGCCGGGGCGGCGTCGGCACTGGCCAGGTTCTTCTTGCCACCGCTCTTGAAGTCGGTTTCATACCAACCACCACCCTTGAGGCGGAAGCCAGAGGCGGAGATCTGTTTTTGCAGCGTGGGACTGGCGCAGGCCGGGCAGTCAAGCAAGGGCGCATCGCTCATCTTCTGGATGGCTTCCAGCTGATGGCCACAGCTCTGGCACTGGTATTCATAGATAGGCATTGGGCACCTCATCAACAGGATAGGGGAGATAGGCGCAAGATGGGGTGTATTGGGATAAAAACCAAGCAACCCGCCTGCAGGCTGCAAATTCTACCCCGTTTGGCGGGTCTCGGCTAGCGCAGCCAGGAATGCTCCGATTCAACCGAACCGCTACGGTCAATGGCCTTGTGTGCGGCGTCGGCAGCCTTGCGCAGGTTCTGGTGTTCCTGCACCGCCATGCCCGAACGGAAATAGCGATCCACCGCCTTCAATACCTGGCGCAGTTGCTCCACCTGATAGTGACTGTTGAGCAGGGCCTTGGCGACAAAATGGGGATCATCTCCCTGTTCACGCATCCGTCCCGCCTCAGCCAGGGCCGTTTTCAGTTCTTCTTCTGTTGGTATCGCCATCCGACCGACTCCTTGAATACCCGATTATTCGTCTCAAGGTACACCAGTGCAGACCCTCTTGCCAATATTCGCGGTAAACTACCCCCCATGCATATCAAATATACCGAGCAACCCGAATCCCACCGCAGGGACTGGCGCACTATTCGCTCCCTGCTCCCCTATCTGTGGAATTACCGAGGTCGCGCCGGACTGGCGCTAGCCTTTCTGGTGCTTTCCAAGGTCGCCATCGTCGGGGTGCCGCTGGCGCTCAAGGAAATCGTCGACGCCCTGGACAGCCCCGAGGGGCGCGCGGTGGCCCTGCCGATCGCCCTGTTGCTGGCCTACGGCCTGTTGCGCCTGGCCGGTTCGGCCTTTAACGAGCTGCGCGATGTGGTGTTTGCCAAGGTCCGCCACGGTACCATGCGCGAGCTGGCGCTCAAGTCGCTGGAACACCTGCACAAACTCTCGCTGCGCTATCACCTGGAACGCAAGACCGGTGCCCTCTCGCGGGACATGGAACGCGGTACCCGCAGCGCCTCCTCGCTGCTCAATTACATGCTGTTCTCGATCCTGCCAACCGCCGTCGAGCTGGGACTGATCACCCTCATCCTGCTCAGCCAGTACCAGCCACGTTACGCGCTGATCGTCGCGGTCATGGTGACGATCTATGTCACCCTCACCATCCTGATCACCAACTGGCGAATGAAGTACCGCCACCGTATGAACACCATGGACTCGGAGGCCAATTCCCAGGCCATCGACAGCCTGATCAATTACGAAACGGTCAAATACTTCAACAACGAACAATTCGAACAGCAACGCTATGGCAAGACCCTGCAACAATGGCAGGACGCGGCGGTGATGAGCCAGACCTCCATGTCGGGACTCAATATCACCCAGGGGGCGATCATCGCGGTGGGCGTCACCCTGATCATGATCTTCGCCGCCCAGGAGGTGATCGCCGGGACCATGAGCCTGGGGGATCTGGTGTTGGTGAATGCCTTCATGTTGCAGGTCTTCATCCCGCTGAATTTTCTCGGGGTGGTCTACAGCCAGGTCAAACATGCCCTCTCCGACATGGACCGCATGTTCAAACTGCTGCAGGAAAATCCCGAGATCCGCGACGATAAGGACGCTCCCGCGCTGGAGGTTGGCGAAGGCGAAATACGTTTCGAACAGGTCAGCTTCCACTATCAGCCCGAACGGGCGATCCTGCGCGAGCTCAGCTTTACCGTCCCGGCAGGCAAAAAACTCGCGGTGGTCGGTCATAGCGGTGCCGGCAAGTCCACCCTGGCCAGACTGTTGTTCCGCTTTTACGATGTGAGCGGCGGGCGCATCCTGATCAACGGCCAGGACATCCGTCAGGTCAGCCAACAAAGCCTGCGCAAGGCCATCGGTATCGTCCCGCAGGACACCGTGCTGTTCAATGACAGCATCGGCTACAACATCGCCTATGGCCGCTGCGATGCCAGCCAGGCGGCGATCGAAGAGGCCGCACGGATGGCCAATATCCACGACTTCATCGCCTCGCTGCCGGATGGCTACGAGACGGTGGTCGGCGAACGTGGGCTGAAACTCTCCGGGGGTGAAAAGCAACGCATCGCCATCGCCCGTGCGGTGCTCAAGAACCCGCGTATCCTGATCTTTGACGAGGCCACCTCCTCGCTGGATTCCCGCTCGGAAAAGACCATCCTGGATGCGCTGCAACAACTCGCCCACCACCACACCACCCTGGTGATCGCCCATCGCCTGTCCACCATCGTCGATGCGGATCAGATCCTGGTGATGGACCAGGGGCAGCTGGTCGAACAGGGCAGTCACCAGGTGCTGCTGGCACAGGGTGGCCATTACGCCCAGATGTGGGCGCTGCAGCAGGAAGAACAGAATAAAGAAGAATTCGGTATACTCGAACCAGTCGAGCAAGGAGTCGAAAACCCGTGAGTAAAAAAGAAAAGGACGAACAACTGAAACTGCGGCGTGTGGCCATCGATACCTATCGGGAAAACGTCGCCTACATGCATCGCGACTGCGACTTTTATCGCGCCGAGGGCTTTCAGGCCCTGAACAAGGTTGAGATCATCGCCAACGGCAACAGCATCTATGCGGTACTCAATGTCGTCGATGACGAGAATATCGTCAAGCCCGCCGAGCTGGGTCTATCCGAACAGGCCTTCGACCAACTGGGGCTGGAGACCGGTTTCCCCGTCAGTGTCGCCCAGGCCGAACCACCACCATCAATGGATGCGGTACGTCGCAAAATCAGCGGCGAACGTCTGATGCCGGAAGATTTCTTTGCCATCACCAGCGACATCGTGCGCAACCGCTATTCCAAGATGGAAATGGCCGCCTTCCTGGTCGCCTCGGGACAGACCGGGCTGGACCGCGAAGAGATCCTGCACCTGACCCGCGCCATGACCGAATCGGGCGATCGCCTCGACTGGCATGAACCCCTGGTGGTCGACAAGCATTGCATCGGCGGCATCCCCGGCAATCGCACCACCATGCTGGTGGTCCCCATCGTCGCCGCCCACGGCATGGTGATGCCCAAAACCTCCAGCCGCGCCATCACCTCCCCGGCCGGCACCGCTGACACCATGGAGGTACTGTGCGAGGTCAATCTGGCACCCAAAAAACTGCACGATGTGGTGCGCAAACACCGCGCCTGTCTGGCCTGGGGCGGTACCGCCAAACTGGCACCGGCCGATGATATCCTGATCTCGGTCGAACGCCCGCTGGGAATCGACTCCCAGGGACAGATGGTCGCCTCCATCCTCTCCAAGAAACTGGCCGCCGGCTCCACCCACCTGTTGGTCGATATTCCGGTCGGCCCCACCGCCAAGGTCCGCCACATGCGCGAGGCCCTGCAGCTGCGCAAGCTGTTCGAATACATCGGTGATCGCATGAGCATCCATCTGGAGGTGATCATTACCGATGGCAGCCAGCCGGTCGGTCATGGTATCGGCCCGGTGCTCGAGGCCCGCGATGTCATGCAGGTATTGAACAACGACCCGCTCGCCCCCTCCGACCTGCGCCAGAAGGCCCTGCGCCTGGCCGGACGGATCCTCGAATTCGATCCGGATGTGCGTGGTGGTTACGGCTATGCGATCGCCCGCGACATCCTCGACTCGGGCCGCGCGCTGCAAAAGATGCAGGATCTGATCGCCGCCCAGGGCGCAGTTAAGGAAACTATCCCTGTTGGTCAGCTCAGCTACGAGGTTTGCGCCGAACAAAGTGGCGTGGTGACCCAGATCGATAACTACATCCTGGCCAAGGTGGCACGCCTGGCCGGTGCCCCTATCGACAAGGGGGCCGGGGTGGACCTGCTGAAGAAGCTCGGCGATACGGTGGAAAAGGGCGAGCCACTGTACCGGGTCTATGCCGAATACCGCACCGACTTCAATTTTGCCAAGTCTCAAACAGACACCCTCAATGGCTATCAAATCGGCAGGCCCGAGGACGTCTGCAAATCCTACATGGAGTTCTAAAAATGATCCTGGGCTTTAATGATTACCGGCAACAGGGCGAGGCGCTGGCCCGCGCACTGCAGCGTGAATTTGCCCTGGTCGAGCTACACCGTTTCCCCGATGGGGAGAGCAAGCTCACCCTCCCCACCGAACTGCCCACCGAGGTCATCCTTTGCCGCAGTCTCGATCAGCCCAATCACAAACTGATCGAACTGCTGCTGGCGGCACAAACCGCCCGCCAGCACGGCGTCAAACACCTTAGCCTGGTCGCGCCCTATCTGTGCTACATGCGCCAGGACATCGCCTTTCATCCGGGTGAGGCGGTGAGCCAGCAGATCATCGGCGAATTTCTCGCCGGTCTGTTCGATAAGGTGGTCACGGTCGATCCGCACCTGCATCGTATCGAACGCCTCGATCAGGCCATCCCTGAGCGCGAGGCCATCGCCCTGCCCAGCGCCAGCGTGATGGGGGCCTTTCTTGCCGCACACACCCAACAACCACTTCTGCTCGGTCCCGACGAGGAATCCGAACAATGGGTACGCGCCATCGCCGAACCGGCCGGGCTGGACTGGGCCGTGGCAAAGAAACAGCGTTTCGGCGACAGACAGGTACAAGTAGCACTCCCCGAGCGGGAATATGCACGACACCAGGTGATCCTGGTCGATGACATGATCAGCACCGGCAACACCTTGATCAACGTCAGCCAGCAGCTACGTCGCCAGGGGGCAAAAACCATTCACTGCCTGGTCACCCATGCCCTGTTTGGCGAGCCGGTCAGTCATGCCCTGCACCAGGCCGGTATCGAGAATATCTGGAGTAGCGACAGCGTGCCGCATCCCAGCAATGCAGTCGGCCTGGCTGGTTTGATCGCCAGCGCCTTTCGTAGTTAGCGCGTTTTTTCCAGACTTGTGATGATGCTTGTGTCGCTAGCGCGACGGTTTATTGGATGCGGGGGGCTGCCCCGCGCGCAGCTCACTTTCTCTTGCGCGGCCAAGA
>JACUTZ010000135.1 GCA_014859545.1 Gammaproteobacteria bacterium
TTGGCGTGAGGCAGGACGCCGGTAGCCATATGCCCAGGGATGGGCGGTATTTGGCTCGGTCACTCCTGCGCATCCTGCGCCCGTGACATACCGTTCATCCGTGAACATAAGGCAGGACGCCGGTAGCCATATGCCCAGGGATGGGCGGTATTTGGCTTGTCGACATCATGCCTAGCCATTTGAGGTAATGGTATCGAACGAATGCTCTTGATCGCTTGGCGTCTTGGCGAGAGACACCACACAAGGGCTGAGTAGTGACAAAGGCGCTAAATTATCCGAGGTTGTAGCGAAATGAAACAGATTCTAATTATCGAAGACGAGGCGATCATCCGTCAGTCGCTCAAGCGTCTGTTGCAGCGCAATGGTTATGGGGTCTGCGAGGCGGCCTCGATCCCCCAGGCCGAGGCGGAAAACAGCCTGGAGGATTTTGATCTAATCATCGCAGACCTGCGCCTGCCCGGCCCACCTGGCACCGAGGTAATCGAAAAAGCCACCGGGGTACCTGTGCTGATCATGACCAGCTATGCCAGTGTGCGATCGGCCGTGGATGCGATGAAGCTGGGGGCCGTCGATTACATCGCCAAGCCCTTTGATCACGATGAACTTTTACTCACCCTGGAACGGGTACTCAAACAATCCAATCTCGAGCGACAGAATCAGGCCCTGAAATCCGATCTATCCCGTAATTATCCAGTGAGCGGGATGATCGGCAACAGCCCACAGATGCAGGAAGTATTCAGTCGCATCAGCCGTGTGGCCCCGACCGATGCCACAGTATTAATCATGGGTGAGTCGGGTACCGGCAAGGAACTGGTCGCCCGCGCCGTGCACGAGCAAAGCCCGCGCAGACAAGCGCCCTTGATCACGGTCAATTGCGCGGCGATCCCCGAGAACCTGATCGAATCGGAATTATTCGGGCATGAGAAAGGTGCCTTTACCGGTGCCAATGAAACCCACCATGGCCTGGTTGAAGCCGCCCATGGCGGCACCCTGTTTCTGGATGAAATCGGCGAGTTGCCCCAAGAGGCCCAGGCACGCCTGCTACGCGTGCTACAGGAAGGCGAAATACGTCGGGTCGGCTCAACCCGCTCCCGCCTGGTGGATGTGCGCCTGATTGCCGCGACCAATCGCGATCTCAAACAATTGGTGGAACAGGGCCAGTTTCGTGCCGATCTCTATTTTCGCCTGCATGTCATGGAGATCCTGCTACCGCCGCTACGGGAGCGCGGCGACGATATCAGTGAATTGGCCACACGCCTGCTGGAACGGGCCTGCAAGCGTCTAAACCGACCCACCATGGCATTTGATGCCAGTTGTATACAGACCATGCAGCACTACCACTGGCCCGGCAATGTGCGCGAAATGGAAAATGTCATCGAGCGTGCGGTTATTCTTGCCGATGGACAGACCATCCATACCCAACTGCTTGGCCTGCAGATCAAACAGGAAACCGCGCCAGAAAGTGAGCATGACAAACTATCCCTGGACGAATACTTCATTCAGTTCGTGCGAGAGCATGAGACAAAAATGAATGAAACCGAACTGGCCAAACAGCTGGGAATTAGTCGTAAAACCCTATGGGAGCGACGCAACCGACTGGGGATCCCTCGCCAGCGTCGCTAATTTAAGGAACGCTGAAAAAGAGCGGAGTTCGAGATTTCGCTTGTTCAGGATGATCCCTCGCGTCCATGTGCCAGCAACAAATCAAGTTGTGGCCCCTTGGGTACCACCCCGGTCGGGTTTATCTGGCGATGACTCATGTAGTAATGACGTTTGATATGATCAAAATCCACCGTCTCGGCCACACCTGGCCACTGGTATAATTCGCGAGTCCATGCCCAGAGCTTGGGAAATTCTATCAGGCGCTGACGATTACATTTGAAGTGCCCGTGATACACCGCATCGAAACGAATCAAGGTGGTAAACAAGCGCCAATCCGCCTCGGTAATGCGATCCCCGCATAGGTAACGCTGTTCTGCCAATCTTTGTTCCAGTTCATCCAGCGCGGCAAACAGGGCATCGTAGGCCTCCTCGTAAGCCGCCTGGCTGGTGGCAAAGCCGGCCCGATAGACCCCATTATTTATTGCATCATAGACCCTGGCATTAATCGCATCGATGGCCGCTCGCAAATTATTCGGATAGAGATCAATGTCACTGTGTGCGCCGACGCCATCAAAGGCGCTGTTGAACATCCGGATAATCTCGCTGGATTCGTTATTCACAATGGTGTGGGTCTGGGTATCCCACAGCAAGGGCACCGTTGGCACACCCGTAAAGCCGGGATCCGCCTTAAGATAGAGCTCCCAAAGATAACTCGCCTGCATTACTGGATCAGGATCACAGCCAGCTTCCTCACTAAAGTGCCAGCTATGTGGTCCCATGATGGGATCAACAACTGTAACCGGGATCATTCCGCTCAGCCCCTTGAGCTTGCGTACGATCAACGCCCGATGCGCCCAGGGACAGGCCAGCGAGACATAAAGCTGATAGCGTCCAGGCTGAGCCGGGAAGCGAGCCAGCGGATCAGCCTCGATCCAGTCGCGAAACACGCTTTCCTTACGCTGGAATCGCCCGCTTTCATCACCGCTGAGATAATCCAGTTCCTCATGCCATACGCCATCGATCAAGATTGCCATCATTACACCCTTATATTTGGCGGCCATTGGCAGGCCAGACCCAACTTAACCTATAATACGGTATCACTTTGTGCCAAGGACTGTGCGAAATCCATGATGAATAATACATTGCCTCAGATATTGCTTCTCAACCCGCCTTCAAGAAATGACCCGCAATCGGAGAGTATCTTGGTCGAGCTGGTGGAGATGTTCCATCAACGGGCAGCATGGCCACTGGTACTGCTAAATATACTGCTGGCGGCCATCCTACTGGGCATATGGTGGCAACCACAGACCAGCCAATGGCTTTGGTTTGCTGCGATCAGTGCCGTGGCCTTGCGCAATATCGCCAACCACCATCGCTATCAAAGAGCGCGTTCGCAAGCGAAGATCAACCACACCTATTGGTATCGTTCCTTTGCCCTTGGTACCGTCGCCAACGGTATGGCCTGGGGCGCGGGCGGGGTGCTTTTCTATGTACCCAGTATGCCCCTGCACAGCGCCGTCATCCTGATGCTGATCTGCGGGATTGCCGCGGGTATTTCCGCCTCCCAATCCTCGATCTGGCCATCGGTAGTCTGGTTTGTCTGCGCTGCGATCCTACCTACCGCTGTACATGCATTTTTTCTTGGTGGAGGAATCAATATCATTGTCGGCGCGCTGTTGCTGTTCTATCTGGTTTATATTTTGGTGGTCGGTCGCGTCAACCACAATACCTTAATCGATGCGGTACGCCTGCGCCTGGAAAATGAACAACTGCTGCATGATATCGCACGAAGTGAACAATATTTTCGTGCCATGGTGGAGAATCTTCCCGACCTGTTGACGGTAATCGACCATGGCGGACGACTGGTGTTCGAAAGCCCGACCATGGAGAACATCCTTGGCCATCCTGTCGGCAGCATGCATGGTAAGTCTTCCTTGCAGCTAATCCATCCGGACGATCACCCGCTCGCCAAGGCAGCAATGTCGCAGGCCTTTGGACAGGGCAGTGCCCGTGCCGAGCTTCGCATTTGCAATAGTCAGGGAGGATGGCAGCTATTCGATTGTGTCGGACGCCGCCTGCAGGTAAATGAACAAACAGCTGTGGTGTTCAATGCCCGCGATATCACCGAACAACGGGCAATGGAAGATGCGTTGCGTCGAGCCCGTGACCATGCCGAACAGGCCAGTCGTATCAAGAGTCAGTTCCTTGCCACCGTCAGCCATGAGATACGCACCCCGTTGCATGCCATTCTGGGGATGGCGGAAATGCTGCGTCAAACACCCTTGAATGCCCGCCAGCACAACTATGTGGAAACCTTCCACACTGCCGGTGATCACCTGCTGAATCTCATTAACGACATTCTCGATTACTCACGCCTGGAGGCAGGTGGCCTGATCCTGGCACAGCTAGATTTTGATCTGTATCAGTTGCTCGAAGAAATCCTGGCCCTGCTCCGCCCGCAGGCCAGCGCCAAGGGGCTTCGACTTCACTTGCTCATCGATAAGGATGTGACAGCACATCGTCGGGGTGACCCGCAGCGTCTCAAGCAGATCCTGATGAATCTGATCGGCAATGCGATCAAATTCACCCCACGAGGCGATGTGGAGCTTACACTCGGCCAGAGTGGTGGCGAGCAACTGAATTTCGCTGTACGTGATACCGGTATCGGCATCCCTGCCGATAAACTCGACAGTATCTTCAAGCCCTTCATCCAGGTAGATACCGGTAATACCCGTGAACAGGGTGGTACCGGTCTGGGTCTGTCCATCTGCCGACACCTGGTAGAGGCCATGGGTGGAACCATTCAGGTGCACAGCATTCCCGGCGGTGGTAGCCGATTTGATTTCCGTGTGAATCTGCCATGCTGCCTCGCAGAAGATATCGCTCCAACCCGGATACCGCCTGCTGAGCGGACAAACAGTATTCGTTCCGGGCGTCTGTTGATTGTGGATGACTCGGAAATGAATCAGCGGATAATGCGCGCATTTTTGCAGGACTGTGGCTGCCAGATCAGCTATGCGAATAATGGGCTTGAGGCGATCAGCCAGTTTCAACAACAGGCTCCGGAGCTGATCTTTATGGATATGCAGATGCCGGGCATGGATGGTGCCAGTGCAACACGCGAAATTCGCCACTGGGAGGCTGAACATGCACTGGCTCCCTGTCCGATTATCGCCCTGAGTGCCAGCGCCATGGAAGAAGACAGCGATAATGCCATCGCCGCTGGCTGTACCGAGTTCCATCCCAAACCACTGAGTCAGGCAACCCTGTTCTCACTGTTGCAAAAATATCTCTAACAGGCTGTTGTTGTCGCTCAGGCGAGTACGAGAGAAGGCATTGCGGGCGAAAAAGCGCAGTTTACACGTAGTAAATGCGCATTTTGAGCCCGATTTTAACGCCCTATCGCGACGCATGAGTAGAATATCAACAGCCTGCTAGCGTGGGGATCCCTATCGGGCGGGTCTTCTTG
>JACUTZ010000136.1 GCA_014859545.1 Gammaproteobacteria bacterium
TGTATGGCGTTTGTGCAGGAGCGGCTGTCAGTCCAGTGCCTTTGAGTGCCTTTGAGTGCCTTTGATGCCTTTGAGTGCCTTTGAGGACACCCATCACTTACCTTGCCAAAGGCATTGTGCTGGTGGGTGGTCTTCACGTTACCCAAGGCGGTGTTGGTGAGCAGACCATTGGCCGCATCCCGTGTCAGGCTCATGTCGCCTGCACTCGTGAGCAGGCCGTCATCGTCGTAGCCGAAGCTGATTGCATTGCCATTGACACTTCTTCCGGTGATCCAGAAGTTGTTGTCGTAGCATTGGGATACGGTGCCATTGACCTCGCCGCTCCAGGTGGTGGACAGGGGCAGGAAGCCATCCCAGGTGAAGTTAAGTCCGTTGCCATCCGGGGCGGTAATGCTTGCCAATTTCCCAGTGCTGGGGTGGTAGCTGTAGTGATAGCTGCCACGGGCGATGTGCATGCCGGACAGTCGTCCGCCGCTGTCGTAGTCCAGGCTCACGGTTTGACCGTCCGGGCGGATCACTTCGGTGAGATCCTTGTCCAGGTTGTAGCGGTAGCGGGTCGGGGTGGGAAGGCCGCTTAGCTCCGGTGGGTGGTAGTCGGTTTCCTGATCCACGGCGTCGTATTCGAACACGTGCGGGTTGCGACCGGGTGGCGGTACGTTCATGGCAGTCCTTCCCTCCTCGTGAGATCGTGGACGTCCTTTTCCTTTTTTCTTTTTCTGCGCATCACTGCTCTGATTGTTGCAAAAACTTTTTGATATCCATCTTCCAAGTGGCCCATGAGAGAGGAGCTAGCCTTGGCCCAAGAGTCGTGGCTTGTGAAAGAATTTCTTCCAAATATTTATCAAAGAGCTTCTCTTGATGCGGCGACACAGATCTTCTGCTTGGCATACCATATACCTTTACCGCAACTCCAGAGTAAATATGGTCGGCTGGTGCGGGACTCTTCATAACAAAAAACCGCTTCCAGCTCAAATGATACTCTGGCGGCATGAACCACAATTCTATAACCTCTTTATGGAAAGCCTTTTGATGCCAGGCACCATCCTCGTCTTTCCATTGGAAATACATATCCTGCGGCCCAATCAACACTAGCGACAATCCTCCTTGCCCATCATACTTCAACCCGTCATAGTGCCCATAAGGAATGACACCGGTTTTTTCCTCAATGACCCGCCAAGTGCTAGGCATATTGGTCACGACGTCATCGGCAATGTGCTTCAGTCTTTCATATTCAATATCCGCCACGGCAACACCATAAGTACTAAAACAAAATATCACAATGAGCATCGCACGCTTGATTAACATGTTCATCAATGAGGCGCCCCAAGTCGACCACCCGGCGCACCTGGATATTTCAATCCAAAATCCTCAACAGCATCCTGCACTGCATTATGACAATCATTAACGCCCGGGAACCATATTCCGTTGTTCTGATTTTTCCGCATGAAATCCATGATTTCTTGTTCTTTGCCCTTCTGTCCTCCACCACATTGCAAGAATCTGCACTTGGACCTTTCTCATTGACATCAGCACCCCTGCCAGAGCTACCGCGCATACCCTCTGCTGTATTAGTGGTGGTGTCCCAAGGGTAAGCATGGTTCCCGACAAACGGGAAACCATTCACTTTCCGGTTACAAACCAAAATTTCTAAACCAAAAGGGTCAATCCAATTAACCGGGTCCCCCAACACATACCCATAAAGATTCGCATCCCCGCCCGCAAACCTGATTGGGTCTTTGCTTGTCCAGCGGGCGGTAACCAGGTCATAGTCACGAGCACCAAACCTGACCAACCCAGTGTGCAGATCATAAATCCCCCCAGCAAACCCAAACGGCTGGAAGCCGGGGTTGGTATCCTCCGTGATATTACCCCAAACATCATAGGAAATTCGTTGGGCGATTTCACCAGTCTGGCTGTCAATAACCAGCCTCGGGCTACCTAGATGGTCACTGATGATGCGGTATGTCTTACCGTCCTTCACCATGTATGCAGGCACATTGATCTTGTCGGCGTAGATGAAGCGGCTAACCACATTACCACTACCATCCAACTCGGCTATCGGGTTGAGCTGATCCTGGTAGAGGAAGCCCTGAGTCAGGGTGTCGTTGACCTTCTTGCCAATTCGCCTGTTGCGGCCATCGATTAGATAATCGATTACAACATCACCGGGTAAAGTCACCTTCAGCAGATTACCCAGTTCATCGTAATTGTAGCTTGTCGTTGCACCACTTTCGGTCTTTGACTTCAGCTCACCATTGGCGGTGTACTCGTAACTGGCTCCGCGATAACTCGTCAGCCTATCCTGCTCATCATGGCTGGCAATGGCCTGGCCATTTTCATGAGTGCGGTTGCCGTTGGCATCATAGCCCCAGGTGGTGGTTTGGCCATTGCGGGTCATGCTCACAAGCCGACCGGTCAGGTCGTACTCATAGCTGTCTTCGATGGTCTGGCCATCCACCACTTCGGTTTTATGGGTGATACGGCCCAGCTTGTCGCGGGTGTAGCTCATCTGCACTGCGTCATTGGAGCCGATAGTAGCCGTATTGGCAATGGGTTCTCCGAAGGCATTGTGTAGGTGGGTGGTCGTCACGTTACCCAAAGCGGTGCTGGTGAGCAGACCATTGGCCGCATCCCGTGTCATGGTCAGGCTTCCGGCGTTGGTGAGCAGGCCGTCATCGTCGTAGCCGAAGCTGATTGCATTGCCATTGACACTTCTTCCGGTGATCCAGAAGTTGTTGTCGTAGCATTGGGATACGGTGCCATTGACCTCGCCGCTCCAGGTGGTGGACAGGGGCAGGAAGCCATCCCAGGTGAAGTTAAGTCCGTTGCCATCCGGGGCGGTAATGCTTGCCAATTTCCCAGTGCTGGGGTGGTAGCTGTAGTGATAGCTGCCACGGGCGATGTGCATGCCGGACAGTCGTCCGCCGCTGTCGTAGTCCAGGCTCACGGTTTGACCGTCCGGGCGGATCACTTCGGTGAGATCCTTGTCCAGGTTGTAGCGGTAGCGGGTCGGGGTGGGAAGGCCGCTTAGCTCCGGTGGGTGGTAGTCGGTTTCCTGATCCACGGCGTCGTATTCGAACACGTGCGGGTTTCTACCGGGTGGGGTGAGGGCGGTGAGGTTGCCGTTGGGATCGTATTGGTAGCTTACCTCACGGCCATCGGGGAAGCGCTGTTTGGTGACGCGCCCAGCCAGGTCGTAGTCGAAGTGGGTTTGTCGTGCCAAGGCGTCTTCGATGGTGGAGAGGTTGCCCAGGGTGTCGTAGCTCAGCTGAGTTGTGCGGGCCGTTGCTCCTTCCCCCTCGGTGAGGGTGGTGAGGCGGCCACGGGGGTCGTATTGCAGCGTGCTGGGGGCCAGTTGCCCCTGGCGGGTGTAGATGGGTAGCCCATTTTCGTCGTAGCGGATGGTGCTTTGCCGTGCTGTCGGGCTGGTGCTGTGGTGGCTGCGCTCGGCGGTGATGTAGCGGGTGGTGTGGCGACGACCATTGAGGCTGAGCACATGGGTCAGCTCGGTATGGCTCATGATGTCCCGCTCGTCGGCCAAGGTGGCGGTGCGTTCGCGGGTGATCTGCATCGCCACTGCGCCTGGGGTGGTGATCGCCTGGCTGGCGGCAACGGACGATGCCATGCCGAAACGTGGATCGGGGCCATAGATAGTCGTCGTGGTTGTACCGTCGGCGGCCACTTGGGTGCTTGCCTTGCCCTGGCTTTGGTGGCGCTGTGTGGTGGTGCCATCCGGGTGCGTGTTATAGCGCCGCAGCTCTCCCTGCGTGTCTCGCTCTACCCGATAGCGGATGCTGCGCCCTTCGGCGGAGAGCATGCTTGCTTCATGGCCGTTGGCCAGTGTGGTACGCGACAGGCTCCAGCCCCCGCCGAGGGGATCGCTGCTTGTGAGCAAATGCCCCATGTGGTCGTAGGTATACTGACTACCCTGCCCTTTCGGTTTGTTGAACGCACTCATCAGGCCATCGTGACTGTAGCCAATGGTCCATGTCTCCCCGACGGGGTTGCTTGCGGCGATCAGGTATCCGTCATCCTGCAGGATGAGTGTTGTGCGCTGCCCATCGGGGGCGATAATAGCCAAGGGGCTTCCATCGCTGTCGCGTTCAATGTGGGTAAGGTTGCCGTGGGCATCCTCTATGTGGCTTAGGTAACCACGTTGATCGTACTCAAAGCGGTAGTTTGGCGTGTTACTTGTGCTGTTGTGGCTAGCTAGGTGTCGACCACGGGTATTGAAGGTATGGTGCTCGTTGCCGCCCTCACCGCCAAGACGCAGTGTCTCGCCGATTTCTTCGCCAAATCGAGTTTTTACCTGACGGATGCGTTGATTTTGAATTTCAGCCAAATACAACTCCCCCCCCTGGCCAATTGTAACGGCTATTGTGCTAACCTCTGCCTTGGTGGCCGGACCGCCGTCGCCGTTAAAACCCGCTATTCCTGTACCAGCAACGGTGCTGATATTCCCATTCATGTCAACACGTCTTACACGCGCATTGCCATAATCAGCTATAAACAAACTGCCATCCCTTCCGACAGTGATGCCAAACGGGGTATCGAGCCTCGCTTCTCTCGCAAGGCCGCCGTCACCACTATAGCCCCGCTGCCCAGAGCCAGCGACCGTACTGATTTGGCCACTCACACCAACGTGACGAATGCGATTATTAAATGCGTCTGACACGTATAGACCTCCATCACTGGCGAATGCCATGGCCGAGGGTTTATTCAAGTGTGCCAGGGTGGCTGGGCCGCCATCGCCACTAAACCCGGCCACACCTGTTCCCGCCAAGGTGATGATATTTCCATCAGGCAATACCTGACGAACGCGATCGTTTGATCTGTCGGCGATATAAAGGCTGCCATCTTCGCCGACAAGAACTTCGAGTGGCCGATTCAAACGTGCCTGGGTAGCCGGACCGCCATCGCCACTGTACCCTTCTACCCCTGTTCCTGCCACGGTACGGATGATCCCTTGGGGATCGACGTGTCGGATCCGATGGTTGTAGGCATCGGCAATATACA
>JACUTZ010000137.1 GCA_014859545.1 Gammaproteobacteria bacterium
TTTCATCGGAAACGGTTAACGCCCTCTACAGTGTGAATACATCATGGATAGGGCGAGTAGTTACCTTTTTTAGTATCTACTCGCCCCTTGAAAAAGATCTCACCGCCCAGGCGCAGAGTCCACAAAATCAGAGCTTACCTGAACAAGTCACGCACCGTGAATCCCGCTTTCCTGGTCATGTTTTCTCTGCGTACTCTGCGTCTCAGCGGTGAGTTTTTCTTGCAGTGTCCTTGGACTCACACCGGCGGCGTCACCATACAGCTCTCATAGGCATGGCGTTTGGTAATCGCCCCGCTGTGCAGGAACACATCCAGCAATCGCTCATAGCCCTCCCGCCCGATCACCACCTCGCGTGACCAGCAGCCCAGACCCTGATAGGCGCGGATCGTCTCCGCCAATACCGCAGGATCGATCTGCGGCAGAAAACGCTGCAATAATCTGGCGATCTCTTGTGCCGGTGAATCGATCACAAACTGCCTGGCTTCGCGGTAGGCATGCATGAAGGCCACCGCCATCTCGCTTTGCAGCCAATCGCGCGAGGCACACAGGCTGCTGAAGGCCACCGGACCGACCGCATCACCCACCGCCGCCAGCGGATAGGCAATGCCCTCATGAGCCAGTTGCTGCGGGAAGGGCCCTTGCTGATGGATATACTCGCCCCGACCATCGCGAAAGGCCCGATCCATCGCTGCCACATCGCCCGCATCGATCACCTGCAGATCATCCAGCGCGATCCCCTGTCGATGCAGGCCATAGCGCAGCATCGCCAGCGGCTGGAAGAAGTGATCCACCAGCACCTGTTTGCCAATCAGATCCTGCCAACGGAAATCCGGCTGCGCATTGCGACCGGCAATAAAGAAACCATCACGCTCATTGATCTGGGCAAAGTGCACGATATCGCATGACTCACCCCGTTCCAGCGCGACAAAACTCGTCGCCACCGCCGATTGGCTGAGGTGAAATTCACCACTGCGCAGCATCGCCTCCACCGACGCGCCCGGTTCGGCGGGCCGATACACCGGCTGCAGCCCCTGACGCTGCAGAAAGCCACCAGCGATAGTCACCAGCAGTGGTGCATAAAAGGCCGAATGGCGCAGCGCCGTAATGCGTATCTCGGTCATACTCTACTCGCTCTCCTGGGGGGCGTATTTGGCATAACTATCCCGATCCATTTCCACCACCTCGACGGTGATCACTGACACCGCCAGTGACCGCCCACGCAGGGCTGCCAATACCGTATCGCTAAGCATGCGCCTTTGCGCATCTGTCCGCCCCGCGTGGATGCGGCATTGCACATGAATAAAGGATTTGCGTTCGCCGCCTACCAGATAATGCGCCAGCGGCCAGCCCCGCACCCGGATGTGTCCCTCGTCGAACAACCCGGTTCCGGCAGCGGCAGCATGGACCGCCGTCAGCATCCTCTCAACCTGCCCCGCATCAGCAAGCCCCGCCGGATATTCAATAATCAGATGAGGCATCTCTCACTCCATATCACGGCATCCACTCAAACCATCAACACCCTCGCCGGATCAAACCCCGTCACCCCCTCGCCCGGATAACCGCGCTGGTTCGACACCAAACGGCACCTGCCAATCTGCACATCCAGATTGGCATGGGTATGGCCAAAGCACCACAGGTCGGCCTGCTCCACCAATACAGAGAGATCACTCAAAAAGGCGGTGGCAAAGTGATCGAACGGAAAGGCCGGGTGCTGGCACAGGAGGTGTGGCCCATGATGGCTGATCACCACCGTCTTGCCGTCAAAGGGCTCGGCCAGTTGCTGTTTCAGCCAGGCCCGCGAGGCCTGGTGCAGGGCCAGCGCATCCTCGGGCAGGAAGCGGACTTCGCCGTGACGGATCAGGCGATGATCATTCAGCCCGCCGACCACCTCCAGCATCGCCATCACCGGATCGCCACTGGCACGATAATCGGTCCACAGGGTACAAGCCAAAAACCGTACCCCGTCGATCACCCGTGCCTCATTCTCCAGCAGCTCAACACCCTCGGTTCCGGCGCAAAACTCACGCATCTTATCCAGCAGGGCAATGTCGTGGTGGTAGAACTCATGATTTCCGGCCACGTAAAGAATACGCTTGCCCAGACGCTGCGCCTCATCCCGCGCCCACGCCAACCCGGCCAGGCCCACATCGATATCTCCGGCCAGCACCACCACCTCCGCCTCGCTCTGCGCGATGGGCGGAGGCGGCTTGCCTCGATAACACTCATTGTGCAGGTCACTGAGCAGTTGGATCTTCATCGCATCACACCTTCTCCATCATGCCGTGGATTATCCCCATGATTACGAAGAACAGCTCATGTGCGACACCCCACCCAGATCACTGAGCTCAACAGGCCTGCGTCGATAGTATTTTGCTTCCACTTCCTTCGACTGCTCATCGTAGGGTTGCGTCATGACTTCTTGCAGCTCCCTAAGCCGTGCGTAGTCCCCTGTGGCCGCTTGCTGATAGGCCGGTACCAGCAACCACTCTCGCAGAGTGTATTTTGGATTAACGCGATGCATCTGTTCACGGGTGTGCGTAAGCCGTGCTTTCCATTTTTCCAGCCACTCGGACCAACGCCCATCCATGTCTCGATTCACCTGGGTGTAGAAGCTCTTCTTAAGCGGGCTAATCGTATCCGGTATCGATGACAACTCGCGGAAGAAGATGGTGTAATCAACAGAAGTTTCCATCATAAGCCTGGCAAGCTCAGCGAACAGCGGCGCATCGAACGCATCCATCCCCAGCTTGGCCGCCAGCATTGTTTCCATTTCCTCACCCATCTGCGTTGCAAAGCCGGTTCGAATCTCGTCGAGTTCCTGCAGGGCATCCGGGTCCGTTCCCAGTAATGGCCGCAAGGCCGTACAAAACATCTCGAAGTTACGTTCCGCCGCCACCGGTTGATTCCAGAACGCGAAGTGTTGCCCACCCCCTGTCCATGGCTGGTAGTTCGGGTCAAACATGTCACAAAATCCGAAGGGACCATAATCCAGGGTGAAGCCACCGGCCGCGCAGTTGTCACTGTTGAAATTGCCCTGGCAATAGCCGACACGAATCCAATTCGCCACCAGCCTGGTCAGGCGGTCGCGAAACGCCCGCGCGAGTCGCACCACCTTCTCAGACAGGCTTAGTGATGGGTCGATAAGCTCCGCATACTCACGATCGATCAGGTGCAACACGATCTGCTCGAGCTCGACCAGGGCATTGGGGTGTTCCTGCTTACGGGCACGGCGACCGAACAACTCAATTTGGCCCACCCGAATGAACGACGGTGCCACCCGCGTGGAGATGGCCACCGCCTCGGCGACCAGCATGTCGGGATCGTAGGAACGAGACCCTTCCGAATACCAGGGCCGCTGCACCTGCTCCGATTTCGACACATACAAAGTCAAGGCGCGTGAGCTGGGCACACCGAGCGCATGCATGTGCTCCTGTGCCAGGAACTCCCGCACACTCGAGCGCAACACGGCGCGACCATCCGCGCCACGGCAATAGGGTGTGCGCCCGCCACCCTTTAGCTGCATTTCCCAGCGCTGACCCCCATTCCGATCAGGGATCACCGCCTCCAGTACCGATACGGCACGACCATCGCCATAGCCGTTACCGGTTCGAAACGGGCACTGCTGCGTGTATTCGGTACCAAAGATGGAGAGTGCATAGCCCGTGGCCCAACCCAGCTTGCGCATGGGTTCCGGAACCTGCGAAAGATCGCCGCTGAATACACGCATAAAATCGGCGGACTCTGCCAGGCTGTCCGCAAGGCCCAGCTCCTGGAAAAAGGCCTTGCTGTGTGCAATGTACTCGGGTTCGGCGATAGGCGTCGGTTTCACAGGGACATAATGCCCCGAACAGACCTGCCGTGGCTCGTGGTCCACGCCGTCTTTTGTCGCATCCGGATCGCAAATGAGTATATCCAGCAGCGAGTAGTCCGCCAGCTTGGCGAGTTCCTCTAGCGTGGTGATCTTGTCTGAAAGCTTCTGGGGTGCTTGAGTATTCATCGGATAAACTCCTCAGGAGTAATCATATATCCGACTAATATACTACAGATTGCATCGTACCAAGACGCGTAAAAAATAAGGGTATAGGTTTTATGGCGTTCGTGGTGCAGCTGTAACAGCAACTCCGGCTCGCCACGGCCACACTGTAAACACACATGGCCATCGCGCTGTTTCACCCGTTGGCAGAATACCGCCCATTCGGAATTGTCGTAGTTCGGGTTAGCGCAGCGTAACCCGACACACCTCTTACACCCAATTCACCACCCGCTCGAACAAGCCGGTCTTGCGCAGGCTGAGATCCGAAAAATGCACCCTGGGATCAGCGGCCTTTTCCACCTCCACCAACCCAAACCACTCGGCAAACCTGCTGATGGTACGCAGGCTATAACAGCGCGCCAGTATGTCCTCCGGCTCGAAGTAGGCGCTAGGTTTAATCTCGGTCAGCAACGCAGGAAAGGCATCGATATAGGCCTCTTCATAAAAATGGACGGGGCGCGGCTCATCCCCATAACGCCAAAGCAGATAGAGCGTGAACAGGAAAGATCGCTGGATGAAGGGAAGTTCCTCATGGCCATCGCCATAGGCCCAGTTGTACTCGGTGGCAAAGGTGTGCAGCAAACGCGAATAGATGGCTGCCATGCCTGGCCCTGCCAGCAGTGTTTTGCAATCACGACTCAAAACAAACTTGCCGCGATACTTGCGCAGCAGCCCGGCCATCTCGGCCACCAGGCGCAACTGGTGCAGCTCGAAAAAGTCTTCCTCCTTGTTGATCCCGCTGTAGCGGGTCGCCTTGGCATAGCCCTCTTCACCCAGATAGGCCAGCACCACCTCGCGACACAACGCACGCGGCAGATTGCCCTTGGCGGTCGGCTTGACGCCCTGCTCCCCGATCCC
>JACUTZ010000138.1 GCA_014859545.1 Gammaproteobacteria bacterium
GCCCAGCATCTGCCTTTACTACCCATATATTGACAGAGGGGCCAAATTCTTTCGCCAAATATACCACGCCAGAACTGGCATACAAAAACTTCTTGTGCCACAATTCCTGAATCGTGTCACACGAGCAAAGGCCATGGCAAACGAAACGCACAATGAAATACTCCTTGGGGCACAGGGACGGCTTGTCATCCCGGCGGCCTTACGCAAATCCCTTGACCTCAAGCAGGGCGAACGCCTAGTCGCAAGGCGTGTTGGCGACAGCCTGGTACTGGAACGTCCGGCGGCCATCAAGCAGCGCCTCAAAAAACGCTTTCAGCACATCCCCACCGAGGTAAGCCTGGCCGAGGAGTTGATCGCCGAGCGCCGCCACGAAGCCAGCCGGGGGGAGGCTTGATGGTGGTGCTGGATGCCTCGGCCTTGCTGGCCTTTCTCCATGACGAGCCTGGGGGCGGGCAGGTGGAATCCGAACTGGATGGTGCCGTGATGAGCACCGTAAACTGGAGCGAGGTGGTGCAAAAGGCGCTGCAACGAGGTGTGGATGTGTGCGGTATACGTGAAGACCTCCAGGAACTCGGTATGCAGATCATTCCCTTCAGTGCTAAACAGGCTGAACTGGCTGCCGACCTGTATGAAACGGCGCGAACACATGGTTTGTCACTGGCGGACAGGGCGTGTCTGGCTCTGGCACTGGATAGTCAGGCCTCGATACTCACGGCGGATCGCGTCTGGCAGCACCTGAAGCTCCCCCTGTCGATCGAACTTATTCGCTAGCGGCGACACATAAAAACACAGAGAAAAGATCAGCCACAGAGGGCACAGAGAACACGGAGAAATAGAACCATCGCGGAGCTTGCTGATTTACCACGCCATCATGACGTGCGATATCACCATGGGCAGAGCATAAAACCGCCATCCACCCATATAACCTGTTTGCTCCCTATGGCATTGTCATGTTTTTCTTCGCGTACTTTGCGTCTTTGCGGTGAAATTATCTTTTAACAAGGATATCAACATGAACGTAGAACAGTACATGCAGACCCTGGGCCAGCAGGCCCGTGCCGCTTCGCGGGCGATGGCGCGTGCCGATAGCAATGCCAAGAACGCCGCGCTGCTGGCGATTGCCGCTGATTTGGAGGCACGCGCCAGCGAGATCATCGCTGAAAATGCCAGGGACCTGGCGGTCGGCAAGGCCAATGGCCTGGATGATGCCCTGCTGGATCGGCTGATGCTGAACGAAGCGCGCATCGCCGGGATGGCCGAGGGCCTGCGCCAGATCGCCGCGTTGGCCGATCCGGTCGGCGAGATCAGCGGGATGAATTTTCGCCCCTCCGGGATCCAGGTCGGCAAGATGCGGGTGCCGCTGGGGGTGATCGGCATCATCTACGAGTCCCGCCCCAACGTGACCGCCGATGCGGCGGCGCTGTGCCTGAAATCCGGCAATGCGACCATCCTGCGCGGTGGCTCGGAGGCGGCCCACTCCAATCAGGCAATTGCCACCTCGATCCGTCGTGGCCTGGAACAGGCCGGCCTGCCCGCCACCGCAGTGCAGGTGATCGAGACCACCGATCGCGCCGCCGTTGGCAAGCTGATCACCATGACCGATTACGTGGATGTGATCGTACCGCGCGGCGGGAAAAACCTTATCGAGCGGATCAGTGCCGAGGCGCGGGTGCCGGTAATCAAGCACCTGCACGGGGTCTGCCACGTCTATATCGACGATGAGGCCGATCTGGAGAAGGCCATTGCCATCGCCTTTAACGCCAAGACCCATCGTTATGGGGTGTGCAATGCGATGGAAACCCTGCTGGTGGCCGAGGGGATTGCCGAACAGGTCTTACCCGAACTGGGACGCATGTACCAGGAGAAGGGGGTGGAGATCCGTGGCTGTGCGACCACCTGCCGCGTGCTGCCCGGCAGCATCGCCGCGACGGACGAGGACTGGGACAGCGAGTACCTGGCGCCAATCCTGTCGGTGCGTATCGTCAAGGATCTGGACGAGGCGATCGAACACATCACCCGCCATAGCTCCGGTCACACCGAGGCCATTGTGTCCGAGAACATCAGCCACGCGCGGCGCTTCCTCGCCGAGGTGGATTCCAGCTCGGTGATGGTCAATGCCTCGACCCGTTTTGCCGATGGTTTCGAATACGGCCTGGGTGCGGAGATCGGCATCTCCACCGACAAGATCCACGCCCGTGGCCCGGTCGGCCTGGAGGGGCTGACCTCGCAGAAATACATCGTCATCGGCGACGGGCACATCCGTCAGTAGTGATGCGACTGAGACCACTCCTGTTGCTGCTCGGCTGGCTGGGCCTCTCGCCCGGCTTGCATGCTGGTGAGATCGTCTTTGGCGAACTGGTGGTGCATTCCAGTCCTGGGCAAAACCTGCGTGCCAGCATCCCGATCGGCCTGCCCGCCGGGCTGCCGCTGGCAACCCTGCGCCTCAGCCTGGGCGATGCCGAATCCTACCGGCAACAGGGTCTGGACCGTCCAGCGCTGCTCGATAGCATACAGCTTGCCCTGCTGGCCCGGGGTGAACAACGTGCCCGCATCCAGCTCTTCGCCAGCAGCCCCTGGCAGGGCGAGGCAGTGAATTTGCTGCTGCAGATTGAGTATGGTGATCAGGTCCGCCAGGGGCAATTCATGATCCAGCCAATTCAAGCCAGTTCTGGACCGGAATATATCCGGGTCCGACAGGACGAGACACTGGACAGCGTGGCCCTGCGGCTGGGCGAGCGGCACAGCCGCAGCTATCTGCACATGATGTATGCCCTCTATCAGGCCAATCCCCAGGCATTTTTTCGTGACAACATGAATAATCTGCGTAGCGGGGTGCAACTGCGCATCCCCAGCACCGAGGAGCTGTATCGCTTTGACGATGCCGAGGCCTTTGCGGCGATCCGTGCGCACCAGACCCGCAAACAGGCTGCCGAGCGCAGCACCAGCCCGGCCCTCGCCCAACCCAATGCCCCGCTGCGGATCGACAGCGATACACGGGGCATGCGCGCCGATCTGCAGCAATTGAGCGAGGACGAGGCCCGCTTCGCCGAGCAAAACCGGGCCCTGCGCGAGCAATTGCTGGCCATGGAATCACGGGTACAACGCCTGGGCAATGCACTGCTGGACGACCTGGGTGAGATGCCGGTAACCGACATGGACGCCCCTCAGCAGGCCCATCAATCCGGGGACCCGGCAAACACCGCTTCCCCCCGCAAGCCCCCGGCAGCCCTGCCCAACGGGTTGATGCTGTCCCTGATACTGGGGGTGATCATCAGCGGGATCCTGATGCAACGACGGCTGCGTTCCGCATGAAGACCCCCATCGGCATCCTCGGCGGTACCTTTGACCCGGTGCATTTCGGCCATCTGCGCCCGGCCCTGGAACTGCTTGAGGAACTTAATTTTGCGCAAATCTTGCTCATCCCCAGCCAGCATCCCCCACACCGTCCGCAACCCGAGGCCAGTCCCGCCCAGCGCCTGGCCATGCTGCAACGGGCGGTGGCCAGTGAACCACGTCTGGTGGTTGACGCCCGCGAGCTGGAGCGGGATGGCCCCTCCTATACGGTCGATACCCTGCGCTCGCTGCGCGCCCAGTGGCCCGACACCCCCTTGTGCTTTTGTCTGGGACTGGATGCCTTTTTGGGCCTGCCACAGTGGTACAATTGGCGCGAGCTGAGCAGCCTGGCCCATCTGGTGGTCAGCCATCGCCCCGGCTGGCAGCTCGACAGTGAGACAATGTCGGAAGCATTGCAGCACTGGCTGACTACCCATCGGGCCGACTCGGCGAGCGAGCTGCATGATGCCCTGGCCGGCAAGATCTGGTTGCAGCAGGTCAGCCAGCTGGCGATCTCGGCCACCGGGATCCGTCGAGGCATCGCTGCCGGACACAGTGCCCGATATTTGTTGCCGGACCCGGTATGGGACTATATTCAACAACAACAGCTGTATCGCCCATAGGCAGCCATCGCTCTGGACGCGGCCTTGAACGACTTTTCGCCATGGATTTGAACACGGCACAATAACCATTTAGTGAGAGCGGATGAACGCAGAACAACTGAGCAAGATCGTCGTCGATGCCCTGGAAGACATGAAGGGCGTGGATATCAAGATACTGGACGTACACGAAAAATCCGATGTCACCGACATCATGGTGATCGTCGCCGGCAACTCCACCCGTCAGGTCAAATCCCTGGCCAATAACGTGGTCGAAAAGGTCAAGGCCGCCGGCCAGCAACCGCTGGGGATCGAAGGCGAACAGGACAGCAGCTGGATGCTGGTCGACCTCGGCGATGTGGTGGTGCATGTAATGCTGCCCGAGACCCGCGACTTTTATAACCTGGAAAAACTCTGGGGTGAGGACGCCCCCCAGGAACGCAAGGAATCCAGCCAGCCCCAGTGAATATCCATCTGATCGCCGTCGGCCAGCGCATGCCCAACTGGGTCGAGCAGGGCTACCAGGAATTTGCCAAACGCCTGCCAAACGAATGCCGGCTGGTATTGCACGAGATCCCCGCCCCCAAACGCGGCAAGAACGTCGACATCGACAAGCTGCGCCGCCAGGAAGCCGACAAGATCAACGCAAGCCTTCCCAAGGGGGCGCGCCTGGTCGCCCTGGAGGTCGGCGGCAAGCCCTGGTCCACCGAGCAGCTCGCCCAGCGCATCGGAGAATGGATGGGCGAGGGCCGCGATGTGGCCCTGCTGGTCGGTGGCCCGGATGGACTGGAGCCGGGCCTGAGCCAGCGCGCCGATGAGCAATGGTCACTCTCGCCGCTGACCCTGCCCCACCCGCTGGTGCGGGTGATCCTGGCCGAACAGATCTACCGGGCCTGGAGCATCCTCAAGGGGCATCCGTATCATAGGGGTTAGGGGTTAGGGGTTAGGGG
>JACUTZ010000017.1 GCA_014859545.1 Gammaproteobacteria bacterium
GGGCAAGTGAACACGACACTTTGCGATCTTCGCGTCCTTTGCGGTTAATGCTTTTGGGGTTAGGGGTTCCGGATCACAGTGTTTAATTCCAGGCCTACCGGTCAGGCGCTCAGGCCCTGCTATAATCCCCGCCACCACCCACCACTTCGAGGAGCTCTCATGCCCCGTGAAATCATCCACACCGACAAGGCCCCGCAGGCGATTGGCACCTATTCCCAGGCGGTCAAGGTCGGCAGCACCGTCTATCTCTCCGGGCAGATCCCACTGCTGCCTGAGACCATGCAACTGGTGGAAGGCGAGATGGCGGCGCAGATCCGTCAGGTCTTCGACAACCTCGCTGCGGTGGCCGAGGCCGCTGGCGGCTCGCTGGCCGATGTGGCCAAGTTGAATATCTTCCTCACCGATCTGTCCCATTTCCCGCTGGTCAACGAGATCATGGCCGAGTATTTCAGCCAGCCCTATCCGGCCCGCGCCGCGATTGGTGTCGCCGCACTGCCCAAGGGTGCGGCAGTGGAAATGGACGGGGTACTGGAACTCGCCTGATGGGCCGCCGCGGGCAGCGCCGAGCCCATCTGCTGCTGGCGCTGGCGGTGCTGTTGCTGGCCCTGCTGGAATGGGGCTGGCTGGGCGTCTTGCAAACACTGGAGGCACGTTTCGGTGATCGGCTGCTGCTGCAACATGTGCAACAGCAGCAACCCGATGGCCAGCTCGTGTTAATCGACATCGACGAGGCCAGCCTGGAACAGCTGGCCGCCAGCCACGGGCGCTATCCCTGGCCCCGTTCGGTACACGCCGAGCTGCTCGAACATCTGCTGGCACAAGGGCCACGTGCAGTGTTGTTCGATATCCTGTTTATCGATGCCGATCCGATCCGCCCCGACGATGATGCCTGGCTGGCCGCTGTCAGCAGTGAGGCCGCACAGGTCTTCATGCCCTATGTGATCCTGCAGGCCGAGCAACCGGGGCTGGGGCTGCCACTGGATGAATTCGGTGCGGCGCTGGGCTTTCAATTGCATGATCCGGCACAGGCCGAAGTCCGACTGCCGCTGCTATTGCCCTATCTGGCGCTGGCCGCCGATGGTCGGCTGGGGGCGATCAACTTCAGCCCGGATGCCGACGGGATTGGCCGCCATTATCCCCTCTACTTCGAGGCCGGTGGCTGGCGTCTACCCAGCCTGGCCGCCCGGGCCGCGCAGCAACTCGGCTACCCGCTGCCCGAGGGCGAGCGGCTACGTTTGCACTGGCATGGCCCGGCCGGCAGCTATCCCAGGGTTCCCTTTGGCGAGCTCTACGCGGATCTGTCGCGCCAGGAAAAACAGCGCCCGCAGGACGAGTTCCGTGACCGCATCGTGATCATCGGCGCCAGCGCCACCGCCTTGCACGACCTGCGCAATACCCCGCTCAGCACCCTCCACCCGGCCGCCGAGATCATCGCCACCGCGCTGGATAATCTGCGCCTGCAACAGGCCCTGCACAGTCCGCCTTTGCTGTTTTCTGCGCTGCTGCTGATACTGCTGTTGCTGCCCCTGTGGTGGGCCTTTGCCGGTGGGATCTCGCCGCTGCATTCCGGCCTGATGCTGTTGCTGGCCAGCCCGCTTTGGCTATGGTCGGGCTTGTGGGCACTGCGCCTGGATTGGCTATTGCCGCTACTGAGTCCGCTGCTGTTTGCCTGGCTGTATTACGCCCTGGCCGCGCTGCACGCCTATCGCCAGCAAGGCCTGCAGCGCCGTCGCTCGGAACAGATCTTCAGCCGCTTTCTCGACCCGCGGGTGGTGCGTAGCCTGGTGGCCAGCGGCGAGGATGCGCTGACACTCAAGAGCGAGAGTCGGCCGATTACCGTATTGTTTTCCGATATCCGTGGCTTTACCAGCTTGTCGGAGCAGCACAGCGCAGAGACCATCGTGACGCTGCTGAACGAGTATTTCAGCCGCCAGGTAGCGGTAATCTTCGCCAACGACGGCACCATGGACAAATTCATCGGCGATGCGATCATGGCCTTCTGGGGTGCACCGGTGGATGATACCGAACAGGCCCGCCATGCGGTCGAGGCCGCCTTGCAAATGGCCGAATCGCTGCAACGTTTCAAGGAGGATCTGGGCGATCTGGCCAGGGACTTCGACATCGGTATCGGCATTCACAGTGGACCGGCGGTGGTGGGTTTTCTCGGCTCGGCCAATCGGCTCGACTACACGGCAATCGGCGACACCGTCAATCTGGCCAGTCGTATCGAGGGGCAGACCAAGGGCCTGGCCCGCATCCTGATCTCCAGCGAGACCCGCGCCCTGTGCGGCCAGGCATTTGACTTTATCGATCACGGTTCCTATAAGGTGAAGGGCCGCCAGCAGGCGGTGCAACTGTTCGAACCACGGAGGCCTGCATGAAAGTCATCATCCCCCTGTTTGCCCTGCTGCTACTGACCCTGTCGATCCCCGTGACGGCATCCACCCTGGCTGGTGTGGTGCTGCAGGACAGTTCGCTGCATGCCGAACCCTTCAGCGATGCCCAGCAACTGGGCAGCCTGGCTGCGCGTAGCACAATCACGGTATTACAGCGCCAGGGTGGCTGGTACCAGGTACGCGATGGGCAGCAGCGTGAGGGCTGGCTACACATGAGCCGGGTCCGCCTGGGCGGTGCTGCCAGCGGTAGCAGTGTGGACCTGCAGGGACTCTCGCAGGCCCAGCGGCTGCTGCAAAGCGGTCGTAGCGGCAGCAGCGGCACCACCGTGGCCACCGGCATTCGCGGTCTGGATGCCGAAGACCTGGGCAAGGCCAGCCCCAATCACCAGGCGGTGCGGCAACTGGCCGCCTACCAGGCGGATGCCAGGGCTGCCCGTCAGTTTGCCGAGCTGGCCCAGCTGCACCAGCAATCCGTGGCCTATCTGCGGGAGAAAAAGTGATGCGCAAGCCAAGCCTGTTTATCCTCCTGCTGTTGCCCGCACTGTTACTGAACCTGGGCCAGCTCCAGGCTCAGTCCTGGGACAAAAAGCTGCGCAATCTGGATCTGAAACAAACCCTGCGCACCGCCAAGCAGGCCTTTGGCGAGGTGGATGAGAAACAGGAGATCCGCATCGGCGAGGAGGCCTCTGCGGTGCTGCTGGGTGCCGCGCCGCTACACCCCAGCGAGCCGCTGCAAGGCTATGTCAACCAGGTCGGCCGCTGGGTGGCGCTGCAAAGCGAACGTCCCGATCTGCCCTGGAAGTTTGCGGTGATCGACACTTCCTCAATCAACGCCTTTGCCGCGCCCGGCGGCCATGTCTTCGTCACCAGTGGCTTGTTGCGCCAGTTGCAGAGTGAGGCCGAACTGGCCGGGGTGCTGGGCCATGAGGTCGCCCATGTACTGAAAAAACACCACCTGGATGCGGTACAAAAATCTGCCAAGCTGGACCTGGCCGGGATGCTGGTCAGCAGCCAGGTCAACGAGCGTCGGCAGCAGACCCTGCAACGGCTCAATGCCGGTTTTCGCGAGCTCTATGCCCGCGGACTGGATCGGGATGATGAATTCGAGGCCGACCGCATCGGGGTGATTCTTGCCACCCGCGCCGGTTATGACCCCTACGGTCTCCCTGCGGCACTGCAAACCCTGGGGGCCCTGAGCGCAACCGATAGCGATCTGTCCTTGCTGTTCAAGACCCATCCGGCCCCGGCACAACGCCTGAGCGCCCTGGAGCGCTACTATCCGCAACTCGACGCCCATGCTCGCCAACCGGTGCTGGCCGAACGCTATCACCAACAAACCCGGATGCTGCGCTAAGCCATGCCCAAGCCCACCCCGCCACAGGGAGGTGGCGGCGCCACCGCCGACAGCCCCGCCATCCCGGCCAGCGCGATCCCGGTCGAGCAATTGCGCGGGGTCGGCCCTGGGGTGGCCGCCCGTCTGGCCCAGCTACAGATCCACAACCTGGCCGAGCTGCTGTTTCACCTGCCGCTGCGTTACCAGGATCGCACCCGCCTCCATCCCATCGGCAGCCTGCGTCCGGGCAGCGAGGTGGCGATCGAGGGCGAGGTCAGACTTAGCGAGATCAAGTTCGGCCGACGGCGCATGTTGCTGGTCAATCTCGCCGACGGCAGCGGCAGCCTGCTGCTGCGCTTCTTTCACTTCAGCGCCAGCCAGAAGGCCCAGCTAGCCCCCGGCACCCGGCTGCGCTGCTTCGGCGAGGTGCGACGCGGCCCCCACAGCCTGGAGATGGTACATCCGGAATTTCGACCGATCGACAATAAGCATGCAAGCCCCGTCGATGCCCATCTCACCCCCGTCTACCCGGCCACCGAGGGCCTGCAACAGCTCTCGCTGCGCCGCCTGCTGGAGCAGGCCATCACCCTGCTGGAGCAGGGGCAGATCGGCCTGGAGGAATACCTGCCAACAACGCTACTACCCCCCGGCATGATGCCGCTACGCGAGGCGGTATTGCTGCTGCACCGGCCACCCCCGGATATCGCCCTGGATGCCCTGGCCGAGGGCGAGCACCCGGCCCAGCAACGCCTGGCCTTCGAGGAATTACTGGCCCACCAGCTCAGTCTGCGCCAGCTGCGTCTGGCCCAGCAGCACCATCCTGCCCCCGCGCTGGCCGGAGACGGACGCCTGCAACAGGCACTGCTGACAGCCCTGCCCTTCCAACTGACCAATGCCCAGCAACAGGTACATGCCCAGATCAGCGCCGACCTGCGTCAGCCCCATCCGATGCAACGGCTGGTGCAGGGCGATGTGGGCTCGGGCAAGACCGTGGTCGCCGCACTGGCCGCGCTACAGGCGCTGGAGTCCGGTTTTCAGGCGGCGATCATGGCCCCCACCGAGCTGCTGGCCGAACAGCATTTTCGCAATTTTTCCCAGTGGCTGGTGCCGCTGCGGATCCCGCTGGTATGGCTGAGCGGCCGACTGGGGGCCAAGGCCCGCCGCGAGGCACTGGCGGCGATCGGCAGCGGTACAGCCCGGCTCGCGGTCGGCACCCATGCGCTGTTTCAGGACGAGGTTGAATTTGCGCGACTGGGGCTGGTGATCGTCGATGAACAACACCGCTTTGGGGTACACCAGCGCCTGGCGCTACGCGAAAAGGGCGTGGTCGATGGGCTGCATCCACACCAGCTGATCATGACCGCCACCCCGATCCCGCGCACCCTGGCAATGACCGCCTATGCGGACCTGGACCTGTCGGTGATCGATGAGCTGCCACCGGGCAGAACCCCGGTGGAGACGGTGGCGATCAGCGAGGCGCGCCGCGACGAGGTGATCAGCCGCGTCGCCAGCGCCTGCGAGCAGGGCCGCCAGGCCTACTGGGTCTGCACCCTGATCGAGGAGTCCGAGGCACTGCAATGCCAGGCCGCCGAGGTGACCCTGACACAACTCCAACAGCTACTGCCGCAACTGCGCATCGGCCTGGTGCACGGGCGCATGAAGGGCGCGGACAAAGAGGCGGTGATGGCCGCCTTCAAGGCCGGCGAGCTGCAACTGCTGGTGGCCACCACGGTGATCGAGGTCGGGGTGGATGTGCCCAATGCCAGCCTGATGATCATCGAAAACGCCGAACGCCTGGGCCTCGCCCAGCTACACCAGCTGCGTGGCCGGGTCGGGCGCGGCAGCGCCAAAAGCAGTTGTGTGCTGATGTACCAGGCACCGTTGGGCAAGCTGGCCGCCAAACGCATCGCGGTGTTGCGCGAAACCACCGACGGCTTTGTGATCGCTCAGCAAGACCTGGAGATCCGTGGCCCCGGCGAGCTGCTGGGTACCCGCCAGACCGGCATCCTGCAACTGCGCATCGCCGACCTGCAGCGCCATCAAGCCCTGCTGCCACGGGTTAATCAGATTGCCCAGCAATTACTGCAAGACCACCCGCAGCTGGCCGAGCCACTGATCAGCCGCTGGCTGGGCAGCAAAACCCGCTACGGTAGTGTGTAGGCCAGTCCCATTCCCACATCAAAGACATTTCACCGCAAAGGGCGCAGAGGGCGCAAAGGGATAAAATGGAACGGCAACCCAAAACCGATCTCCATCCATTTGCTCGACATATAGTCAAAAATCACAAATCAGCCCGTACACCCAAGCATCTGTTGGAAACCATGATCCTTGCCTACTGCCTCGGTCAACCAGCATATCCTCCGCGCACTCTGCGTACTCGGCGTTGAGTGCTTTTCCTGTTTGGCATTCCTGGTATCAGGGAATTGGACAGGGCTTCACATACCAGGCTTGTACTTGCGACCGGTGTGACAGCGATGCCATCCATTGCCCGATGCTTTGCGGTATCATGGGCGCGCTTTTAACCAACAGCATGACGAACAGGACATCCATGCAGCCAGCCCAGTCCCTCGCCGCACGTCCCCTGCACTGGCAAAGCAGCCAGCAATTGCGCCGTGCGCTATTGCCCGATGATTGGCGCAGCTGGCTGCTGGAACCCGGCTCACTAACCAAGCGCCTGCGCCAGTGTTGCAGCGGGCGCTTTCATGTAGAGCTGCTCGGTCAGCAATTGCAACGACCGCTGCGCGATGAGGCCGAGGCGCTGGGACGTCCCCCCCATGAGCTGGCGCTGGTGCGCCAGGTACGGCTGTGCTGTGACGAAGAGCCCTGGGTATTTGCCCGCACGGTGATCCCGTTGCCTTCGCTAAACAGCAGCCTGCGACGTCTCGACCAACTGGGCAGCCGCCCGCTGGGCGAGCTGTTATTCCGCGATCCGTGCATGCAGCGCAGCATGGTGGAAGTCAGCCGCCTGTGGCCTGGCCACCTCCTGCACCCCCTCAGCGGTGCCGCTCCCGATACCCCGCTATGGGGTCGCCGCTCGGTATTCACCTTGTACCGCTGTCCGCTGCTGGTCAGTGAATTTTTCCTGCCACAGCTACTGACCCGGGGAACACCGTGATGATCATCGCCGGCTGGTATCGGCAATCGCTACCCTATCTCTACCTGTGCCGCCTGCACCGTCCCACCGATCTGCTGCTACTGCTGATCCCCGCGATCTGGGCCAGCCTGCTGGCCAGCGGTGGCGACCTGCAGTGGGGCCCCATGCTGGCGCTGCTGCTGGCCGCGAGCCTGGTGCGTTGTGCGATGTGGATCTTGGCCGACTGGCAGGACAGCCGCCTGGCCACCGATGCCAGCGAATCCTTTATCGCCCAACAACTGGTAAGCCTCCGCCACGCCCAACATCTGTTTCTGCTGCTCTGGGGTCTGGCCCTGCTACTCTTGCTGCCGCTGGGCGGCAAGCTGCTGCTGTTGGCCAGTGCCGCACCGTTGTTTGCGCTGGGCCTGTTCTGGATCCGCACCCGCCTGTACCTGACCCAGCTCTGGCTGGGCCTGGCGATCGCCTGGCTGGTGCCCATGGCCTGGCTGGCCCAGGGCGTGTGGCCGAACAAGGGCGGCTGGTTGCTATTCACTGCGGTCGCCCTATGGGCCAGCGCCTATACCACCCTCTATGCGCTGCCGCGCGCACCCTATGAACAACGCCTGGGAATACGTTCCCTGGCCCAACTGTTTGCCGAACACAGCTGGCTGTTTTTTCTGCTACTGCAAAGCGCCGCCATCTTCAGCCTGTGGCTGGCCGGACAGCAACTGGCGCTAGGCCTGTTTTACAGCCTGGGACTGGTGGTTGCCCTGCTGCTATTGCTGTGGCAATTCTGGCTGTTGCTGAGCACACCAGGGCGGGGAGCACTGCGTTGTTACCACCATCAATCCTGGACGGGTATCGCGATTGGCTGCGGCATCGCCTTTGACTATCTGTGCAAAGGGAGCCTGGGCTAAGGAGGCAGGTCTGCGCTACGCAGAACTTCTGGTTGATTATTGTTAAGTTGTGGTTACAATGCCAAAAACGTGATAACGCTCACAAAAATAACACCTATCGGAGACGCTGCCCTGTTATCGCTTTTCAATAGACGCTCAGGGACGACCACGCTAACAGGACTCAGCCTATCCCATGAGGGGATCGGCATCGCCGCTGTGCATCGACAAGGCCACGATGCCGCACCCCGACTTGAGCATTGCGAATTCATCCCCGCCGACGCGGCAGAACATGCCCAGCTGCTGCAACAACTCAGCAACAAGTACCGCCTGAACAAATCTCCCTGTATCAGCGTCGCCGAGAGTGACAACTTTTCCCTGCTGCTGGTCGAGGCCCCCGAGGTCAAACCGGACGAACTTCGGGCCGCGCTGCGCTGGAAGGTCAAGGATCTGCTGCCCTTCCATGTGGACGATGCGGTGATCGATGTGTTCGACATCCCCGGCCAGCAACAGCGCGGACGTCCCCCGCAAATGTATGTGGTGGCCGCACGCCTGAGCACCGTCCAGGAACACATCAACCTACTGGAAGCCCGTGGGGTGCAGCTAGCGGCGATCGATATCCCCGAGCTGGTACTGCGCAATATCGCGATGCTGTTGCCGGAAGCACCCAACGGCGTGGCGCTGCTGCATCTCACCGCCGATAGCGGCACCCTGATCATCTGCCGCGCGGATATCTTGTACCTGACCCGCAGTATCAAGCTGGGTTACCACCAGTTGGCCCGCATACTCACGCAAGACAGCGGGCAGGATGATGAATTTGTGCTGGATGAGGCCGAACCCACCCCCGAGGCACTGCTGCAGGCCATCGACGGGATCGTGCTGGAGATCCAGCGCTCACTGGATTACTGCGAGAGCCACTTCTCCCTGCCGCCGGTGGCCAGCCTGGTGCTGGCACCGATGGTAGAGGAGATCCCGCCACTCATGCCCTATCTGTCCAGCAATCTTGGCATCCCGGTACGCATGCTGGATCTCAATGCGGTACTGGACTGCCCCCAGCACCTGGACGATGCGATGCAATCCCGTTGTCTGCTGGCGATTGGCGCAGCGCTACGCCAGGAAGAGCGGGCCCTCTGATGCAGCAGATCAATCTCTATCAACCCATCCTGCGCAAACAAAAAAAGGTCTTCTCGGCCCGTACCCTGTTGCTGGGAAATACACTGATCCTAGCGGGACTATTACTGCTCTACGGCTATACCCACCTGCAGACCCGCGATCTGCAGAACCAATACGCGCAAGCCAGCGCCCAGCGCGATGCGCGCCAGCTGCAACTGCTGCAAATGCAGCAACAGTATCCGGCACGCCAGAGTGACCCAGGCCTGCCGCCCCAACTGCTGGCTGCACGCAACGCGCTGCGCCAGCAGCAAATTCTGCTACAGGCAATCCGCCACTACGATCACAGCGACGAACAAGGCTTCTCCGCCCAGTTGCGCGCGCTGGCCCAACAGGTACCCAAGGGACTGTGGTTGACCCGGATCCAGTTGCGCCCAGGGCAGGTCAATCTGCAGGGCCAGACCCTGGATGCCCAGCAGGTACCGGTACTCGTACAAGCACTGAGCCGTGAGGCAGCCTTTGCCGGCGTCCACTTTGAACAGCTGCGGATTGCCCGCGACCCGAACAGCGGTCAGATCCACTTCCAGCTCAATACCCAGCGCAATGCCGAGACCGACCAAACAGGAGTGCGGCGATGAAGCTGGGCAAACAACTGGAAGGGGTGCAAAACCGCATCGACGAATTCAGCCTGCGTGAACGGGCGATCCTGTTTCTGGCCATCAGCCTGGTGCTGTACCTGCTGGTCAACAGCCTGCTGCTGAACCCGCTGGAGGCACAGCAAAAACAGCTACTGGAACGCACCCGCGCCCTGCACGCCGAGATCGCGGCGCTGGATCAGCAAAGCGTGGCGGTCGTCGAGGCCAGTCGCAACGATCCGGATGCCGAGCTACGCCAACAACTGGGCCAGTTGCAGCAACGCAGCGGGCAGTTGAAACAGCAGATCCGCGATTCACTCAGCGGCCTGGTCGAACCACCGCAGATGAGCCGCGCATTGGAACAGCTGCTGCGCGAACAACAGGCCTTGCGCTTTATCCGCATCGAAAACCTTGAGCCCCAACCGATCATGGAGGCCGAGGGCCAGGCCGATAGCATGATCTATCGCCATACCGTGGTGATGGAGATGGAAGGCGATTTTCACAGTGCGCTGGCCTACCTGCAGACCCTGGAACAACTGGAATGGCAGTTCCGCTGGGATGAGGTCAGCCTCAACATGCTCAGCTATCCGCGCGCCCAGGTGATCTTCCAGGTCCATACCCTGAGTATGCAGAGGGGGTGGTTGGGTGTTTAAGCGTTTATTCGCCGCCCTGCTGTTGCTGATGCCCCTGCTCAGCCAGGCCCAGCTCAATGATCCGATGCGCCCGGCCCAGGCCCCGCCTGTGTCCGCCAGCGAGAGCGCAGCCAGCTGGCGACTGGATTCGATTATCCTCTCGGGCGATCGTCGCCTGGCGGTAATCAATGGCCAGTCGGTCAGTGAAGGCGATCAACTCGGCCAGGCCCGGGTCAGCCGTATCGAAGCCACCCGTGTTACCCTGCGGGTGGGCCAGCAAAGCAGGGTACTGACCCTGCTTCCCCTCCGTATCAAAACGCCGTCAATCGAGGCAGCCCCATGAGCATGACCCTTCGCCCCCGATTCATCTCCCTGAGCCTGCTCGGCGCCGCGCTATTGAGCGGTTGCAGCGGCATGGTGCGTGACCCTGGCACTGCCCAGGCCATGCAGCAGGCCTATGAGTTGCCCAGCGACGAGAGCGCCGGCAGCCCACCCAGCGCGGTCAGCGAGGCCTTACTGCCACCGATCCAGTTACAACTGCCCGGCGTGGACGCCCGCGCCCAGGCTGAGCAACGCTTTGACATCAAGGTACGCAACATCCATGCGCGGGACTTCTTCCTCAGCCTGGTGGAGGACACCCCCTATAGCATGGTGGTCGATCCGGCAGTAAGCGGCAGCCTGTCGCTGGACCTCAAGGATGTCACCATCGCCGAGGTGATGCGCGTAGTGCGCAATGTACACGGCTATGATTACGCGATGAATGGCCAGATCATCCAGGTCTTCCCCAATACCATTCATACCCGCATCTTCGAAGTCGATTACCTGGCCCTGACCCGTAAGGGGAACTCACTCACCACAACTCGCACCGGGCAGCTTAGTAGCAGTGGCAACGCATCCCAGCAGACTAGCTCTGCAACGGATGGAGCCTCATCGCCTTACAGTAGCAGTATCAGCACTGTCTCGGAAACCGACTTCTGGAACGGACTAGAGGCTTCGTTACGATCACTGGTTGGCCCGGACGAAGGTCGTAGCGTGTCAGTACACCCACACACAGGCATGATTATAGTGCGAGCCTTGCCAGCGGAGCTTCGAGTAGTAGGGCAATACCTGCAACAGAGCCAGCTCACACTTAAACGCCAAGTGATCCTTGAGGCTCGCATCCTCGAAGTTACCCTACGTGATCAATTCCAAACAGGAATCAACTGGGCAGGGCTCTATCAGTCTGGTAACCGCAGCCTCCTCACCAGCCAAATCGGCGGCGGCAGCCTACTCAGCCAGGGTCAGGCTCCTACCGCTGGCGGTAGTGGAGTCGTCACCCCTGAAGTGGCCATAAACCAAGTCAGTCAAGCATTTGGTGGCATGTTTGGGATGGCATTACGTACCAGTGATTTCACCGCCTTCATCGAGCTGCTCAAGACCCAAGGCGATGTGCAGGTGCTATCCAGCCCCCGTGTAGCCACAATTAACAATCAAAAAGCCGTGATAAAAGTTGGTTCGGACGAGTATTTCGTCACGAATATCACTAGCGATAGCAGTACCGTCGCCGGTGCTGGTACCACCAATGTATCAGTAACCCTAGAGTCATTTTTTTCCGGGGTCGCCCTAGACGTAACTCCCCAGATCAGCGTTCAAGGCGATATCGTACTGCATGTGCGCCCAGCAGTCAGCGACGTAGTACAGAAGACTAAGTCCGTAACCACCACAATAGGCAATCTAACCCTGCCTACTGCTGCCAGCAATGTACGCGAATCCGACACGGTGATCCGTGCTGCCAATGACCAGGTAGTGGTCATCGGTGGGCTGATGCAAAACGTCACCGAGGATGAACACTCCTCTGTACCGATCCTTGGAGATATTCCGCTGCTAGGTGCACTGTTCCGTCACACACGTCAAATCACCCGCAAAAGCGAGCTGGTGATCCTGCTCAAGCCCACCGTGGTCGATGAATACGGCGAGGTCTGGCAGGACGAATTGAACCGCTCCTCACTGACCATCCGCGAGATGGGCATGTAGCCCCGTAAGAACACATGTGGGCACCTCTAAATATTCGTGAGCACGCATCTTGAACACGCAAATCCGCGCTCTCTGCGTTGCAAATTTTCACAATAGCTGGCTATTGCGTGCAATTTGCGCCTTGATAGCACGAATTTGAGTGCCCAATCTGACGCACTCAGAATAATTAGAGGTGCCCATGTATCTTGAGCATTATGGTCTGCGCGAGCTGCCGTTTTCCCTGACCCCGGATACCAGCTATTTTTTTGCCTATGGCCATTATCGTGATGCCCTGAATACCCTGCTGGTAGCGCTGCACAATGGCGAGGGTTTCATCAAGCTCACCGGCGAGGTGGGCACCGGCAAAACCCTGCTCTGTCGCAAATTGCTCAACAGTCTGGAAGCCCCCTTCCACACCGCCTACATCCCGAACCCCGCCCTCACCCCTAGCGCGCTAATCCTCGCCGTGGCCGAGGAGCTGGGTATGGCCCTGCCACGCAACCAGGGCGCCCATCGTGCCCTCAAGCTAATCGGCGAGCGGCTGATCGAACTGGCCGCCGAGGGGCGTCAGGTGGTGTTGTGCATCGATGAGGCCCAGGCCATGCCGGAACAGACCCTGGAAACCCTGCGCCTGATCACCAACCTGGAAACGGAAAAACGCAAACTACTGCATGTGGTGCTGTTCGGCCAGCCCGAGCTGGATCAATTGCTGGCCCGTCCCTCGGTACGCCAGTTGCGCCAGCGCATCAGCTTTTCCCACACCCTGCGACCCATCGACCAGGCGGGCCTGATCGCCTATGTGCAGCATCGTCTGCTGGTGGCCGGCAGCCAGGGCGGTGTGCAATTCGCGCCGGCCGCGCTGCGCCTGCTCTACCAGGGCAGCGGCGGCTATCCGCGACTGGTCAACATCCTCGCCCACAAGGCCTTGTTACTCGGCTATGGCCAGGGCATCCGGCGTATCGGTGCCAACCAGCTGCGGGCCGCCATTGCCGACACCGAGGGGGCCATGCGACCCGGTCCACTGGCGCGCCTGTTGCCCCGTCACTGGTTCTATTTTGGTGCCGCGGGCCTGATCACCCTGGGTCTGACCCTGAGCGGATTTTCCACAGGAGTATTTTAATGAGCTTGATTAACCAGATGCTCAAGGACCTGGAGGCCCGCCGTGGTCCCCAGGCCAACGGCTGTGTACTGGACCAGCCGCTACCGTCATCAGCCAGCGCGGACAGCCGTTGGCCACGCTACCTGCTCGGCGCGCTGTTCATGCTAATGGCCCTGGGCCTGGTCTGGTTGCTGTCGGAACGCCTGCAACAGGCTGCACCTGCACCAAGCGCACTACAGTCCCCTGCAAGCCAAGCCGAGGTATCCATCCGTAACAGCCCGGAGACCGATGCATTGTCCAGGCCCGAGCCACCTGCCAGCCAGCCGCTTGCTGCCACAGAACAGCAATCGCCGCCTGTAGCCAACCCGCTACCCAGCCTGGCACCCCAGCCACCATTGGTGCAGGCTGTGCCGACCTCCCCAAGCCCAGCACCCAAACCTGCTGCGACCAAGCCGACCCAGACCAGCCCCGCCATCAAGCCACCCGCTGCCGAAAATGTACAATTGGAACGGCGACTGCGCCCAGCCAGCCCCCAGCAGCTGGCCGAGCAAGCCTATCAACAGGGCTATCTGCTCCTGCAGCGTGGCCAGGCCAGCGAAGGTGAGGCGCAGTGGCAGCAGGCCCTGCAACATGAGCCTGCCCACCTGGCCAGCCGCGAGGGCCTGGCCGGTCTTTATCTCAGCCAGGGGCGCCAGGCCGAGGCCCAGGCCGTATTGGAGATCGCCCGCCATCATCATCCCGGCCATGGCCAGTTTGCCCTGATGCTGGCGCGCATCCGACTCGAGCAAGACCAGTTAATGGCAGCGGTAGCGGTGCTGGAAGATGGTCTGCGGATGCAGGCCCAGCGTGCCGATTACCTGGCCTTCCTGGCCGCCCTTTACCAGCGCCAGCAGGCCTATGACCGGAGCATCGCGGCCTATCAGCAGGCACTCAGTCAGCAGGCCGAGCAGGCCAATTGGTGGATGGGATTGGGGATCTCAATGGAAGGGGCCGAGCGACCGACCGAGGCCAGCCAGGCCTACCGCGAAGCCCTGGATCGCGGCGGCCTCAGCCGTCCGCTACAGGACTACGTCCAGCAGCGCCTGCGCGCCTTGCGCTAACACTGTGTTCTGTCACTGATATATGTGAACAATCAAATAGCAAGATCGAGTGGTAGATCCGAAATATCCTTAAGTCGTTTACCGTTGACCATCACCGCGAGCAGATCGGCGGCATCATCCATTTTCAATCGCTGTAGGGTTTTTTGCAGCTCATAGAGGGCAAAGTGATAGACGCAATCGATATCACCTGTGCCCAAGGCGATAGACGCGAGACGGCTAGGGGTAGGCTCCGCCGTTACCACCACCACGTGGGGCAGGCGTCCCTTGCGATTTCGGATCAGATTTAAGGCTTCAGAGCGGGCATTTTGAGCCCGGTCACTTCGGATAGTCCATTTGCACGAAATGCTGGCGTGAAGCAAAGGCAGACCGCCGTTAATTTCTCTCAGGCTTGCCAGACGGCTAACACTCTCATCAACCAATCTGCTGTTTCGATTGATGACGGAATCACCCTCCAACTCCCTGGCCACCACGATATCCGGCGTGATGGTGTAATCACTACCCAGTGCGGCGGCCAATTCAGAGTCCAGCTTTGCTGGCCCTGTCCAGAGCCACTAAATGCGCATATTGTTCATACTGGGCAATTTTAAGACGATTGCGTCCCGTTACCTGATGGACATCCCAGCTACCTGGCCTCAAATGCCCCAATTCACTGAAGGTCTGTTTGACAAAATCGGCACAGATGGTTTCGAACTGGCTACCCGAGGTTTGACCCGCGATCCTCTCACCGATGGTTTCGGCCTGTAGCAGATCCGCGATCCCCTTCGCGATGGCCTTGCTGCTGGTGTTGCTGCTATCTGCATTACTGACGACCCCCGCACTGTTGATCGTCAACGTGGATTCCAGCAACGCTGCGTGGAATGCCTTTCTGGCCGAGACAAAGTGCGGTTTGTCACTCACAAGGCCACCTTGAAAATACGCTGTGCCGAGAGCGCCGCGTAGATCTGTCGAGCCACCGCCTCCGCAACCGGAGCGGGAAAGGCGTTACCGATCTGCCGGTAGGCTGCGGTTTTTCGGCCGTAGATCTGCCAGTCATCCGGGAAGCCTTGAATGCGGGCCGTCATTTTGGGTGTCAGGCGCGGCATACCGACAAAGTCCCTGGCAGGGGCCTCATCCCATAGCCCCATGCCATCAACCCCCAAGGCAGCCCAGGCACGCTTGGCACGAGTTGGCCCAAGATCGGGGCCACCGTGCTTTTTTGATCCGCCAACCAAGGTCGGGGCAATACTGTTTGCCTGTTCGCGCCAACGCTTGGCCCCCTTCCAGCCATTGGCAGCCATCAGGTCAAAAAGATGCTCACCGACTGTGGGTGGCGGCAATTTATTGGGTTCGGGCCATGAAAAACCAGCCGCAAGATCCTTTCTGATCCCCACAAAGATCACCCTTGGGCGCAGCTGCGACACACCGTAGTCGGACGCATTCAATAACCGCCATCCCGGCACGTAACCCATCTTTTTCAACTGCCGCTCGACCTTGTTACGATAATCATCGAACACCGCATCGAGCAAACCACGAACATTTTCGAGCATCACGGCATGAGGACGACACTCATCCACCAAACGAATAGCCTCTGGAAACAGATCGCGCTCATCCCCTGCCCCGAGCTGCTTACCCGCCTTGGAAAAAGGGGGACAGGGAACGCCGCCCGCCAGTAGGTCGATCCCCTTGAATGGGCGGCCATCAAACTGGCGCAGATCACCTTCGATGACATTCCATTGCGGCCTGTTCAGCCGGAGTGTGGCACAGGCCGGGGGCTCAATCTCAACCAGCGCGGCATGTTCAAACCCGGCCATCTCAAGGCCAAGGGCCTGGCCACCAGCACCCGCACAAATTTCAATGGATGAAAGCATTGCTATCCTTTTGTCATAAGCCATTCAAGGGCGTTAATCACTGTTCACCGATGCCTGTGATAATAACAGCATGGCCGTACTCAGGCACGCGCACAGGCCCACACATCCACCCGGGACACCCCGGCATCAATCAGGCAGCGAGCCAGTTCACGGACCGTACTGCCGGTGGTCACCACATCATCGAGCAGGGCGATATGTGTCGGCAGACCAGCAGCATCCACCACAAAGGCCTGGCGCAGGTTACGCCGCCGTTCGGCGCCGCTGAGGCGGGTTTGCATCGGGGTATGGCGGGCGCGTCGCACCAGGCCCTCGGCCAGGGGGATGCCGGTCAGCCCGGCCAGTGCCCGCGCCAGTTCACCGGCCTGATTGAAACCCCGTTCGCGGATCCGCCGGGGATGCAGTGGCACCGCCAACAGACAATCCGGCCGGGCAATCGGATGCTTCTCCAGGGCTTGGGCCATCAATTGCGCCAGCAGCGGGGCGGCGGCCAGCTGGCGCTGAAACTTTAGCCCCAGGATCAACCGATCCAGCGGTGCCCGATAGACAAAGGGGATGAAACTGGCCTGATGGGGCGGTGGTCGGCGCAGACAGGGGCCGCATCGCTCGCCCTGGGCCTCCAGGGGCGCACCACAACAGACGCAGGCCTTGCCCTGCCAGGGTAGTTCGGCCAGACAGCCGGGGCAGAGGTCCAGGCCTGCATGTCCGGCCTGACCGCAGAGCAGGCAGCGATGGGGATAGACCTGTGTCTGTATATTTTTTATACAATCGTAAAGTTGATATATGTTCAGCATTTGACAAGTCCCTGTCGGCGAGGAATACTCCCTTCAACCCTCTATATAGCACAATGGAAGCCCGTCCATGCCCCAGGCCAGCCACAACCACTCAAGCACCCAGCCCCATTACGCCCAAGCCGACAATCCGATGCGCCACAACTGGTCACTGGACGAGATCGAGGCACTGTTTGCCCAGCCCTTTAATGATCTGCTCTACCAGGCCCACAGCCTGCACCGCCAGCACTTCGAGCCCAACACCGTGCAGGTCAGCACCCTGATCAACATCAAGACTGGCGGCTGTGCGGAAAACTGTGGCTATTGCTCGCAAAGCGCGCACTTCGATGCGGGCCTGGAGCGCGAGGCGCTGATCGCCGTGGAGCAGGTCATCGACTCGGCCAGGGCCGCGAAGGACGGCGGCGCCACCCGCTTTTGCATGGGCGCGGCCTGGCGCAAGCCCAAACAAAAGGACATGGATGTGGTAATCGCGATGATCCAGGGGGTCAAGGCGCTGGGGATGGAGGCCTGTGTGACCCTGGGGATGCTGGAGGACGAGCAGGTCACCCAGCTGCGCGAGGCAGGGCTGGACTACTACAACCACAATATCGACACCTCACCCGAGTATTACGACAAGGTGGTCACCACCCGCAAATTCGCCGACCGGCTGGAGACCATCCAGCGGGTGCGCGAGGCCGGTATCAATGTCTGCAGTGGCGGCATCCTCGGCATGGGCGAGTCCCGTCGCGACCGCGCCGCGATGCTGCAAGAGCTGGCCAACATGCCCGCGCATCCGGGCAGCGTGCCGATCAACCTGCTGGTCAAGGTGCCGGGCACCCCGCTGGGCAACAGCCCGGACCTGGACATCTTCGAATTCATTCGCACCATCGCGGTGGCGCGCGTGCTGATGCCCGCCAGCTATGTGCGTCTCTCCGCCGGTCGCCAGACCATGCACGACGAGGCCCAGGCACTGTGCTTCTTCGCCGGGGCCAACTCGCTGTTCTACGGCGACAAGCTGCTGACCACCGAGAACGCCAGCACCGATCACGATCGCCAGCTGTTCCATCGCCTCGGCCTGCAACTAGAAACCTAAGAAGGATCAACCGCAAAGGGCGCAAAGGATCGCAAAGGAATACACATCATCAACACTATGCCGATCACCGCCTTCGCCCTCATCCAATCCTTTCTTTGCGATCTTTGCGTCTTTGCGGTCATCACTTTTTCCCAATGAAAAATCTCACCCAACAACTGGTCGAGCGCGAGGCTGCCGGCTTGTACCGGCGCCGACGCATCGTCGAGGGGCCGCAGCAGCCGCCGATGGTGGTCGACGGGCGTGCGGTGCTGAATTTTTGCAGCAATGATTATCTTGGCCTGGCCAACCACCCGAAACTGATCACGGCCCTGCAACAGGGCGCCGAGCGCTATGGCGCGGGCAGTGGCGCGGCCCATCTGGTTTCCGGGCACAGCCGTGCCCACCACCAGCTGGAAGAGGAACTGGCGGCGTTCACCGGCCGTCCCCGTGCGCTGCTGTTCTCCACCGGCTACATGGCCAACCTGGGGGTGATCAGCGCCCTGCTCGGCCCCGGTGATGCGGCCTTTGAAGATCGTCTCAACCATGCCTCGCTGCTGGATGGTGCACTGCTGTCGCGGGCGCGCCTGAGCCGCTATGCCCACGCCGATGCCAGTGCCCTGTCGGCACAGCTGGCCGCCAGCAAGGCGCAACACAAGATGGTGATCAGCGACGGGGTATTCAGCATGGATGGCGAGATCGCCCCGCTGCCGCCATTGGCCGAGGCCGCCCGCCAGCACGATGCCTGGCTGATGATCGATGATGCCCACGGTTTCGGGGTACTCGGCGAGCGTGGCGCTGGTACCCTGGAACACTTTGGTGTGGGCGAGGAACAGGTGCCGGTACTGATGGCCACCCTGGGCAAGGCACTGGGCAGCTTCGGTGCCTTTGTCGCCGGCAGCGAGAGCCTGATCGAAACCCTGATCAACCACGCCCGCCCCTATATCTACACCACCGCGATGCCCGCCGCCCAGGCCGAGGTCAGCCGCGCCGCGCTGCGCCTGCTGCACGAAGAGGCCTGGCGACGTGAGCAGCTGCGATCATCGATCCACTATTTCCGCAACGGCGCGGCGCAACTGGGACTGCCCATGCAGGACAGTCCCACCGCAATCCAACCGCTGATGGTCGGCAGCGCCTCCGAGGCGCTGCGACTCAGCGAGGCACTCTATCAAGATGGTCTCTGGATTAGCGCGATCCGCCCGCCCACCGTACCCGAGGGCAGCGCCCGTCTGCGCATCACCCTCAGCGCGGCCCATGACCAGGAACAGATCGCGCAGTTGCTGGAGGCCCTGGATAAACACCTTAACCGCAGACAGTCAGCCCCATGAGCCTGTATGTCGAACAGCATGGGCAAGGCCCGAACCTGGTACTGCTGCACGGCTGGGGACTGCACGGCGGGATCTTCGCCAGTCTTGTGCCACAGCTCAGCAAGACGTTTCGCCTACACCTGGTAGATCTGCCCGGCCATGGGCGCAGTACCCCCCATCCCAGCCTGGCCGACATCCACAACCTGGCCGCCTATCTGGGCAAGCAACTGCCCGCCGATGCGATCTGGCTGGGCTGGTCGCTGGGCGGCCGAGTGGCGCTGGCCGCCGCCGCGCAACAATTACCAATGCAGGCCCTGATCCTGGTCGGCAGCACACCCTGTTTTTGTCAGCGCGAGGACTGGCCACACGGCATGCCCGAAAGCGAGCTGGCACAATTTCGCGCCGCCCTGGCCCAAGACTACCGCGCCACCCTGCAACGCTTTCTGGCGGTGCAATCGCGTGGCTCCAGCCATGGCCGCGAGGAGTTACGCCAGCTGCGCGAATCCCTGTTTGCCCACGGCCAGCCACACCCGGATGCCCTGGGCATGGGTCTTTCGCTACTGCGCGATGCCGACCTGCGCAATCAGCTGACCGATATCCACGTCCCGACACTGGTGTTGCACGGCCAACGCGACACCCTCGCACCGCTGGCGGCGGCCGAATACCTGGCACGCACCCTGCCGCAGGCATCGCTGCAAGTGATCGATGGGGCCGGACATGCACCCTTCATCTCCCACCCGGATGAATTCCTCCAGGCATTGCTGCACTGGCATCAGCAACAGAGTTCAAAACCATGATCACCGCAGAGGCGCAGAGATCACCGAGTTTATCGAGCAAGGAGCCACGGTGCTCTTCGAGCGACCTTCAACCATCTTTCTCTGCGTTCTCTGCGCCTGGGCGATATGTTCCCGAGATCGCCAACCGACTGCATCCCTGCAGTCGTCTGCGGTGAGATCTTTTTCCTGGAAAAGCCGATGAATAATCACCCAAGCCGCCAACAGATCCGCGCCGCCTTCGAGGCCGCCGCACCCGGCTACGATGCGGTCGCGGTGCTGCAACGCGAGGTGGCCGATCGGCTGCTGGAACGACTGGAACTGCTGCGCATCCAGCCGCGTCAGATCCTCGACCTGGGTTGCGGCACCGGCTATTGCAGCGCCGCGCTGGCACAGCGCTATCCCAAGGCGCGCATCGTCGCGCTGGATCTGTCCGAGGCAATGCTGGCACACACCCGTCGGCGTTTTTCGCTGTGGGATCGATTACGCCAGCGCTATGCCCTCAGTTGCGGCGATGCCGCGCAACTGCCCTTTGCCGATGGCAGTTTTGATATGATCTTTTCCAGCCTGACCCTGCAGTGGTGCGCCGATCTGCCACGCACCTTTGCCGAGTTGCAACGGGTACTGCGTCCGGGCGGGGTGGTGCAGTTCGCCAGCCTCGGACCAGATACCTTGAAGGAGCTGCGCAGCAGCTGGGCGAGCGTGGACGATGCGGTGCACGTCAATCAGTTTGTCGACCTGCACGATGTGGGCGATGCGATGCTGCAGGCCGGGCTGGCCGAGCCGGTACTGGACATGGAGTATCTGACCCTAACCTATCCCGACTGCATGGGCCTGATGCGTGATCTCAAGGGTATTGGTGCGCACAACCACAATCCGGGTCGTCATCCTGGCCTGACCGGCAAACGGCGTCTGCAAAAAATGATCGCCGCCTACGAACAATTCCGCCACGCCGATGGCCTGCTGCCAGCCACCTACGAGCTCGTGTATGGCCACGCCTGGCGCGGCGAAAAGCGCAAGCATGCAGGCAGCGGGGAATTTCAGCTCTCGCCCGATCAAATCCGGCGATGATCCCATTCATCGGAGCGACGCTAATCGCCAGGGTGCAGATATAGCCAGATTGATCTCGCCAAGGGCGCCAAGCACGCCAGGAAAGCATGAGGCGCAGGGCGTGACACCATGTGGCATGAGACAGGATATTGGCGACGGTTCGCTACAGTCTCGTCGTCACGTTCTGGTGTGCTCTTGGCGTGCTTGGCGCCCTTGGCGAGAGACCATCCTTTCACCATACGAAGGCCAATCCAACGATGCAAAAAGGCTATTTCATCACCGGCACCGACACCGGCGTGGGCAAGACCTGGGCCACCCTGGCCCTGATGGCACATCTGCAGCAAGCCGGGCATTGTGTGCTGGGCATGAAACCGGTGGCCAGTGGATGCGAACAAACTGCAGAAGGTTTGCGCAACGAGGACGCATTGCTGATCCAGCAACAGTCCACCATCGCCTTGCCCTATGACGCCATCAATCCCTATGCCTTTGCCCCGGCCATCGCCCCACATCTCGCCGCCACACAGGCCGGGGTCGAGATCGATTTGTCACACCTAACAGGATCTGCCAGGGCACTGCAGCAGCAAAGTGATTATCTGATCGTCGAGGGTGCCGGTGGCTGGCTGGTGCCCTTGAACAAGGCAAGCAGTATTGCCGATCTGGCTTGGCAACTGCAGCTACCGGTGATCCTGGTGGTGAGCCTACGCCTGGGCTGCATCAACCATGCCCTGCTCAGTGCCACCGCCATCCGGCAAAGCGGCTGCGAGCTGGCTGGCTGGGTCGCCAATATCCTGGACCCACAAATGCCCTGTCTGCAGCAAAATATCGACAGCATTACTGCGCGTGTACCTGCACCGCTACTCGGCACGCTGCCTTACCAGCAGCAGCGAAACACCATGCAACTGGCCCAGCACCTATCAGTGTGAGAGCCCTTCACCGCCACCAGCGAAGATAAATACAACGATCTGAAACGGTTCCACCGGTCGGAGCAAGATCTCCACATCAGCACGCCTAATCGATGCCATCTTAAGGCGCGCACCCGGAATAACAGAATCCACTAATATAGTTATTAACTAACAAACTGATTTTATTAAAAATATATTTTGTTCATTTTAGGGAAAAGCAGGCCTAACGGGTTTGACACACCCCCGTTTCACCGTTATTTTGTCCCCTGGATTGTCGATTGGTTCAGTCCGAAAAAAAAACACCACCCCCTAAGGAGGAGTCAGACATGATTCGAAAACTTCTAGTTGCCATGCCGCTTGCTGCGGTCATGGTCACCAGTGCTTACGCCGAACAAACCCCCGGTGATGTGCTCCGCGGCCTCATCGATCGCACCCAGTCTCCCTATCTGACACAAAGCCCTCAGAACGTGCAGATGATCGACGATAGCCCGGCCATCTGGACCGGTTATGAAGGTGGCGATCTGTTCAAGGCCCCTCGCGGCCCGAACAACGTCTCCATGGAAAGCTGTGATTTCGGTAAGGGTCCGGGCGTGGTCAAGGGCGCCGCTGTCGAATTGCCCCGCTACTTCGCCGACACCAACAAGGTCATGGACCTGGAAGGCCGTATCGTACACTGCATGACCACCGTGCAAGGCTTTGCCAAGGACGACCCGGCTGTGCGTACCCGCCATGGCTCCAACTCCGACATGATGAAAATCATGACCTACATCGCCATGGAATCCAACGGCATGCCCTGGAATCCGCCGCTGTCCCACCCCCTGGAAGTCGCCATGCGTGATGCCGGCGAAGAAATGTTCTTCCGCCGCCAGGGCCTGATGGACTTCAGCTGCGCCACCTGCCATGGCCCCGATGCCTCCCACAAGCGCATCCGCGCCTCTGTGATGAGCTCTTCCTCCGTACCGAGCGACTGGACCAAATCTATCTCCTGGCCGGCCTTCCGTGTCGGCCAGCAGCATGCACGTAGCCCGCAGAACCGTGTTCGTGGTTGCTACTGGCAGATGCGTACCGGTCAGATCCGTCAGGATTCCGATGCAATGATGGCGATTCTGTCCTATTGGACCGACGCGGCCCGTGGCCAGCCGGCCATCCTGCCCGACATGAAGCGCTGATCCCAGACGCCAACAGGAGAAATTAGATTATGTTGATGAAGAAATCCCGTTTTGCGGCCGGTCTTGCCGCAGTCGCCGCCATCGCCCTGCTGGCCGGTTGTGCCGGTGGTACTGATACCGCCGCCTCTGCCGATGCCAAGCCGGACTACACCAAGATGACTTCCAAGGAGCTGGCCGATCATCTGATCTTCAACGGTGGCTTCAATCTGGCCCATGAAACCCAGGAAGGCACCACCGTTGCCGCCCGTATGACACAGGACAACATCCAGAAGATGTGTACCGAGTCGCGCAACAAGCCGACCCCGGAACAGGTTGGTAAGATCGTTGCCGAGGCCCGCGCCTCCATCAAGTACCCAGAAGGCGGCATCAAGCTGGGTGATTGGAAGAAGGGTCGTGATCTGGCCTGGTCCGGCTTCGGCTACCGTGCCGGTCACAACAACGACAACCACGCCAGTCGTGAGGTGGGTGCCAACTGCTATAACTGCCATCAAATCGGTACTGACCGTACCGGTGGTAACTTTGGTCCCAGCCTGACCGGCTATGGCAAGACCCGTGGCAACACCGAAGGCACCCGCAAGTTTGTCTACGAGGTGATCTACAATGCCCATTCCTACTTCCCCTGCACCATCATGCCCCGCATGGGTTACAGTGGTATGCTGAAGGAAGAAAGCATCAGCCACGTCATGGCCTACCTGCTTGACCCGGAATCCCCGGTCAACAAGTAAGCAAGACCTGCTGCAACAAAAAAGGCGCCCTCGGGCGCCTTTTTTGTTGTTGCGTGTCTACTCCCCCACAATGATGGTGAGGGAATAAAGGGGAGAGCAGTTACAGACGCAACACTGTAGGAGCGCCTCTGGCGCGATGGTTGATTTTACCCCTAAGCCTTCGCGGCAGAGCCGCTCCTACAGCTCAGCACTCAGCACTCAGCACTCAGCACTCAGCACTCAGCACTCAGCACTCAGCACACCATTATGGGCAAACAGCGCCAGCAGCCGGTCCAGATTGGCGGCCAGCAGCAGACGCAGCTTGCCGGCATCGCGACTCACCCCTTCCAGCACCAGAGTGCCGCTCTGTACCTCGGCAAACAGCGTGTCCAACAGGGCTGCACGGGTATGCTGGCCGTCCAGCAACGCCAGCACCCGCATCGAGAAGGGATCGGTATTCAAGGATTGGTGCCAGATGGTCGGGATGTTGCGCGCCCCCTGCTTGACCCAGGTGCGCGCCAGGGCATTCAGGCATGGCCGCTCGGCGAGCTGATTCGAATAGTCCAGCGAGCGGGAGCTGAGCTGCACCAGGCAGTTGGCATAGAGATTGAACAACTCCCCATGCCAGCTTTCCTGCACACTAAGGGGCTTCTTGCCGTGGGCGGCCTGCAGCATGGCGCGGCCCTGTTCCAGCAGATCACTGATCGGCAGGGCGCTGGGGTAGTGCTGGTATAGGATTGCCAGCATCGCCCGGGTCAGCGGGTCACTAACGGCGACCGCCTTGCCATCCAGGGTGACGAATTCCTGTGGCTCGGCCTTGCGCAACGCCAATTTGGCCGGTGGGGCCAGATTGGAGGCACAACTCCAGGCCTCAAGACGCCCCAGATCAATGTCATAGTCCGGCTCAAGCCCGTCGTGCACCAGCAGGCTTTGGCGGAAGGTGCGGTGATTGAAAAAATCCAGGTATTGCTCGTGACTTGAGGTGTCTTCCAGGCCATCCAGAAAGGCCGTGGCCTGTTCACCCAGGTGGGAGGGGAACATGCCCTCCAGCTGACACTCACACAGATATTTCAGGCCATGGGACTCGGCCTGGGCCAGAAACTCGCTGACCAGCAGGGGCTGATTATTCGCTTCCAGGTATTCGTGATAGATATAGCTGGGATGCGCCTTCTTCAGTCCCTCCAGCTCCAGCAGCAGGTGCTGGGCCAATGGGCCGGGCTGGGTCTTGAGGGTCTGGGCATACATGCCAATAAAATCCATCGCCGCATTCAGGCTGGCTAGTGGGTCCTCGATGCCGCGGGTGTGGTAGAGCAGCATCTCGCGCACCATCCCGCGTACATGCCAACCGGGACGTGCGTTGTAGCTGATATATCCGATGCCGTGTGGCTTGAGCAGTTTTTTATACAGGGCAAAGGTGCCCTGACGCACCACCTCGGGCACCCAGGAAAACACCCCATGGGCGATGATGTAATCAAACTGCCCCAGCTCCTCGCCTAGCTGCATGATATCACCCTGGGCGAGGCGGATATTCGCCAGGCCCAGTTCGCTAATCAGTCCCTGGCCCTCGCGCACCTGGCCGTCTTCCAGATCAATGCCGACAAACTCGCTGTCGGGCAAGTGCCAGGCCATGGGGATCAGATTGCCACCCGCTGCACAGCCCAGCTCCAGCACCCGGCAGCGTTCCGGCGGCGCCACCGGAATGTGAAACAGTTCGCCCAGCATCGCCAGAAATCGCGGATGGGTCTCAGAAAAGGGATTGCTCTCGTAAGGAAGTCGATCGTAGTGATACATAATTCACCCAAAAAGATATTTAAGCGCCAAGGATACCTAAAATGTGGCTATTCGCCCCTTGTGTGATGCCTCTCGCCAAGCCGCCAAGATCGCCAAGAAAGCCTTAGCGCTTTGAGGCAGCAACGAGGCAGCCTCCCTGTTCTCTTGGCGTCTTGGCGCGATCATCGCTTTGCGGTTAACTGTACTCGGCTTCACCGCCAAAGGCCGCCATCAGATCCTTGATAAAGCCGCTCAGCTCCATGCTCATCAGGGCAAACTGGGCATCGAACTCACTGATCGGATCGGCGCCCTCGCTATCGGCCTGCTCCAGCAGGGTATCGGCGAAGCGCAGGCGTCGTATGCTCAGGCTCTCCTCCAACACCAGGCTGAGCCGCTCACGCCAGTCCAGCGCCAGTTTGCTGACCTGCTTGCCAGCACGCAAATGCACCTGGATCGCCTCGTCGAAGGGCTCCTGACGGCGGCAACGCACGATCCCACCCTCGGCCTGCGGGTCCTGCAGCTCGTATTCTTGCCCCAGGCTAAACCAGGCCGGCAAGCCCTCGCCCTGCAACCACTGGCTCATCACCACCCGTGGTGATTCGCGGGTTTCGGCCAGACGCACCCGTAGCCCGGCCCCGGCCGCCTCCAGGCTTTCGCGCAGCGCCATCAATACCGCCTCGGCACGATTGGCGCTGGCACTGTCCACCACCAACCAGCCATTATCCCGATCCACATAGGCGAACTGACGCCGACTACGGGTAAAGGCCTGCGGCAACAGGCTGAGCACCAGCTCGTCCTTGAGTTGCAGTTTTTCCTTACGCCGTACCGGACGGCCCTCGCGGGCCTCGATCGCCGCCACCTGCTCGGCCAGTTGTTCGTTGATCACGGCAGCCGGCAGCAGGCGCTCCTCACGCTGCAAACAGAACAGGGTATAGCGTCCGACACTGTGACAGTATTCCGTACCCAGTCGTCCCAATGGCGGCACCCAGCCCTCACTGGCGGGGCTGCTGCGCCCCACAGGGACAAAGGCCTGCGCCGCCAGGGCCTGATTGAGGGCCGCATGATCCAGGGCAAAGGGTTCGGCAAGACGATAAAGACTGAGATTTTTAAACCACATGAAATAATATCCGCAGCAGGCAAAGAAGGCATTATGCCAAAGCACAGACGGATAAGCCCGCGTCGCCTGCCAGACGGGATGGCGAAGCAGTCGACTATGCTAAGATCCGGCCATGAGCAAATACGACCACGAACTCGCCGACCTGCTGCTGGCCATTGAGGCGGAAATGCGCCGTATCGCACTATGGGAAAGTCAGGCACCCGATGAGCAGGCAATGGCCAGCCTGATGCCCTTTTGCCATGACACCATGAGCTTTTCGCAATGGTTGCAGTGGGTATTCCTGCCGCGCATGAAGGCGGTACTGGAGAGCCAGCAAGACTACCCCGCCAGCAGCGACATCCATCCCCTGGCCGAATATTCCCTGGCCGAGCACGGTGAGAATATCCATCAATTATTGGCCCTGATCGCCCGCTTTGATGCCTTTATCAATCGGGCCTGAACTGGCCCCTGACGATCACAGCGAAAACACGATCGCGCGGAGAGGGGTTAGGGGTTAGGGGTTAGGGGTTAGGGGTTAGGGGTTAGGGTAGGAGCGGCTGCGCCGCGATA
>JACUTZ010000139.1 GCA_014859545.1 Gammaproteobacteria bacterium
TGGCGAAATGCAATCCTGCATTTCTGGCAAGGCCGGGGCAGCCCATCCGTGGACTGCCCGTTCGGCGGGAAAAAGCGCTACTTTTTCTTTATCCGCCTCACCCCTGTAGTCGTCTGCGGTGAGATCCGCATTTTCCCGGTTTTATCGGCGGGGTCGGGATGCAGCCGCCTTGATCTCGGTAGCGCGCAGCGACTGGGAGAGCTTGTCGAGGATACCATTGACGTATTTGTGGCCCTGCTCGGCACCGAATAGCTTGGCCAGTTCCACCGACTCGTTGATCACCACCCGATAGGGGATATCGATACGCTGCTTGAGCTCAAAGCTGCCGATCCGCAGGATCACCCGCTCAATGGGATCGAGCTGGGCGATGGGGCGATCCAGCAGGGGTGCGGTCAGGGCATCCAGCTCGGTGAGCATGGCGGGAATCCCATGCAGCAACTCGCTGAAATAGCCGGACTCAACCCCTTTCATCTGTGGGTCGTCCTCTTCACGGTCGACATCAATCTCCATGAACTGCTTTTCGATATCGCCCAGGCTCTGACCGGTGAGCTCCCACTGATAGAGGGCCTGAAGGGCGCGTTGACGTGCAAGGCTGCGGGCACGGCTCATGGATGGACTTCTCCGGTTACTTAAAGCTGGGGCAAGAGGTTGACCATTTCGATGGCCGACAGGGTGGCTTCCACGCCCTTGTTACCGGCCTTGGTACCGGCACGCTCGATGGCCTGTTCGATGGTATCCACGGTCAGCACCCCGAAGGCCACCGGCAGTTCGTATTCCATCATGATCTGGGCCAGGCCCTTGGTACACTCGCCGGCCACGTATTCAAAGTGCGGGGTGCCGCCACGAATCACTGCACCCAGGGCGATGATCGCGTGGTATTTCTTGCTGGCGGCCATGCGCTTGGCGGCCAGCGGGATCTCAAAGGCACCGGGTACGCGCACGATGTCGATATCTGCCTCGCTGGCGCCGTGACGCTTGAGGGTATCGAGCGCCCCCTGCAGCAGGCTTTCCACCACAAAACTGTTGAAACGGCCCACCACAATGCCAAAACGGGCACCGCTGAGGATCAGATTGCCTTCATACTGGTTCATCTCATTCACCATTGTCGTTCTACTCGTTGATGTATTCGACCACGTCCAGGCCAAAGCCGGACAGGGCATGCATCTTCTTGGGGGTACTGAGCACCCGCATCTGACTGATCCCCAGATCCAGCAGGATCTGTGCGCCGATACCATAGGTACGCAGGTCTTCGCTCTTCTCGGATTCGGGCATCGGCACACCCTTGTCGGCCATTTCATAGTCCTGGATATGCCGAATCAGGGCATCGCTGCTTTCCTGGGGACGCAGGATCACCACCACCCCCTGCCCTTCCTGGCTGATCCGTTGCAGCGCATCGCTCAGTGGCCAGCCACAGTCGCGCTGATTACCAAACAGATCGCAAAGGGTGTTTTGCATGTGTACCCGCACCAGGGTCGGCTGTGCCGGATCGATCTCACCCTTGACCAGGGCCAGATGCATCTCGCGGGTCAGCAGGTCACGATAGGCATAGAGACGAAAATCGCCGTGGGCGCTGGGCATGGCACAGGCCGAGACGCGCTCCACGGTCGGCTCATTGTGCAGACGATAGTGGATGAGATCGGCCACGGTGCCGATCTTCAGGCCATGCTCCTGGGCAAATACCTCCAGGTCCGGACGGCGTGCCATTGAGCCATCCTCATTGAGGATCTCGACGATGACCGAGGAGGGCTCAAAACCGGCCAGACGGGCCAGGTCGCAGCCGGCCTCGGTGTGGCCGGCACGGGTCAGCACCCCACCCGGCTGGGCCATCAATGGGAAGATATGTCCCGGCTGTACGATGTCTTCCGGCTGGGCATTCGGCGCCACTGCGGCACGCACCGTCATCGCCCGGTCATAGGCGGAGATCCCGGTGGTCACTCCCTCGGCGGCCTCGATCGAGACGGTAAAATTGGTGCCGTGTTTGTCGTTGGTATCCCGCACCATCAGCGGCAGCTTGAGCTGCTGGCAACGCTCGCGGGTGAGGGTCATGCAGATCAGGCCACGGCCATAACGGGCCATGAAATTGATGTCTTCGGGACGCACCATCGACGAGGCCATGATCAGATCGCCCTCGTTCTCGCGATCCTCATCATCCATCAGCACCACCATCTTGCCCTGGCGGATATCGTCGATAATTTCTTCTATGGTATTCAGTGCCATGCTCTGCCTTTGTGTTTGTCGTTTCGCTGCCTAGCGCATAAAACCATGCTGGGCCAAAAAATCTGTGCTGATCCCGCCCGAGATCGGCCTGGCTGCGGCCTCGCCTTGCAGCAGACGCTCCAGGTAGCGGGCGATCAAATCCACTTCCAGGTTCAGTTGTTGCCCCACCCGGCAATCCTGCAAGGTGGTTTGTGCCAGGCTGTGGGGCACGATGTTCAGGCTGAAGACCGCCCCGTCCACCGCATTCACTGTCAGGCTTACCCCATCCACGGTGATCGAACCCTTGTGTGCGATATAGCGTGCCAGCGCTGCCGGTGCCTTGACCCGTAGCAGCACCGAACGACCCTCATCACGCCGTTCGAGCAACTCGCCCAGCCCGTCCACATGACCACTGACCAGATGCCCACCCAGACGGCTGGCCAGGGTCAAAGCCTTCTCCAGATTCACCGCACTGCCGGTTTGCAGGCTGGCAAAACTGGTGTTGCGCAGGGTCTCGCCCGAGACATCGGCACTAAAGCCATCCCCGTGCAGTGCGGTCACGGTAAGACAAACCCCGTTTACCGCGATACTGTCGCCCAATTGCACATCCGCCAGATCCAGCGAGCCGGAGGCCACCCGCACGGTCATATCTGCGCCCTGGGCACGCAAGGTCTGGATTCTGCCTATGGCCTGTATGATACCGGTAAACATGGGTTCGGTCTTTAATCCTCGTCTAATCGTTAATGACGGGGCGTGCGCGAATACGCCAGTCCTTGCCGATGGCGCGGATATCCTGAATAGCCAGCGACACCGCATCGGCCAATTTGTCCAGGCCCGGAGTATCAAACAGGCCCTTGGCATGATTGCCCATCAGCTTGGGGGCCATGTAGATGATCAGCTCATCGATCACCCCGGCATGTAACAGCGCACCACTGAGGATTGCCCCGGTCTCCAGCAAGACCTCATTTATCTGCCGCTCGGCCAGCAGGCCCATCAGAGCCTGCAGATCGATCTTGTCCGGTCCACCCGGCAGGCAGACCACCTCGGCCCCTGCCGCTTGCAGGATAGCCTGCGGGGCCACATCCTCACAGGCGGTGACGATCAGGGACTGGCCGGCTTGGCTTAGAAATCGTGCCGTGGGTGGGGTGCTCAGATGCGGATCGAGGATCACCCGCAAGGGCTGACGCGCCGCCAGGCTATCGTCTTCCAGGCGTACCGTCAGCGAGGGGTCATCGGCCAGAATGGTGCCGATGCCGCTCATGATCGCCGAACTGCGTGCCCGCAGACGGTGTACATCGGCCCGCGCCGCAGCACCGGTGATCCACTTACTCTCACCCGAGGCCATTGCGGTACGCCCATCCAGACTCATCGCCAGCTTGCAGCGCAGCCAGGGCTTGCCGTGGCGCATCCGCGAGACAAAACCGGGATTGAGGGCCTCGGCCTGTACGCTCAACAGACCGCTGGCCACCGCAATCCCCGCCGCCGCGATCTGGGCCAACCCCTTGCCCGCCACCAGTGGATTGGGGTCTTGCATCGCCGCCACCACCCGCACCACGCCCGAGGCGATCAAGGCCTCGCTACAGGGCGGGGTCTTGCCATGGTGACAACAGGGCTCCAGGCTGACATAGGCGGTAGCGCCACGGGCCTGCTCGCCGGCCTGCTGCAATGCGACGATCTCCGCATGGGGGCCACCGGCCAGCTCATGCCAGCCCTCGCCGACAATCTGCCCATCACGCACCAGCACGCAGCCGACCCGTGGATTGGGATCGGTGCTGTACAGGCCACGCTCGGCCAGTTGCAGGGCGCGTTGCATGTACTGGTGATCGGCAGTGGAAAAATCTGTCATTACTGGACTCTAGATTCTGGACTATGGAACTCGGACGCCTGGGACTCACAAGTATTCGCCCCCGAGGCGCCCCCACGAAACATCATGCCGCCTTACCCTTTGCGTCCTTTGCGTCCTTTGCGGTTAATGCTGTTGCTGTTGCTGTTGCTGTTGCCTTTTGACAACATCACTCCTTGCTCTTCCCTTCGAGCAGGGAAAGCTGATTCCGCTTGATCGCCGGGGACGGCTCATTTTGCATACGCTCGATCTCTTCGCGAAAGGCATTCACATCCTGAAAGCTGCGATACACCGAGGCAAAGCGCACATAGGCCACCTCATCCAGTTCACGCAGTTCGTCCATCACCCATTCCCCCAGTTGGCGGGACTTGATCTCCCGATCACCGGTGGCGCGCAGCTTGTACTTGATGTGATGGATCGCCTCTTCGATGGCATCCACCTGCACCGGGCGTTTTTCCAGTGCGCGCATGATCCCGGAGCGCAGCTTTTCCTCGTCAAAGGACATGCGGGTGCCGTCACGCTTGACGATGCGTGGCATCACCAGCTCGGCGGTTTCAAAGGTGGTAAAACGCTCGCCGCAGGTCAGGCACTCGCGCCGACGGCGCACCGAATCGCCCTCGTTGGCGAGGCGCGAGTCGATCACCTTGGTATCGGGTTCAGAGCAGAAGGGGCAGCGCAT
>JACUTZ010000140.1 GCA_014859545.1 Gammaproteobacteria bacterium
CCCCTAGCCCCTAGCCCCTAGCCCCTAGCCCCTAGCCCCTAGCCCCTCTAGCCCCCTTGCCCCCTTGCCCCCTTGCACCTGGTTTTTACCCTTGCCCCCTTGAACCTTGCGCCCTTGCCCCTGGTTTTGACCCTAACCCCTAGCCCCTGCCTTTTTTCTCGCTCCCCTCAAGTTTGGCGCGGTTTCAGGGTATACTCTGGCGTTTCGCTGACTACTGGCCACCCCCAACCCATGGAATTGATCCGAGGCATCCACAATCTGCGCCCGCGCCATCACGGCTGCGTTGCCACCATCGGCAATTTCGACGGGGTACATTTGGGTCATCAGGCGGTGCTGGGGCAGCTGGCCGAAAAGGCCGCCAGCCTGGGACTGCCGACCACGGTAATCACCTTCGAGCCGCAGCCGCAGGAATACTTCTCGCACCAGCCGCTGCCACCGCGTCTGAGCCGCTTTCGTGAGAAATTCCAGGCACTGCGACGCTTTTCGGTGGATCGGGTGCTGTGCCTGGCCTTTCATCAGAGCCTGGCGGCGATGTCGGCCGAGGACTTTATCCGGCGCATCCTGATCGAGGGTCTGGGGATACGTTATCTGGTGGTCGGGGATGATTTTCGCTTTGGCCAGGGCCGCGCCGGGGACTTTGCACTGCTGCAACAGGCCGGCAGGCAGCATGGCTTTGAGGTGGTGAACATGCATACCTATGCGGTGGATGGCGAGCGGGTCAGCAGCACCCGCATCCGCGAGGCGCTGCAAGCTGGCGAGCTGCGCCATGCCGAACAACTGCTGGGCCGCCCCTATCGAATGAGCGGACGGGTCGCCCATGGCAACAAACTGGGACGCACCATCGGCTTTCCCACCGCCAATATCTTCCTGCACCGCGCCCGCACCCCGGTGGATGGGGTGTTTGCAGTGGAGATGTTCGGCATTGCCGGCGAGCCGGTGCGTGGCGTGGCCAATGTGGGCAGCCGCCCCACCGTCGATGGCAGCCGCGCCCTGCTGGAGGTACACCTGTTTGACTTTGCGCAGGATATCTATGGCCAGCATGTGCATGTGGACTTCAAGCAGCGGATCCGCGCCGAACAGCGCTTTGAGTCCTTCGACGCGCTAAAGGCACAAATCCTGCGCGATGCGGAGACGGCACGCAGATATTTTGCTAAAAGCGATTAACCGCAAAGACGCGGAGAAAGGATATCTCACCGCAGAGCACGCAGAGCACGCAGAGTACGCAGAGGAAAACAAGGAGGTTGATGTGTCTGGAAGAGATAGACTAACGCAACAGATTATTGCCTGCGCCATAGAGGTACATCGACATCTTGGCCCAGGTTTGCTTGAGTCGGCCTATGAAGAATGCCTGTGTTGGGAGTTTTCTCAACACAACATTTCCTTTGAACGCCAATGCAGCCAACCGGTAAGCTACAAAGGTATGCAGCTCAACTGTGGATTCAGAATGGATATAGTCGTCGACAATCAGGTTGTGCTGGAGTTGAAGTCTGTGGAAACCCTGCTCCCACTCCATCAGGCGCAGCTGATCAGCTACCTGCGTTTGTCCGGTCTTGAACGCGGACTATTAATCAATTTCAACGTGCCCATATTGAGCAAGGGCATCAAACGTATCGTCAACCAATACAACTCGGCGCCCTCTGCGCCTCTGCGGTGATATTACAGTGAGTGATTACAAACATACCCTGAACCTCCCCGAGACCGACTTTCCGATGCGCGGCAATCTGCCCCAGCGCGAGCCGGAGATGCTGGCCCATTGGCAGCAAATGGATCTGTACGGCCAGTTGCGCCGGGCAGGGGAGGGCCGCCCGAAGTTCATCCTGCACGACGGCCCGCCCTATGCCAATGGCGACATCCATATCGGCCATGCGGTCAACAAGATCCTCAAGGACATCATCGTCAAATCCCGCACCCTGGGCGGCTTTGATGCCCCCTATGTGCCGGGCTGGGACTGCCACGGTCTGCCGATCGAGTTGCAGGTGGAAAAGAAACTGGGCAAGGCCGGGGTGGCGGTCAGCCCCAGCGAATTTCGCGCCGCCTGCCGCAGCTATGCCAGCGAGCAGGTCAATGGCCAGCGCGAGGACTTCAAGCGCCTGGGCATCTTCGGCGACTGGGAACAACCCTATCTGACCATGGATTTTCGCTTCGAGGCGGACATCATCCGCACCCTCGGGCAGATCATCGAACAGGGCCATCTACACAAGGGCGCCAAGCCGGTGCACTGGTGTACCGATTGCGGCTCGGCGCTGGCCGAGGCCGAGGTGGAATACGAGGACAAGACCTCCCCGGCCATCGATGTACGCTTTGCATTCCTCGATGAGGAGGCGCTGTGGTCACGGGTGCGCAAGGCCAGCGAACATCCGGCCAAGGGCCCGGTGTCGGCGGTGATCTGGACCACCACCCCCTGGACCCTGCCGGCCAACCAGGCGGTGGCCCTGAATGCGGATCTGGAATACGCACTGGTGCAATGCGAGGGCGTTGGCGAGCACGGCCCCGAGTGCCTGCTGCTGGCCGAGGGCCTGCTCAAGCAGGCGATGGGCCGCTACGGTGTGGATGACTACAAGGTCGTCGCCTATTGCAAGGGCAGCGATCTGGAAGGCCTCAAGCTGCAACATCCCTTCTATGCCCGCGAGGTGCCAATCATCCTCGGCGAGCACGTCAGCCTGGAGGCCGGTACCGGCGCGGTGCACACCGCTCCCGGCCACGGCCAGGAGGACTATGTGGTCGGGATGCGCTATGGCCTGAAGGTACACAACCCGGTCGGTGGTGACGGTAAATTCCTGCCCGATACCGAGTTGTTTGCCGGGCAACATGTGTTCAAGGCCAACGACAGCGTGCTGGAGGTGCTGCGCGAGCGCGGCAAGCTGGTACATGCCCAGGCGCTGCGTCACAGCTATCCGCACTGCTGGCGGCACAAAACCCCCATCATCTTTCGCGCCACCCCGCAGTGGTTTATCAGTATGGAACAAAACGGCCTGCGTCCCGGCGCACTGGCGGCGGTCAAGCAGACCCAGTGGATCCCGGACTGGGGTCAGGCACGCATCGAGTCGATGGTGCAAAACCGCCCCGACTGGTGCATCTCACGCCAGCGCAACTGGGGGGTACCGATCGCCCTGTTCGTACACAAGACCAGCGGCAGGCTGCACCCCAATACCAGCTCGCTGATCGAACAGGTGGCGAGGCGCGTCGAGGAAAAGGGCATCGATGCCTGGTTTGATCTCGACCCCGCCGAACTGCTGGGCAGCGAGGCCGCCGACTATGACAAGGTCTCCGACACCCTGGATGTGTGGTTCGACTCGGGCGTGACCCACGCCTGCGTGCTGGAACGTCGCGAGGGGCTGCAACGCCCGGCCGATCTCTATCTGGAAGGCTCCGACCAACATCGTGGCTGGTTCCAGTCCTCCCTGCTGACCGCAGTGGCCAGCACCGGTGCAGCGCCCTACAAGGCAGTGCTCACCCACGGCTTTACCGTGGACGCCAAGGGCCAGAAGATGTCCAAGTCCAAGGGCAATGTGGTCGCACCGCAAAAGGTGGTGGGGAACCTGGGCGCCGACATTCTGCGCCTGTGGGTCTCCTCCACCGATTACCGTGGCGAGATGACCGTATCGGATGAGATCCTCAAACGCACCGCCGATGCCTACCGGCGCATTCGCAACACCGCACGCTTCCTGCTGGCCAATCTGGCCGGCTTCGACCCGGCCAAGAATCTGGTCGCGCCCGAACAAATGATTGCCCTGGATGCCTGGGCGGTGGCCCGTGCCAGCCAGTTGCAGGACGAGCTGCTGCCTGCCTACGAAAAATACGAGTTTCACCAGATCTATCAAAAGGTGCACAACTTCTGCTCCATCGACATGGGCTCCTTCTATCTGGATGTGATCAAGGATCGCCAGTACACCACCCCGGCCGATTCACTGGCGCGCCGCTCGGCACAGACCGCGATCTACCACATCGTCGAGGCGATGAGCCGCTGGCTGGCACCGATCCTCAGCTTCACCGGCGAGGAGATCTTCCAGCAAATCCCCGGCCAGCGCAGCGCCTCGGTGTTTCTGGAGACCTGGTACGATTTCCCCGAACAGCAACTGGGCCTGATGGATCTCGACTACTGGGCCGAGATCATGGAGGTCCGTGACGCGGTCAACCGGGAGCTGGAACGGCTGCGCAACGCAGGGGAGATCGGCGCCAATCTGCAGGCCGAGGTCAGCCTCTACTGCGGCAGCGAGGTCCATGCCCGTCTGCAACAGCTACAGGACGAGTTGCGTTTTGTACTGATCACCTCCGCCGCCCGCATTCAGCCAGTGGTCGATACCCCGCCCGCAGAGGCCAGCCACTATCGTCTGGAAAACGGCGACGAGGTCTGGATCGCTGTGGCCGCCAGCGCCCATCAGAAATGCGCCCGTTGCTGGCACTACCGCGAAGACGTGGGCAGCCACGCCGCACACCCGGAACTCTGCGGGCGCTGTGTGGAAAATGTCGATGGCGAAGGCGAACTACGGCGATTTGCCTAACAATACATTTACCGCAGAGGCGCAGAGAAGAGGGAGCAGTCGAACAGTTTGGCTAAAGTAGCCTGGTAACCCCAAAATCTCCTTGTACTTCTGCCATCCAAACCTCTGCGCCTCTGCGGTGAAATATTTTTTTGGTGATTAATCATGCTCAAGTGGCT
>JACUTZ010000141.1 GCA_014859545.1 Gammaproteobacteria bacterium
AATGCTTTTGGGGTTAGGGGTTAGGGGTTAGGGGCTGAGGAAGTTCGATACTCAGCACTCAGCACTCAGAATTCAACTGGCATTCCCTCGGCTTCCCGGCTAATCTTGGCGGTATGCAAAGGGATCACTCGCCACAGATTAAACACCGCGAACTCCGCTTTTGCCGATTGCACCCTGACGCCACCCAGGCACACTCCGCCAGCCTGATGCTGGATGGGATGGATGGGGTGCATGAGGTAAATCCGGCGGAGCCTCACCTGCTGTTTGTCCGCTATGACATCACCATTATCACCCTCGGTCTTATTGAAGAGGTGCTGGTTGAGTTTGGCTACCATCTGGACAATAGTCTGATGCACAAGCTCAAGCGCGCCCTGTATGCCTATACTGAAGAGACCCAGCGGGCCAATTTGGGCCTGGAGGGTGAAAATACCGCCGATCGCAAGGTTTTTATCCAGAACTATCTTCGCCGCCGTCACGGTTGCCGGGATGAGCGTCCCGAACACTGGCGCGGCTACCTCTAAGTTGCATTTTCTGTCAGTATTTCCCGATGAATGATGAACAATTGCTGCGTTACAGCCGTCAGCTGATGCTCCCCCAACTGGATTGGGCCGGGCAACAGCGGCTGCTTGCCAGTCATGCCCTGATTGTGGGCATGGGGGGGCTGGGTTCACCGGTGGCCATGTATCTGGCTGCTGCGGGGGTGGGTGAATTGACCCTGGTGGATGACGATGTGGTGGATATCAGCAATCTGCAGCGTCAGATCTTGCACGGGGTTGCAGACATGGGCCGTCCCAAGGTCGAATCGGCGGCCAGCACCCTGCGTCGGCAAAACCCGGATGTGCGCCTGAATCTGCTGCAAACCCGCCTGGAGGGCGAGGACCTGCTGGCGCAGGTGCGGGCCGTGGATGTGGTGATCGATGCCAGTGACAATTTCAGCACCCGTTTTGCCCTGAATGATGCCTGTGTGCAGGCCAAGACCCCATTGGTCTCTGGCGCGGCGATCCGTTTCGAGGGGCAGCTCAGTGTGTTTGATCCACGCCGAGACGACAGCCCCTGCTATCGCTGCCTGTATCGGGATGAAGGTGAGTCGGCTCAGACCTGTAGCGAAAACGGGATCCTGGCACCGGTGGTTGGGGTGATCGGCGCATTACAGGCCACCGAGACACTCAAGCTACTGGCCGGGATAGGCGAGCCACTGGTCGGACGCCTGTTGATTTGGGATGCGCTGGGTATGGAATGGCGTCAGATGCGCCTGCGCAAGGATCCGGACTGTCCGGTGTGCCGCAGCAGAGCATGACAAATCATTCCCCAGCCGTTACAGTCACCCCATGAATAGTTGCCAAATCCCTCGTAGCCTGGTCAATCAACTGTTGCGCCATGCCCAACAGGCCCCCGAACGTGAGGTTTGCGGCCTGATCGGCGCGCGCGACGGACAGCCGCAGAGCGTCTATCCGGCAGCCAATCTGGCCGATGAACCGGAACACCTGTTCGCAATGGATCCAGCGGCGCAGATTGCGGCGATGCGACAGATGCGCGAGCAGGGTGAGGCGCTGTTTGCGATCTACCATTCCCATCCGCACGCCCCGGCCGAGCCGTCGCTACGGGATGTGCAGCAGGCCGCTTACCCCGAAGCGCTGTATCTGATTATTTCACTGAATACCAAGGGCGTGTTGGAGCTGCGCGCCTTTCGCCTGGTGGGCCAGACGATCGAGTCGGTCGAGCTGTACGTGGCAGAAGTCTGAATTTTTTCAATCAACCCAATGGAGCACAATGTGGCAGAGAGTATTGATGAGCTGACCGTGGAATACAGCGAAGATGGTCTGGTGACGGTCAAGGAGCTGGACAAGGTGGTACTGAGCAAGGGGGCCTGGTCCACGATTCTGTTCCGCTATCAGGATTGGGATCGCAAGAAAGAGGCATATGGTCCGGACAAATACAGCATTCGTCGCTATCAGAAGCGCAATGGTGAGTATCGCCAGCAGTCCAAGTTCAATATCTCCAGTAAGGATCAGGCCCAGCAGTTGATCGACGCCCTGCACAAGTGGATTGATTAGCCGATAAAAAAGATTGTCGAAAAATTACTGTCGGCAAGCTGGTTATATCCGAGTAGAACGCTAGACTTAAACTGACTGTAAGCGTATCGGGAGGTCGTTATGGGACAGCAACTGCCACTGGCCAGGGCCGCCACCATGCTGGGTGTGCCCCGTCGGGATCTGCAACGTCTGATCCACGATGGGGACCTGCAGACCTTTGAGGGCAAGGTGGACATGGATGATCTGCGCCAGCGCTATCCCTTGATGGCCATGGATGACGACCCCATCCTTGAGTACACCAAGCTGATCCGCCAGACCGCCTTTGCGCGTCGCGTGGCCGACACAGTGGCCCCGGATACGGCTGCACTGGAACAACAGCTACGCAAGCGTAACGCCGACCTCAGCGTGGCCAATGCCAAGATGCAAAAATTTCGCGGTTGCATCCACGAACTGGCCCAATTGCTGGGTGATCTGAATCGGGATGCCTCCCCGGAACAAAAACAGGTGATCAGCGTCGTCAACAGTTGGTTGCTGGATAAATTGGAGAATTAGTGTCGTATCGGATCCGTCTTGAACCCAGTGGTCATGAATTCACCGCGCTCCCCCAGGAAAGCCTGCTCGAGGCGGCGCTGCGATCCGGGATCAACCCTCGTTACAATTGTTCCAATGGCACCTGCGGTGACTGCCGGGCGCGCGTTATCCAGGGGCAGGTCGGTCAGCACATGGCCAGGGATTTTCACTTCAGTGAGCGGGAGCGTGCCCAGGGCTATGTGATGCTCTGCGCCACCCATGCCGAGAGCGATCTGGTGATCCAGGCCGACGAGGCCAATTCCCCACGCGAGATGCCGCTGCAGCAAGTGCCGGTCAAGCTGGTCAAATTCGAGCCGGTCAGTGACAAGGTCGGGGTGCTGCAGCTGCGCACCTCGCGCAGCAATACCCTGCGCTTCATGGCCGGCCAGTACGTCAGGCTGGAAATGGCTGGTCTGCCTCCCCTCGATGTGAGCATCGCCAGCTGTCCCTGCAATGGCATGCATCTGTATTTCCATCTACATCGCGATAGCGAACATCCGCTGGTGGCACAGCTTTTTGCCGGCCAGCACAGTGGCGCTGCGTTGACGGTACACGGTCCCTACGGGGAGCTGAGCCTGGATGATGATTCGCCCCGGCCACTGCTGATGGTGGCGCTGGGTAGCGATTTTGCGATCAGCAAGAGCCTGATCGAGCATGCCGTCAATCTGGAGCTGACACAGCCGCTGCGCCTGTACTGGCTGGCCGATGCCGCGACCGGGCATTATCTGGACAACTATTGCCGTTCCTGGATGGATGTGCTGGACGATTATGCCTTTGTCGAGCTGCACACCGCAGCAGCCCTGCCCAGCCAGACCGAGATCGCCGATCTGCTGGCGCGCCTGCAGGCCGCATCACCGAGCCCGGCCGAGGCGGACATCTACCTGGCCGGCCCCGAATCCTTCACCACCGCCTGCAGCGCTGGCCTGCTCAAGCTTGGGGCCGATCCTTCACGCCTGTTTGTATTTCACCGGCGGCAGGCGATGAGGGGCTAATGGGCTTGCCGCGCGCAGACGCGGGGGCGCAGGGGTGAAAGCCAGAAGGAATGGGGAGCACTGCCACAGGAGCCCTAAGCCGGGCTCCTTCGACCATACGCTTTGCGCTTTCTCCGCGTCTCTGCGCGTGAATGTCTTCCCAGCCTAAGCCAAATGATTGGCAATCCGCGCAAATTCCTCAATGCTAAGGGTCTCCGGACGGCGGCCCGGATCAATGCCTAGCGTCTCCAGCGCTGCCGCGTCGATCAGGCCCTTGAGGTTGTTGCGCAGGGTCTTGCGCCGTTGCATGAAGGCCTGTGACACCAGCTTGGCGAAGATCGCCGGATCCTGGATGGCATGGGGCGGGGTTTGCCAGGGGGTCAGGCGTACGATGGCCGAATCCACCTTGGGGGCCGGATGGAAGGAGCCGGGCGGGACGGTGAACAGTTGCTCCACCTCGCAGCGGGTTTGCACCATGATCCCCAGTCGGCCGTAGTCGCCGCAGCCAGGCCCGGCGGCCAGGCGATCCACCACCTCTTTTTGCAGCATGAAGTGCATATCGCGAATGCAATGGGCCTGATCGAGCAGGTGAAAGATCAGCGGGGTGGAGATGTTGTAGGGCAGATTGCCGATCACTCGCAGGGACTGGCCGGGCTCGGCCAGTTGGCAAAAATCAAACTTCAGCGCATCGTGTTGGTGGATCTGCAGATTCGCCGGGCTGCCCAGGGTTTTATGCAGGATCGGGATCAGGTCCCGATCCAGTTCCACCACATCCAGGCGGGCACCACTATCCAGCAGGGGGCCGGTCAGCGCGCCCATGCCCGGCCCGATCTCGACCAGATGATCTTCGGGTTTGGGGTGGATGGCGGAGACGATGCCCTGAATGATGCGTGGATCATGCAGGAAGTTTTGACCAAATCGTTTGCGGGCTCTGTGTTCCATCGCGGCACCATACCGATAAGGCGGGATGGCGACAAGTGAAATCCGCCGAGGGGCAAGGGGGCAAGGGGCAAGGGGGCTAGGGGCTAGGGGCTAGGGGCTAGGGGCTAGGGGCTAGGGGCTAGGGG
>JACUTZ010000142.1 GCA_014859545.1 Gammaproteobacteria bacterium
GGATTACAGGGTATGGCTGGCCAATCTTCTGTCCTATCTGGGCTGCCGGACACACAAAGGCCGTGCTTTTGCCGGGTGGCCGGTTGTCCGGGATCCGTCACCTACGGTATCCTTGCCGGTCGAATCCACCTTCCCCAAGACAGGCAACGCAATGGCACTGGACAAGCAGTACACCCCGCAACAGATCGAGCAGGCATCCCAGCAATGGTGGGAGGCGCAGGGCAGCTTTACCGCCCACGACGACCCGTCGCGGGAAAAATTCTACTGCCTGTCCATGTTCCCCTACCCCAGTGGGCGGCTGCACATGGGCCATGTGCGCAACTACACCATCGGCGATGTGATCAGTCGCTACCAGCGCATGCTGGGAAAAAACGTGTTGCAGCCGATGGGCTGGGATGCCTTTGGCCTGCCCGCCGAAAACGCGGCGATCAAGCACCAGGTGCCGCCGGCCAAATGGACCTACGAAAACATCGACTACATGCGCGGCCAACTCAAGCGCCTGGGCTTTGGCTACGATTGGTCCCGCGAACTGGCCACCTGCCATCCCGAATACTATCGCTGGGAGCAGTGGCTGTTCACCCGCCTGTTCAAGAAAGGCCTGATCTACAAAAAAACCGCCCCGGTCAACTGGTGCCCGCACGATGTCACGGTACTGGCCAACGAACAGGTGATCGACGGGCGCTGCTGGCGCTGCGATACCCTGGTCGAGCGCCGCGAGATCCCCCAGTATTTCATGAAGATCACCGCCTATGCCGAGGAATTGCTGAACAACCTCGACAACATGCCCGGCTGGCCCGAGCAGGTGCGCACCATGCAGAAGAACTGGATCGGCCGCTCCGAGGGGGTCGAGGTGGTGTTCACCGTCAACGACCAGCCGCTCAAGGTCTTCACCACCCGCCCCGACACCCTGATGGGGGTCAGCTATGTGGCCGTGGCACCGGAACACCCGCTGGCGGTCGCCGCGGCGAAGGGCAATGCCGAACTGGCCGCCTTCCTTGAGGAGTGCGCCCACATGGAGACCTCCGAGGCGGCGATGGAGACCATGGAGAAAAAGGGCTGCGCCACCGGATTGATGGCGCGCCACCCGCTCAGCGACGAAGCGGTGCCGGTGTTTGTGGCCAACTTCGTACTGATGGGTTACGGCGATGGTGCGGTGATGGCGGTGCCGGCCCACGACCAGCGCGACTGGGAGTTTGCCAGGAAATACGGCCTGCCGATCAAACAGGTGATCGCCCCCGCCGGGATAGACAGCGATGACCCGCAGCCGGATCTTGAGCAGGCCGCCTTCACCGACAAGGGTGTGCTGATCGAATCGGGTATCTTTAACGGTCTCAGCTCGGCCCAGGCCTTTCATGCCATCGCCGAAACCCTCAGCGAACAGGACAAGGGCACACGCCGGGTCAACTATCGCCTGCGTGACTGGGGCGTGTCACGCCAGCGCTATTGGGGCTGCCCGATCCCGATCATCAACTGCCCCAGCTGCGGCGCGGTACCGGTGCCCGAGCAGCAATTGCCGGTGGTGCTGCCGGAAGAGGTGGCCTTTGACGGGGTAAAGTCACCACTCAAGGCCGACCCCGCCTGGCGTCAAACCACCTGCCCCGAGTGCGGCGGCAAAGCCGAGCGCGAAACCGACACCTTCGATACCTTCATGGAGTCCTCCTGGTATTACGCCCGCTTTGCCTGCCGCAGCAATGGCGAGGCGATGCTGGACGAACGTGCCGACTACTGGTTGCCGGTGGACCAATACATCGGCGGCATCGAGCATGCGATCCTGCATCTGCTGTATGCGCGCTTCTACCACAAGCTGCTGCGCGACGAGGGCCTGCTCCATTCCGATGAGCCCTTCACCAAGCTGCTGACCCAGGGGATGGTACTCAAGGACGGCTCCAAGATGTCCAAGTCCAAGGGCAACACCGTCGACCCGCAGGAATTGATTGAGCGCTACGGTGCCGACACGGTGCGCCTGTTCACCATGTTTGCCGCGCCGCCGGAGCAATCCCTGGAATGGAACGATTCCGGGGTCGAGGGGGCCTCGCGCTTTCTCAAGCGGGTATGGGCCTTTGCCCAGGAACATCAGGGCGCACTGGGCAAAGCGGCAAGCAAGCACGAAGCCAGCAGCGAGGCCCGCCGCGAACTGCATGAAACCCTGCAACAGGCGCTGGTGGACTTTGGCAAGTACCAGTTCAACACCGTGGTCGCCGCCTGTATGAAGATCATGAACACCCTGAGCCGCGTCGAGGGCGATGGCGCAAACGCACTGCGCAACGAAGGCTTTGCCATCCTGCTGCGCCTGCTCGCCCCCATCGCCCCGCACATCAGCCATGTGCTGTGGCGTGAGCTGGGCTACGGCGACAACGTCCTCAGCGCCCCCTGGCCCGAGGTCGATCCGCAGGCGCTGGTGCGCGATTCCATCGAGCTGGTGGTACAGGTCAACGGCAAACTGCGCGGCCAGATCAACGTGCCCGCCGATGCCAGCAAGGAACAGATCGAAGAGGCCGCGCTGGCGGATGAAAAGGTGCAGGGTTTTGTCGAGGGCAAGACCCTCCTCAAGATCGTGGTAGTGCCGGGCCGACTGGTGAACGTGGTGGTCAAATAATGCGCCGCCACGGGCTGGTGCTGCTGCTGGCGATCAGTCTGACCGCCTGTGGCTTTCAGTTACGCGGGGCCAGTCCGCTGCCAGCGGTGATGGAACGCACCTATATCCAGGCCGATGCACGCAGCCCGCTCTACTTCGAGCTGGAACAGGCCATCCAGGCGACCGGTGCCCAGGTGGTGCAGAGTGCCAGCGAGGCCAGCGCCACCCTGCAGATCCACCGGGTCGATTTCAGTCGCCGCGACCGTGGCGTCGACCAGCTGGGCCGGGTCAATGAATACGAACACCGCCTGAACCTGGCATACAGCCTGCGCGACAGCCAGGGGCGCGCCCTGGCCGACCACCAGCAACTGCAACTGATCCGCGAACAGCGTTTCAATCCCAGTGATGTGCTGGCCAGCAATGAGGAGCAGACCATCCTCCAGCAGGAGATGCGCCGCCAGGCAGTCAGCCAACTGCTGCGCCGACTCCAGTCCCTGACACAGCCATGAAACTGCGCTCCGAACAACTCCAGGCCAATCTGCAACAGGGGCTCAAACCCATCTATCTGCTCAGCGGCGATGAACCCCTGCAGATAATGGAAGCCGGCGATCTGATCCGCCAGCAGGCCCGGGCACTGGGGGTGGGCGAACGCGAGGTACTGCACGCCAGTGCCAGTGGTTTTGATTGGGGCGCGCTGCTGCAGGCCGCCAATAGTCTTTCACTATTTGCCGAACAACGCCTGATCGAACTGCACCTGCCCAGCGGCAAGCCCGGCAATGAGGGCAGCAAGGCCCTCTGCGACTATGCCGCGCGGCCACCGCAAGACACCGTACTGATGCTGATCTGCGGCAAACTCGACAAGGCCGCGCAGAACAGCAAATGGGTCAAGGCCCTGGACCAGGTCGGCGTGTTTATGCAGCTCTGGCCGGTGGGGCCGGGCGAGCTGCCCGCCTGGGTGCTGCGACGGATGCAAGCCAGGGGGCTTGCCACCAGCCCCGAGGCGGCACAATTGCTGGCCGAACGGGTCGAAGGCAATATGCTGGCCGCCGCCCAGGAAGTGGACAAATTATTGCTGCTCTACGGCCCCGGCCAGCTCAGCCTGGAACAGCTCGAAGAAGGTGTCGCCAACAGCGCCCGCTACAATGTCTTTGAGCTGATGGACACCGCCCTGCTCGGTGATGTGCCGCGCAGTGTGCGTGTACTGCAGGGGCTGTTCAGTGAAGGGGTGGAGCCGGTACTGATCACCTGGGCACTGCTGCGCGAACTGCGCAGTCTCGCGCTAATGGCCGAACAGCTGGCCCAGGGCCAGGCAATAGGACAGATATTCAGCACCCATCGGGTGTGGGACAATCGCAAGGCCGCCGTCGGCGCCGCCCTGCAGCGCCACCGCCCGGCCACCTGGCAGTCGCTGCTGCGCATGGGCGGACGCATCGATCGCATCGTCAAGGGCGCCGAGCCGGGCAACCCGCAGGATGAGCTACAGCAACTGACCCTGCTGATCGCCGGGGTGAGGTTGGTTTGATTTGGCATGAAGACAAAAAACCTTTTCACCGCAAAGACGCAAAGGACGCAAAGTAAAGATCAGCCACAGGCGGTCAGGAAATCCTTCAAACTGATTGAATTCAGGTAATTCTCCACCATCACCTGGGTCGGGGTGGACATACTGTTAAATCGCAACACATGGGCATGATTATTAACCCAGGTTTTCCCGGAAATTGAAAATGCGATGGGATAATTTCGGGCCATAAGGTTGGCTCCACCTGCAGAGATGCACAGTAAATTTTCATCAAATGGCCGGGTGACCCCGGGTGATTGCTCACCCGGGGTTCCCACAGATCCGGACGTGCGCAACTCACGCAACCGGCTCCTCAAACCAAACTTTGCTACGTTACGTAAATACTGTGCACCACGCGCACGGGCGGAAGGGGGTAGCGCTGACTGAGCCTCTGGAATGTTTCCCAGTTCATTCGCCCCGCATGGGAGCGACGGCCCAGCATCTGCCTTTACTACCCATATATTGACAGAGGGGCCAAATTCTTTCGC